>CANRFN010000104.1 GCA_947629915.1 uncultured Oscillospiraceae bacterium | reverse complement strand
GAGCTCATTACCAATGTCCGACCCCAATTCGGTGCTAAAACCGGCAAATCAGGCCGGTTTAATCAGTCGGATAACAGAGGTACCAGCTGCTGTTGAAGTGCTTCTCGTTAAAGCAGAGAATGTAGTAGGAGCCGTGGCCGGTGCGGGTGACAATGTAGTTCTCGCCACGGGTGATCAGATAATCGCCCAGCATGTTCAAAAACTGGATGGCAAAGAACGCCGGCTTGCGGATGCCAGCCTGGGTGAGAAGCCCCATGTTGCCGCTCGCCACCCGATAGGTGTCGAAATGGTTGCCGACCCAGTCTGATCCGATGCTCACGGTCACGAGATCCGCAAGATCCATGAAGCTGTTGAGCTCCTGGGCCAGATATGCCCCGCGGTAGGCGCTGTCGTTGAGGTAGTTCCGGTTGGAGACGGTACAGTTCCACTCGCTGACTACGAGCTTGCAGTTTTCCAGTCCCGCCTCCTTCATTAGCTGGCGGGACTGCTGGATTTGAATCCGCTCCCATCCGGGTATGCTGGACCTGTGCGGTACGGGATAGGGGTCTGCCGGGTCGCAGACGTAGGGATAGACGATGATGGAGAAGAAATCGGGGGCACAGCCCGCCTCGCGGCAGTCCTTCAGGAACTGGAGCTGAAACTCGGGACGCCAGTCCGGGACAGCGCCAAATGCCCCCACTTCAGCCTGAGGCAGGTACTTCTTGACGGTGGTGAAAAAGTAGCAGAAGGCGTCCTGAAAGCGGAACGGACCGTCCGTGGGATAGCAGGCTTCCAGATTGTTCTGCTGGGCGAAATAGGTCAGCTCAAACGTCCACTGGTTCGCCTCCGCCTGGCCGTACCGGTTGACGATATGGCGAATGAACGCTCGAATCAGGTGCTCCCATTCCGCTCGAGAGGAGACTTGGATGTAAGCGCGTTCCTGCAGCAGTTTCATATGCTCGTTCAGTGTGATGGCGTTGGCCCGATTGGCGAAGTCCAGGAAGGGGCGCAGCCGGTTGGAGACCAGAAAGTCCAGGACGCTGTCCACCAACTCGAAGTTGTATTCGCCTGGGTGGGGCACGTCTGTGATGGTAAGCCACTGCGAGAGCACATCCCAGAGGCGGATGCGGTAGTAGCCGAGCTCCTGTGCCAGGGAGAGCACATGATTCTGTAGTCTGGCCTGGGTGAGCTTGTACATGGGGCCGATGTTGATGACCTCATTCCAGTTCTTCTGATAAAGCGTTCCGGCCTGCCCGTCTGCCCGGATGGTGTAGCGCCGCTTCCGCTCGGTTTGCGCAGGTGGGATCAATTCAGCCATTTCCGCATTTTTCAGATGCTCCCGCAGATGTTCCAGGCTCTCTCTCTGACTTTCCGTCTCCAGACGCCGCTCCTCCCGCCGGGTGCGGCGGTATTCCGAGGGGGTGACTCCCATGTGTTCTCGGAAAGTCCGGTTAAAGACGGAGAGATTGGAAAACCCACAGTTCACCGAGATGCGGGTGATGTTCTCGTCTGTCCGCTCCAGGGCCATTGCCGCGGCGTGAATCCGGACCTGAACAAGGTAGTCCAAGAAGCCCATGCCGGTCTGCTTCTTGAAGAAGCGGGAGAGCGTGGATGTGGAGACAAACATTTCGGAAGCCAAAGGGGCCAGCCCTACCTTGTCCTGGTAGTTCTGATTGACGTACTGGAAGATGCGCTGGAGGCGCTCTTCATCGCTGAGCTGCCCCTCTGCGTCTCGGTCCAGTTTGAGCAGATAATTGCGTACAAGGCAATCCAGGAGACGGAGCATCTGGCTCTCCAACAGGCAGGACGGCTGTTGCTGCTGCTCATGGACGAAGTAGTAGACCAGGCTTCGGAAAATGTTACGGAGGTCGTGATAGGAGCGCATCTTGTCCGCCGCGCTGTTGCAACGGAACACAAAGGCAGCGCTGCCCAACAGATCAGAGACCATGCGCCAGGGAAACTGAACCAGACAGAGAAGAGCGCCTTCCTGGCAGCTGATGCTGTGGGTCAGGCTGGAATTGACCAGCAAAATGTCTTCTGCGCCCATCTCAAATGGTTTTCCCTGGACTGTGGCGCGGGCAGAGCCCTCAACAACAAAAATGACGTCTATATCTGGATGCCAGTGCTCTTCTACGGCGGCTCCAGAGCGCAGCATTTTGATCTCCAAACCCTGATAAATCCCCATAAATCCAATTGATCCCCTCACTATTGACTTCGTGGAAAAGGGTATCACAGATTTTCATAGCAGTCAAACTACTTTGGAATTCTTCAACAATTGTAATGCTGTTTCTTGCATGCGAACCAGTGCTGCCTGAGGCTGCAACAGCTTTCTTACATCCGTTGCATGCCGGTAGAGCGGGATGGGAAGTCTGCATCCAATGCTGTAGAAAACTGAAACAAACGGTGGAGAGAAGTTGTGCAGAACGCAATAAAATGGTGGCCGTCTCAGGGGCACTGCAATGGAGAGGGAGTGCTCCTGACGGATCCTCGCAAGACGGACTGCCCGCCCGGCGATTGGAACGTGATGCCCGGTATGCCGGTACGGAAAATCCACGGCCCGTCCCTGACAGAAAGGAAGGAAGCATGAACACCGCAGAAAAGACCAGTCCGAAGCTATTGGCGGCATATGCCCTCGGCGAAGTCGGTTGCCAAATGAGCTGGTACATGATCAACAGCTACCTCAACATCTTCTACACAGACGTTGTGGGCCTGAGCGCCGCGGCGATCTCCGCCATTGTTCTCATCGCCCGCGTGTGGGACGCCATCAACGACCCGATGATGGGTCAGATCGCAGACCGCACCAACACCAAGTGGGGCCGGTTCCGTCCCTACCTCTACTTTGCACCCCCTGTGCTGGCCATCTTCAACATCCTGACCTTTACGGTGTTCCCTGTGCAGGGCATGGCGAAGGTGCTGCTCTGCCTGGTGTGCTACGTCGGCGCAGGCATGGCGTACACTGCTTGCTCCATCGCCTATCAGGCCCTGCAGAATGTCATCGCCATTGACTCCCGCGTCCGTCAGAACCTGGCTACCGCCCGCGGCGTTGGATCTTCCATCATCGGCATCATTCTTGGCGCTGTGGCCATGCCCATCATCCTCCACTTCTCCAACACCATGGGCCCCAATGGCCAGCCTGCTGCCGATGCAACCGGCTACTTTGTGTGTACAGTGATTCTCTCCGTCCTCCTGATCCCCATCTTCTGGCTGTGCGCTACCGGATGCAAAGAGAAGTATACAGACCAGCTCCACAGCAGTGCCCCCGCCCAGAAGACCAGCTTCATTCAGAACGTCCGGGACCTGGTCAAGAACGACCAGCTGCTGATGGTAGTCCTCTCCACTATCATGGGCACGATCTGCGTCTCCGGCCGTTACGGCATCCTGACTTTCCATGTGATCTACGTTGTGGGCGGTCCGCAGCTGATCTCCCAGGTATTTACCTCCATGACCGTCGGCTCCCTGGTGAGTACCCTCTCCGTGCCTTGGGGCACCCGCGTATTCGGCAAACGCAACTACATGATCATCATGAACATGATCATGGCACTCGGCTTCTTCGCACTGTTCCTCAACCCCACCAGCAATCCTCTGTACCTGGACGGCATGTCCTTCGTCTGTGCTCTGGGCTTCGGCGCTCCCACCATCTGCTACGGCCTGGTTGCTGACTCCATCGAGTACGGCGACTGGAAGCTGGGCAAGCGCCAGGAGGGCCTGGCCGCCTCCATGCTGAGCTTCGGCGTGAAGCTGGCCACCGCCATCTGTGCCCCCGTCGTCATGCTGCTGACCGCCGTCGGCTACGTCCCCAATGTGGAGCAGACCGAATCCGCCAAGGCCGGTATCAACTTCATGGTGAACGTTCTCCCTGCTATCATCGCCGTCCTGTCCAACGTGCCCATTCTGTTCTACAAGTTGGATGACAAGCGTGTTTCCGAGATCCGCGCCGACCTGGACGCCGGCAAGCACGCCTGGGACAAGTAATTTCTTTTGCCTACCCTTTCTCTTTTATTCTGCTCTCCCCAAGGGGCCTGTCTGCTCAGCAGAGGGCCCCTTTGGGGATTCTATGGGGACTTTCCCCGGTGTATCAGACAGCGGCTGCTCCCCAATACAGCAGAAATCGGCAGTGTACCCATACAAACCAAACGGCTGGTTTGAACTGAATCATACAGGAGGGAATCCCCATGTATCGTTTGACAGAAGCACAGAAGACAAAAGTGAAAGACCTTCTCTCCCAGATGACGCTGGAGGAGAAGATCGGCCAGATGAATCAGGAGTCCATGTCCATCGTCGGCGGCTTCAACGTGCCTATCGGTGAAGTGGTCGAGATGGTTGAGGATGGGCGCATCAGCATGGAGGAGTTCGGGAAGATCATGTCCGGGGTTCATCAGGACTACCATGAGGACGAGATTCGCGCCGGCCAGGTGGGCTCCCTCATGGTGCAGGATCCCCGCAAGTGCAATGAGCTGCAGAAGATCGCCGCTGAGGAGAGCCGCCTGGGCATTCCTCTGATGTTCGGCTTTGACGTGATTCACGGCTTCCGCACTGTGTACCCCGTGGCCATCGCCGAGGCGGGCACCTTTGACACCGATCTCTTTGCCCGTACCGCCCGGATGGCGGCGAAAGAGTCCCGCGCCCATGGCGTGGACTGGCACTTCGCCCCCATGCTGGACGTGGCCCGGGACGCCCGCTGGGGCCGGGTGTCTGAGGGTCCCGGCGAGGACCCGTATCTGGTCACCCAGTTTGCCAAGGCCAAAGTGGAGGGCCTCCAGGGGGATATGTCTGCACCGGAGAACTATGTGGCCGCCTGCCTGAAGCACTATGTGGCCTATGGAGCCTGTGAGTCCGGCAAGGACTACAACACGGTGAGCATGGCAAACTCCATGCTGTACAACACCTATCTGCCGCCCTTCAAAGCGGCGGTGGAGGCGGGGGCCGCCACGGTGATGGCCTCCTTCAACGACCTGAACGGCGTGCCCTGCACGCTGAATCCGTTCACCTTGCGCAGCATTCTCAAAGAGCGCTGGAACTTCCCTGGCTTTGTGGTATCCGATGCCGACGCCATTCGGGAGTGCATCAACCACGGGATCGTGGCGGACAAGTACGACGCAGGCAAGCAGTCCGCCAATGCCGGCATGGACGTAGACATGGGCAGCCAGGTGTATAAGCAGTACCTGCAGCAGGCCGTAGAGAGCGGCGAGGTTCCCATGGCCGTGATAGACGAAGCTGTGGAGCGCATCCTGTCTGTAAAGATGTGGCTGGGCCTCTTTGACCACCCCTATGTGCCGGAGGAGATCATGGACCCGTATGAGACCCTGCCCAAAGAGCACACGGACCTGGCCCTGGAGGCGGCGGAGCGCTCTATCGTTCTGCTGAAGAACGAGAACGGCATTTTGCCGTTGAAGAAAGACCAGAAGATCAGCCTGGTGGGACAGCTTGCCGGCTCTAAGGAAGAGGTCATCGGCGCATGGGCCATGAGCTGGGAGGAGAAGGACTGTGTCTCCATCCAGGACGGCCTGGAGAAAGCTGGTGCCACCTTCCAGTACTATCCCTGCTGCGGCCCCGAGACCGACCTGAACGAGGAGGAGATAGTTGCAGCCTGTGCCTACGGCGATGTGATCGTGGCTGTGGTGGGCGAGCTGGTGAACATGTCCGGAGAGGCCTCTTCTCGGGCAGACATCACGCTGCCTGGAAAGCAGAGAGAACTGCTGGAGAAACTGTTGGCCTCCGGTAAGCCGGTGGTGGCCGTGCTCATGAATGGCCGTCCTCTGGCGCTGAAGTGGGAGGCGGCACATGTCCCCGCCATCCTGGAGTGCTGGCATCTGGGCGTCCAGATGGGCAACGCCGTGGCCAGAGTGCTGTTTGGGAACAAGGCGCCGGAGGGCAGACTGGTCTCCTCTTTCCCGGTGGTGACCGGCATGTGTCCCATCTACTACAGCCATCCCAGCACCGGCCGCCCCGGCGGGCGGAGCAAGTTTACCTCCCGGTACCTGGATGAGGGCTTTGAGCCGCTGTACCCCTTCGGCTACGGCCTCACCTACACCTCCTTCGCCTACGACCAGCTCGCTGTGCAGGAGGCAGACGATGCCCTGTGCATCACGGTGGATGTCACCAACACAGGGAATAAGGCCGCCGTGGAGACCGTCCAGATGTACATGCAGGATGTCACCGCATCCATTGTCCGGCCCGTGAAGGAGCTGAAGGGGTTTGCCAAGGCAGACCTGATGCCCGGCGAGACAAAGACCGTCTCCCTGAGGCTCAATAAGAAAGACATGGGCTTCTACCTGGACGACGGCTCCTACGCGCTGGAAAATGGGGTGTTCCGCATCTATGTGGGTGGAAACTCCAGAGACTGCCTGATGCAGGAAGTGAACATCCAGTTCTGAATCCTGTTCGGGTCTGGTCCCGTCAACAAGGAGAATCGGCCCGCCCTGCGGCAGTGCAGGGCGGGCTCGTCTTGTCTCTGGAGAAGGGAAAGCGCCTTGCCGGGGCCGGCAAGGCGCTCAGATTGCGTGGGGGATCAGACTGGGAGTCTACAGTCCCGCTCAGATCAGGTGGAAGGCCTTTCGCACGGCATAGAGACACCGCTCGCTGATCTCGTTGGGGGCATCGTAGTTGGGGAAGTTCAGAAGGATGTACTCGTCCCCCGGGAGATAGACGATGCTGAGCCGCTCGGTGTCGTCCTCGTTCAGCCCCGCCACCAGGATCAGCCCGTAGATCCTGCTTCCGTACTTGCGCAGGGCGGCATACAGGTTTTGGGGCTTGATGCTGTGGGGTGAGAGGCTGTCTCTGAGGGTGCAGGAGATCTCCGGTTCCACCAGAAAGGGGAGGGAGCAGATCCGGGAGAAACCCTTGGTGATGGCGATCTCCCAGGTCTGGCCGGCGCCGCTGATCTGGAGCGCGTATTCAACCTGTTGGCTCATCTAAAAACACCTCACAGATACAGATGTGGTGGGGGCGCTGCTGCCTCTCTCAGAGGTGCACGGGGTGCCCCACAAAGAGGTTCCAGTCCCGGTACCGGTCGATGCGGGCCTGGATGGCATCGGCGGTGGGGTCGCCCTGCAGGAATGCCAGGTCGTCCCGGATGTTCTGCAGCTCTGCCTGGACCTGGGGGACCTGTTCCATGGGGCAGGAGAAGGTCCGCAGCCAGTATCCGCTGAGCATGCCGGACGCCACCAGGGAGGGTCCCGTCCCCTCATCGTCCAGCTCATCGCTGTAGAGCTGGTCGAGCTTCTGCTGGTAGCTGAGCGATGGGTCGCGGACGGCATTGGCGTGGTCGATGCCGGTGAGGAAGTGGCTGATCACATCGATGGTCTGGTCCAGCTCCAGGTCCATGGGGGTGAAGGGCAGATTGCCTGGGACGGGCAGCTGCTGCCGCGTGTCCGCGTAGGAGCGGGAAGCAGACCAATCCTGGAGAAACTGGATGAAGATGCGGAGCCGTCCCATGTTGTCCGGGTTGCCGTCCATCGTCTGCAGCCAGTCCAGAACCCAGCTGATCTCCGCCAACCGCTCGCAGTTCTGGAGCGTGGAGAGGCCGAGCAGCAGCCGCTCTGTCCGGCAGAGCGCAAAGAATCCCCAGGTAAAACGGGCGAGAGGGGTGAGCGTCTCCCAAGTGCTGCGTACGCCTTGATCCAGTGCATCGAGCAGTTCCGGGAAATTGTCCAGACGTTCCGCGCAGCCGCTGGCGATATCGTATTGGTCGTCCTCTCCGGCATCGGTGTCATCGGCGCATCCCAGCTGGTCACTGAGTTGCGCTGTGATGACGGCGCGACAATACCACATGTGGGCCCGGCCGTTGTCCCCGCTATCGGCGCTCTGCGCACCGAAGTGCAGATAGGACTCTGTCACAGCATACCAGTCATCCTCCGCCTCGTTCTCCTCCAGGATAAAATCGTAGGCGGACATGCCATCGGGTACCACTTCTTCATATGCAGCATCGGGCGTTTTGGCTTTGTCGTTTTCCAAAGGATTTCACATCCTTTTCTCTTGAAAGTGCGGCTTGGGATAGCCGCCTGAGTGTAGATCGAGCTGCCGGGAGGTGAGAGCCCGCCACAAAAGGGCGCCCGGCAGCGGCAAGTCCTATTGTACCGCATCGGCGGAAAGAGCACAACAGCAAAAGCATGCAGAAAGTGCGAAAAACTGAAACAATTGCACAATTTCTTGCGCATTTTCGTTGACAGCCCCCGGCCCGGCGGGGTACAATAGACCATAACACGGCCGAGTCCCCAAAACGGCCCCAGGAGTGAGAAACCATGCAAGCCCGCGAAACGCCAAGACAGGGGAGTCCTGTCCAGACCCATACGGCGATGATTCTCAGGATGAACGCCGCAGAACTCAGGGAATTCCTGCGCGAGGAGATGGAGACCAACCCGGCGCTGGAGGAAGGCGCACCCATCGCGCCTGACCATCCCGCCGGGGCCAGCCGGGATGAGCTGCAGCGGCTGGAGTGGCTGTGTGCCGGAGACGCCCAGAACGCCGCGTACTACAGGGAGGACGCGGCGGCAGACGGACATCCCGCCGGACCGGAGACGGAGACCCTGTACCAGCACCTGAAAGCCCAGGTGGACTTCCACGCCCTCTCCCCGGCCCGGGGCATGGCGGTGGAGCTGGTGCTGCAGAGTCTGTCCCCCAACGGCAGGCTGGACGAGCCGCTGGAGGAGCTGGCGGAGCAGTCCGGCATCAGCAGCACCGGCATGCAGAAGGCCCTGCAGGTGGTCCAGGCGCTGGAGCCCGCCGGGGTGGCCGCCAGAGACCTGGAGGAGTGCCTGGAGCTGCAGCTGCAGCGCCAGGGAGAGCGGGGACTGCCCCTCATCATCGTCCGTCGCCATCTGGACGACCTGGCCCAGAACCGGATCGCGCAGATCGTGCTGGAGACCGGCGCCACCCGGGCGGAGGTGGAGGCGGCGTGCCAGCGGGTGCGCGGCCTGGACCCCAAGCCCGGTGCGGCATACGGCGGCTGGGAGCGGGTGGGCGCCGTCCTCCCGGAGATCCTGGTGGAGATGGGAGAGTACGGCCCGGAGGTAATCCTCCAGGAGGGCCGGGTCCCCGCACTGCAGATCAGCCCCTTCTGCCTAGAGCTCATGCTGGAGGGAGAGGCGGAGGTGCAGGCCTATCTCCAGGAGAAACTCCAGCAGGCGAGGGACCTGATGGATGCGGTGAAGCTCCGGCAGAAGACCCTCTTGCGCTGTACCCAGGCCATCGTATCCCGGCAGGGGAACTTCTTCCGGTTCGGCCCCAAAGAGAGAAACTGGCTCTCCTATGACACCATCGCCGCGGATCTCTCTGTCCAGGTGAGCACCGTGTTCAACGCCGTCCACGGCAAGTATCTCCGCTGCCGGTACGGCGTATTCCCCCTGAAGTACTTCTTCGATTGAGATCAAACACCCCTGCGGTACATACGGCGGGTGGGCTCTGCGCATGCAGAGCCCGCCCGTCTCCTATTGTCCGGGGGCTACAGCAGCCAGATGGGAACAGTCCAGTTGTCCATGGGCAGCGGCCGCACCGCCTGCTCCATGGAGAGCACGGCGCCGGTGTTCCGGGGAGCGCCGCCGCGGTCCAGGGTTCGGAAGAGGTCCTCCGGGTTGGCGCACCCCATCTTCTGAATGAGCACCGGGTGGAAGGTGCCGGCGTCCCACAGGATCAGCGGGATCTCCTGGCCTCCCTTGGGACGGCAGTATGAGAGGAGGCCCTTCAGATCTTTGCCGGCGTTGTTGTATCCCTTCACGATCTCCGAGATCACGTAGTTCTCCAGCATCCGCTCCTCCCCCCGGTATATCTTCTCCGGCTTCTGCTCGGGCCGGTTTGTGAGGTAGCAGAGCAGCCCGGTGTCCATGAGATAGAGCTTCGGGGTGCGGGCGGTGTTGGGCAGATCGTGGAGGGTGTCCGGCTGCAGCAGGTACGCAAGGCCGGTGGAGGTGAGGTAGTACACCCAGTCCAGGACGGTGTCCCGCTCTATCCCCACCTGCTGGGCGATGGTCCGGTACTCCAAAGGCTTGCCGCAGCGGATCGCCACCGCCTGGAGAAACGCCTGAAACTGCTGTCCTTCGATGTCCGGGTCCAGAAACTGGATGTCCTTCTGGATATAGCTGTTGAGCCAGGCCGCATAGAACGGGGAGCGCTTGCTGCCCGAGACGGAGCGCTTTCCGGGCATGCTCCCCTCCACAAACCGGGACAGCAGCGTGGAGGCGTTGGCGTGCTTGCCGGTGTCCTGGTACAGCAGCAGGCGGCTGCCGTCTGGGAAAAAGGGGGTGCAGGACACGTTGGTGATCTCCCGCTGAGAGAGGGGATAGAGGCGCAGCAGTGCCGTGTTGCCGTCCAGGAGCGTGTCCAGCTCAAAGGTGCGCACCGAGCTGGCGATCCAGTAGTCCCCGGGGCGGGTGTGGGTGTCCAGGGACTGCCGGAGCAGACGGAGAAGCGCCGGGGCGTGCTGGATTTCGTCCAGGATGAGCGGCGGGGTGTGGCGCTGGAGAAACTGCTCCGGATCTGCCGCGGCCTCTGCCAGTGTCTTCGAGTTTTCCAGGTCCACATACTGCCGGCCCCGGTGTTCCTCCTCCGCCAGGTGGCGCAGCATGGTGGTCTTGCCCGCCTGCCGAGGGCCTAAAATCCAGAGGACGGAGGCGGTACTGTTCTGCCTTCGGATGATCGCTTCCAGATGTCTTGTAAAATACACGGCAAGGGATCCCTCCTGCAGAAAAACTGGTACAGCACCGATCTCGAACGCTATTGTATCGAATGGCGGGAGAGACGTCAAGGAAAACCGGCGGCATCCGTTGAAAACAGCAGATGCCGCCGATTTTTATCCCATTTTCCTATCCATTTCTCTCTGAATTGGTTGCATGCAATACGAATCTTGCGAGATGTCACCGCTGCGGGATACCGGAGCGGTTCTCAGGAGACGGCGGGCTTTTTCGATGCGAACCGGGCCCGAAGGTGGAGAAATGCCATGTCCCCAACTGCCAGAACGGCAGTGCAGGCCTCCAAAATGTCCGCGCCGGAGACGGGCGGGTCGAAAAGGCTCAGCACATAGAGGCAGGCGAGCACGGCGGGAAAGGCCACATGCCGCGGGGAAATCCTGTCTCTCCAGATGGCCCGAGCGCAGAGCACCACACAGAGCAGGACGAGCACGCCCCGAAGGCAGCCCAGAAAGACCGCGTAGACGGCAGAGCCCGCGGAGACCGGGTACGCAGTGATGCTGAGATAGTGCAGGGCGTTCTGCGCCCCGATGATGACGCCGTAGATGCCGGCGAGAAGGAAGGGCACAAGTGCACAGAGCCCGGGGACTTTCCAGGTGCGGTTCATGTTTGGCATACCTCCTTGGTTGAAGCGTGTGCGAGGATCTGGGGAGAAGACAGAGGCGGTGTCCGGATGCCCGGAGCGGCTCCGGTGCGGGGATGGAGCGATTCCAATGTTGCCTGTCCGCCTGAGCATATCCTAACACCTGAAGGGGCGTATGTCTATACTGATTTATCGAAAAACGATAAAATGTGGTCGCCCCAGAGGGTTACACCGGCTACACGGTGGGATGCGGCGGCGTGGGCAGCCCGTCCGGGTTGTCCCCGAACTGCACGGTCCGGAAGCCGGTGCCGTGGACCTCGTTGGAGTCCAGGATGATGGTGAAGGCCTCCGGGTCCGCCACACGCACCGCCCGCCGCAGTTCCACCATCTGCTTGGTGTTGCAGGCGCACATTACCACATGCTTGTCTGTCTTCTGGTATCCGCCCCGGCCGGTGAGGATGGTGCTGCCCCGCTGTACCGTCTCATCGATCAGGTCCGCGATCATCTCCCCGTGCTCGGTAACCACCAGGGCCAGCTTTCCGGAGTTCACGCCGAAGATGGTCTGGTCCACCACCGTGGAGAGGAGGAAGCTGCAGAGCAGGCCGTAGATCAGGCCGTCTGCGTCCTGGAGCACGATGCTCTCGGCGATGATCACCATCACGTCCATGGAGAGGCTGATCTTGCCCACCGGCAGATGGGGTCTCTTGGCCTTGATGGACATGGTGATGAAGTCCGTGCCGCCGGTGGAGGTGTTCTGGGTGTAGATCATGCCGTACCCCAGGCCGCAGAGCACCCCCGTGGTGATGGCGGCCAGCATCCGGTCTCCGGTGTACGAGGGGAGCAGGGGCGCCAGGTAGTCTATCATCAGGGAGCTGATAATTGTGCAGCGGATGGACCGGAGGAAAAAGCCCCTGCCCAGCACCCGGAAGCAGAGCAGAGACACCGGGATGTTCAGCAGGATGATGCTCCAGCCGATGGGGATGGCGAGGAAGTAGTTCATGAGAAAGGCCATGCCGGAGAACCCGGTGAGGGGCAGTTGGGCGGCGATGGCAAAGTTGTTCAGCCCCAAGGCCACCAGCACACTGCCCGCCACCTCCACGCCAAAGGACCAGAGCGCCTGTTTCCAATGTATCTTTCTTTCACCCATATGTTGAATCCCCCTTCACAAGACAAAAAAAGAACCTCTGCGAGAACGGTTGTAATCGCAAAAGCTCTTTTCTGGATGCTATTCTAGCAGAAATGGGGAGGTTTGTAAAGGGGGTAGGGATTGAATATTTTGGAAAACGCGGGCGGGGTACGGAAAGTGCCAATCTGCCATAGCCGGAGGGACATGGACAAAACAGATACAATAGTGTAAAACCATGGCGAAGAAAACGAAAAATCCTTGTGCAATATGGCGAATTGTGGTACAATGCAGCCGCCTGGCGGGGGAGAACCGCCCGTCATTTGAAAGAACGACAACCACAACCGAGGAGATGGAACCATGGCAGTCTTTATCCAGAACGAGGCACAGCGGTGCCTGAACTGCAAGAAGCCCATGTGTAGGGAAGGGTGTCCCATCCACACGCCGATCCCCAACGTGATACAGCTCTTCAAAGAGCACAAGCTGATGGAAGCCGGAGAGATGCTCTTCGAGAACAACCCCATGTCCCTCATCTGCGCCACCGTGTGCAACCACGAGCAGCAGTGCATGGGGCACTGCGTGCTGGGGCGCAAAGGGAATCCGGTGATCTTCCCGGAGATCGAGAAGTTTGTCTCAGACGCCTACCTGGACCGCATGAAGGTGACCAAGAACCTCACCAAGGGCAAGCGGGCGGCGGTGATCGGAGGCGGTCCCGCCGGCATGACGGTCGCCATCTGCCTTGCCAAGGCGGGATACAACGTCACGATCTTCGAGGCTAAGGACAAGATCGGCGGCGTGATGCAGTACGGCATCCCGGAGTTCCGCCTGTCCAAGACGGTGCTCACCCGGTACAAAAAGAAGATGCTGAAGATGGGCATCCAGGTCCGCCCGGACACCACCATCGGCGGGGCCCTCACCATCGAGGAGCTCTTCCGAGACGGCTATGCCAGCGTCTTCATCGGCACCGGCGTGTGGCGCCCCAAGACCCTGGGCATCCACGGCGAGAGCCTGGGCAACGTCCACTTCGGCATAGACTACCTCTCCAATCCCGGCGCCCACGATGTGGGGGAGACCGTGGCGGTGATCGGCATGGGTAACGTGGCCGTGGACGTGGCCCGGACGGTGCTCCGCAACGGGGCCTTGCAGGTGACCATGTACAGCCGGGACGCCACCCCGGCGGCCAGCTCCCACGAGCTGGCGTACGCCCAGATGGACGGCGTGGGCATGGTGTTCGGCAAGATCATCGAGCGGATCACCACCGAGGGCCCGGTCCTCCGCACCGCCCTTCAGGATGAGAACGGCGTGGCATACGGCGCCACCGGGGAGGAGGAGCAGATCCACGCGGACTCCACCATCATCTGCATCAGCCAGGGACCCAAGGACAAGCTCCTGCACACCACCCAGGGCCTCACCGCCACGGAGAAGGGCCTGCTGGTGGTGGACGAGAACCTGCAGACCACCCGGGCCGGCGTCTTTGCCGCCGGCGACGTGGTTACCGGCGCCAAGACCGTGGTCCACGCGGTGGCAGACGCCAAGCGGGCCGCCCAGTCCATGATCGACTACATGGAGGGGAACCTGGCCCCGGCAGCGGCCCCCGTAACCGAGGGCTGAGTGAGCTCTCCTGAGCCCATATCCCGCAGTACATAGAACATGCCCGGTGCCGAGCGGCACCGGGCATGTGTTGTTCTGGGATGGTGTTTCGGGTTGAGAGGCATCGTACACCCGGGCATTACGTCCGATTGAGCGGTGTAAGTGTCATTCGTGGATAAAATCCTGCACAATACTCCAGGCTTCCTGGCTCTCGGCGCACAACGGGAAGGTGACAAAATAGCAATGCCACATTCCATGCTTCACGATAAGCTCGGCATAGCCGCCGCTCTCCACGATTTTGTCATGAATTGTATAGCTGTCTGAGAGCAGCATCTCGTCAGAACCCGAGATGATCAGCGTCGGCGGGAAATGATCAAACGTGCCGTAGACAGGGGAGATATAGGGTGTCGTGAGGTCGTTATCTCCCGCATAATAGGGGATCCGTGCCGGATCGGGCACATTGTCTGCAAAATATGCGCCGAAATACACATCAATGGTCCTGTTCACCTTGTAGGATGGCCCCTGCTGAGAGAGATCTGCCCAAGGGGAGGAGAGGATTAATTTGTAAAACGGCTCATATCCCAGGTCGCGGAGATACATTGTGAGTGCGGTGCAAAGACCCCCTCCGGCGCTATCTCCTGCTACGATGATGTCATCCGGTGCATATCCCAATCCCAGGAGGTAATCGAATCCATCTTTCGCATCTTCCAGAGCACAGGGGTACACATCCTCAGGAGCTGTACGGTAGTCAAGGGCAAACACGTCTCTGTCATCTGCCGCTCTCGAGAAACGCAGCACAACATCATTGTACCATGCCGCATACTTGCGAACGTAAGAGCCGCCGTGGATATAGTAAATGACATGTCTGTGATCGCCGTCTTCTTTGGCAAGGTAATATCCTTTGGCATTTGGAAGGGCTATCTCTTTTTGTGTATACCCCGCAGGCGGTGTCCAGCTACTGAACACATAGGCCTCCGAAATACGACCTTCTGTGTTTCTGGAGTTCGAATCGCCTGTAAGCAGAGTGTATGTGTAATTGTTTAACCGTTGGAAGCTGCGATAGGCATTTGCTGCAAAGGAGACCTGCATGTCAGAGCGGCAAAACGCCACGGAAATGAGCAGGATCACCGCAATCGCGATCCAGGAAAGCACTTTTTGCCAGGTGTTCATGGCGATTTTGCCCGGCAGAAGAATGGCCGCGGCGGTGGCAGCGACAATCAGCACGTAGGCATACCACGCATTCCTGAAAATGGCGCAGACCGCAATCAGCAGCACGGCGACAATTATGGAGGCCACAGTTCTTGCCTTCTGAAATTTCGTATTCACTGACCTGCCCTCCTCACAGCGTTACCGCTCTGCTCAACTGCAAAGCATCTAAGATACCCATCATGGGAGATGGGGGAGCGATCGCATGGAGTGACCAGTTCTGTGCGATATTGACCCTTGTCATCTCATTCACCTTCCGCGCAGGCGATCTCTGCCATTTGAGAAGTGCTCTCATCTGTCACGGTGATGCGCACCGGGCCGGTCCCGTCAGCCCGCACCACAGCCAGCGCATCACCGAAATAGGTGTCCACCTGATTGCCGCCAAAGCTGCCCTTCTTATAGGGACAGGCGTTTCCCAGTCCCACCAGTGCCCCGTGTTCAACGGTTACCGTCAGCGCATGTTTTTCCATCGGCTTCCAAATTCCTTCGCTGTCTGTGTACTCCACACGGACAAAGGCAAGCCCTCCGGGCCTCACCAGGTTTTCCTCAGGCATCACTCGCAGGAGGGTCTCATTACCGGCGCTTTTCAGCGTATACCGGCCTATTTCCCGCCCGCCTTCCTCATAGGACACAGCGGTGAGTTCGCCGCTCTCATAGGGGATGCGGAACAAGGTCCTGCAGTCATTGCTTTTCACCTTTTTCCTGGCTGCACTTTTGCCGTTCAGCAGCAATTCTACTTCTGCCGCCCGGGCATAGACCTCTACGTTGGCTTCTTTCCCTTCGCATCCCCGGTAGGACCAGCTCTCCAGCGCCTTGGTCAGCATCCAGCCGTTTATGGCCGGTGTCTCATCCTCATAGACCGGGATTGCGGCAATGAAAGGCCCTTGAGCCTGTTCCAATGCCACACGGGTATAGGCTGCCTCTGCTCTGGGCTTCCCGGTCAGGTCAATGCGGCCGCAGCATCCGGTCAGCCGTGTGCTGGGAGCATTATCCGTGTTGTAATCGGCAAACTCGGGTCCGCCGGTGTTCACCTCGCCCATGTAATCCATACCGGGCCACACAAAGTCGCCCACAATACGGGGATTCTCCTTGGCGACCTCCCAAAAGGCATAGGCGTCTTTGCAGAAGGTCTCGCTGCCCAGAATCAGCCGGTTTGGGTATTTCTTTAAGTCGTGCTTATAGCGCCAGAGACCGTAGTTGTAGCCTGCGATATCCATGTTTGCATAGGCACCTCTGGTCTTCCAGTCGCATGGTGGCAGGGTGGCACCCCATTTCATAAAGGAATCTCCAACCTTGATGGCCAGCATGTTGTAGAACTCGCTGCCCACAGACTTCTTTTTCGGCTTCTTTGCCTCTCCCTGCTTGTTTCCACCCTCCTTCTCCTTACGCTTCTCCGTCTCTGCAGCGGCCTTTTCCGCATTGTCGTCGGAGTACACGCCGAGTCCAATGGAACTCAGGAAGTTGAAGAAGATGTTGATCCCGCAGGTCACCGGTCTGGTGCCGTCGCACGCGTGGAGCCATTTTGTCATCTGGCCGGTCAACGCAATGCCCTTGGGCTGGGCCGTCTCGGACACCTCGTTGCCGGTGGAGTACATGATGACGCATGGATGGTTATAGTCTTTATCCGCCATATCGGCCAGGTCCTGCTTCCACCAGTCCATGAAGTGCTCTACGTAATCGTACTTGGTTTTGTGGATATACCAGTGATCCACGTACTCATCCATCACCAGCATGCCAAGCCGGTCGCAGGCATCCAGCAGCGCCTTGGAGCAGGGATAGTGTGCGGAGCGAAGCGCATTGTATCCAGCTTCTTTCAGAATGCGGACCTTGCGCTCCTCTGCCTCGGGATAAGCGCAGGCGCCAAGAATGCCGTTGTCGTGGTGTATGCAGGCACCGCGCAGAATGATCCGATTTCCATTGATGGTAAGACCCGAATCCGGCTCCCAGGACAGACCGCGAACACCGAAGGCTTCCTCTACTGTGTCATCCCCAAAAGAAGCGCGGCAGATGTAGAGATGCGGCTTATCTACGCTCCACAGCCTGCAGTTTGGGATGTTCAGTGGGAATTCTGCCTGGCCGTTCTCTGATGTGCCGGACGCGGACAGAACGACTGCGCCGTCATCCAGAATCTCTACCTTTACCTCTCCGGGCTGAGAGGTCTTAACGGCAATTTGGACCGCACCGGTCTGATAGTCCGTGGTGGTGATGCGCACGCCGTTTACCGGTATGTGTTTCTCCCCGCCTACCCAGAGCCAGGCGGGGCGGTATATCCCGGTGCCGGAGTACCACCGGCTGTTAGGCTGGTCGGCATTCCTGGCAATCACCCGGACCTCGTTGTCCTCACCGTATTTGAGATAGCCTGTGGTATCCACATAGAAATTCGTGTAGCCATAGGGCCTGAAATAGGCCTTCTTCTTGTTGATATAGACCTCAGCATTGTGATAGACGGCCTCAAACTCTATCAGGACTGTTTTCTCTTCCCAGTCTCGAGGGACTGGGAATATCTTCCTGTATTCATAGTCGCCGCCGATAAACCAGCCGATGTTTCCCTCCCCCCGGCTCTCCTCTGTCCTGGGTTCTAGAATCATGGCATCGTGGGGCAGCGTTACCGGCTGTTCCGCTTCCTCTCGGGTCAAGCATCTGCAATGCCATTGCTTGTTGAAGTCAAGTTTTAACACGGTCTTTCCCCCTATGAAGATCCTTAATTTGCCTTACTCATTGCTGAATTAGAACGCAATCATATCTGCTTAATCCAGGACGGCGGCGGCTATATGCCGCCGCCGTCCTGGAGGAAGAGAGAAGAGAAGGAGAAATCAGCTTTTTTTCGTAAGGCCGATGAAGGAACTCACCAATGCAAGTACCCAAGCCGCGGCCCAGGCGGCGCAGAAAGTCACATAGCCCGAGATGGTGCTGAAATCATAGAGACCTGAATAGTAGTAGGCGATCGGGGTTACCATCGGACCGATGGAAAAGCAGGCCGCGACGATGAGAAGAACAGCGAAGATCCCGCCCACAAGATTGGGAAGCTCTTTCATAGAGGTGAAAGACATGCCGATGGCAATGGCTGCCACAATTACGGAGACGATCAGGCAGGTTCTGGTATTGTCGGCCTGCGCGAAGACATTGCCGTACAGGAAGATGCTGACAAGGGCGATGACGGCGGATGCAATCGTCAGGAAGAAACCAATGCTCTTTTTCATGATGTCAAACCTCCTTGTTCTTTTTTCTGAGACAGGATGATGCATAGAGAATACAGCTGCCAACTGCAAGAACGCCGCTTACACCCTCAAATGCATACAGTGCAATCTCCCACCACGGATGGACGCGGACGAACCGGGTGTCGCTGGTTATGCCGTTCATGGTGTTGGAATCTGCCAACGCATACAGCACGTACTTGATGGACTTTTTCAGGGCCTGCTGGAATGCGGTGTCTTGCTGAATCATCGCGAGATTTTCAGGAGACTCGGGGACCCCGATCACGGATGTTTCAAAGGCGTCTGTCGTCAGGCAGCCGCCGCCGCCCGCGAAGTTGATATCCCGCCAGTTCATATACTCAGGCCCATTGACAGCATCCGAGATGATGAATCCCGTAAAGCCCCACTCGTTTCGAAGAATCTGGGAAACCAGACCATAGTGGGCGCCTGCGTACACGGTGCCGATCCGGTTGAAGGCAGTCATGACGCCTCTTGCCAGATTGGTCTCCAAGCAACCCTGGAACCCTCTCAGTTCGCCTTCTCGAATTCCCTGTTCCGTGTTAAAGGTAGCTACGCCTGCACGGTTGGCCTCCTGGTGATTGAGACAGAAATGCTTTGGCTCCATGATCATACCCTTGGCCTGAGCCCCGGTACAGACAGCCACACCCATGATATTGGTGAGCATGGGGTCCTCAGAATAGTACTCATGGTTGCGGGAGCAGTAGGTGGCGCGGTGGAGATTCAGACCAGGACCCATTGCGGCGTTCACATTGGACCAGAGACTGTCCTCGCCGAAAATTTCGCCTTCCCGCTCTACAAGTTCCGCATTAAAGGTGGCAGCTACCATAGGCTCGGTGGGCATCGTAGCCATACACCACTCACCATAGGCGTTGTCCGCACTGACGTAAGTGGGCTCATCGGATTGGGACTCATCCCAGTTGGCGGCGTAATTCGGTACCTGGTCGTTGACAAAGCCGATCGGACCATCTTTCACTTTAAAGACGGTGCCAAGAGCCTGGAATCGGAACTCCATATTAGCGCTGATTTTCAGATAGGAGACTGCTTCTTCCAGGGTGACTTCTTCCACCAGCTGATCCCAGATGGGATCGGAAATGTCGGCGATCCCTTCAATATGACCTTCGTCGTCCAGAATAAGGGCATCGGCCAGAACCAGGCCGTGCGCTGCGCCCCAGGTCTCTCCATCGCCGTTTGCGGTCATCTCATAATTATGGTTGGTCAGACCCTTCAGCATCTCGTTGGTAGCGGTCAGGCCAACTGCGGCACTCCAGCCCTTAGTCCAGTCAGAGCGTGTGA
This sequence comes from uncultured Oscillospiraceae bacterium, assembly GCA_947629915.1. Classification (GTDB taxonomy): domain Bacteria; phylum Bacillota; class Clostridia; order Oscillospirales; family Oscillospiraceae; genus Enterenecus. Next base: position 635 of record CANRFN010000104.1, on the reverse strand, counting down.
AGTACTCCACGGCGCCGGGGGTGAATTTGTTGATATCTCCGCTCTGGAGGGCGTTTTCAACATTCTGAGAATAGGTTTCGATGTCCCTGCCTGCCAGGGTGACCTTCTCAGCGTTTTCTGCATCGATGATCTCATCATCATTTACTTTGATCAGTCCGTCAGTGGTGCCCAACTTGGCAGCCAGGATATTGTTGATTGCCTCGTGAGCGCCGTTTCCGATGGAGAAATAGTAGTCGCCTGCATCCAGCACCCACGCGCCGGCGGTGCCATCGGTTTTCACAGCGTTCTCGTCATAGCTGGCCACATACTTTGCGTCAAATGTAACCGTGACTTCTGCAGATGCACCAGGCTCCAGAATGCCGGTCTTGCCGAAGCCAACCAGCTGGATGGCGGCCTTCTCCAGACCTCCCTCCGTATAGGGAGCCTGCGCATATAGCTGGACCACATCTTTTCCTGCCACGGAACCTGTGTTGGTCACGCGGACGGTTGCATGGGAATCTCCGCCCACGTTGAACTCCACATTCAACAGCTCCTGACGGAAGGTGGTATAAGATTTGCCGTGGTGATATTCGACAAATTTGTTGATTGGAACCGACACTAGCCACCCGAGACCCCCCAGGGGGTACCCCCGATGC
>CANRFN010000103.1 GCA_947629915.1 uncultured Oscillospiraceae bacterium | reverse complement strand
TCCTCTTTATTACGTGGGTATAACTTAAATGCATGAAATTTCGAATTCTGGGTATGACTACAATTCATGATATCAACCGGCCATTTTCGGGGAAAAACCCGGGGCAAAATCGCAAATTTGTCCTTGACATTCCCGGTTTTTCCTTTATAATGGGTAAGTCTGCCGCCATTTCAGCGGCAGGACATCCTTGCCGCCGGCAAGACCGGCGGCCATATGTCCATAAGGAGGTGCAACACACATGGCAAAACTGAACGGCAATTATGAGGTGCTCTATATCATCAACCCCACCCTGGGTGAGGAAGACACCGCAGCTGTGGTGGCCCGCTTCAAGGAGCTGGCCGAGGCTCACGGCACCGTCAGCGAAATCGATGAGTGGGGCAAGCGCAAGCTGGCCTATCTCATCAACGATCTGGATGAGGGCTACTATGTCCTCATGACCTTCTCCTCTGACCCCGCTTTCCCCGCTGAGCTGGACCGTCTGATGCGCATCAACCCCAACGTGATGCGTTCCATCATCGTAAGCAAGGACGCGTAAGTGCAAGTACTAAGGAGGAACAAACGATATGCTGAATCACATTGTGGTCATGGGACGCCTGGCCAAGGATCCCGAACTGCGCCACACCCAGGCCGGCACTGCAGTGGCATCTTTCACGGTGGCCTGCAACCGGGACATCAAAGATAAGAACACTGGCGAGCGTGCCACCGACTGGATCGATGTTGTCGCGTGGGGCAGCACCGCCGAATTCGTCTCCAAGTACTTCGCCAAGGGCCAGCTCGCCGTGGTAGACGGCCGCCTGCAGCTGCGGGATTGGGTCGCGAAAGACGGCACCAAGCGCCGCTCCGCAGAGGTGGTCGCCAACAACATCTACTTCGGCGACTCCAAGCGCGACAACGACAACGGGAACAACACCTACGGGAACAACAACACCTATGGCGGCGGCTACAGCACCGGCGGCGGATACAACCGCGCCCCGGCGGACAACAACTATGCCCCTGCCGCCCCCGCCTATGACGCCCCCTCCGGCGATGATCGGTTTGCCGACGTCTCCGATGACGATGAGGACGCCCTCCCCTTCTGATCTCGGGGTCAGAAGACCACTAATCTATAAGGAGGTCTGCCAACATGGCCATGGATAATGCGAAGCCCCGCTCCAACCGCAAGCGCCGCAAGGTTTGCGCCTTCTGCGTGGATAAGGTCGAGCAAATCGACTACAAGGACTCCACCAAGCTGAAGCGGTATCTGTCCGAGCGGTCCAAGATTCTGCCCCGCCGGACCACCGGCACCTGCGCCATGCATCAGCGTCAGCTGACCGACGCCATCAAGCGCGCCCGTCAGGTGGCCCTGCTGCCCTATGTGACGGAGTAATTCCATTCCGGGAGACGCATCGCGAGATGCGTCTCCCGTTTTTTCTGCCCAAAGCCGCGAAATTGCATAAAAAACCGGGGTCTGGCAGCGCCAGGCCCCGGGTATGTCAAACGGTCTGTTGTGGGAGGGATTACACCTGGGTGCCCATGAACTCCGGCATGAAGTACTTGCGCACGCCTTCGCTGGCCAGGGCCGCGTTCTCGCTGATGGAGACGGTGAACTTGATGCCGCTCTGCTGGGAGTACTCCTCCAGCCAATCCAGGAAGGGCTCTACATCTTCGTTGCCCACGGTGGGAACCAGCTTGTTCAGGCTCTCGATAAACACATGGGTCAGGTCATAGTTGCTGGCGTACAGGCCGTACAGGAACCCCTTGAGGTTGTCGTAGTTGGCGATCTTGTAATCCGAGGTGTCCACCACCCGGACCTTGTAGCTGATCTTGTAGTTGAGTTTGGAGTTGTGGGCGATAGCCACCACATTGCCGTGCTCATTGTCCACTGCGGCGTTGATCATGTCGATCATGAGCTTCGTCTTGCCGGTACCTTTCTGCCCCATGATGACTCTAACCATAGGAAATCACTCCTTGTCCGTTGTCTGCAGGGTCCTGCCCTGCGGGTAGTCTAGCACACTCCCTTCCCGATTGCAAGAAGGGAAGCTGCACTCTGAAAAAATTAGTCTGCGCCCTCTCCCAGATCCTCCAGGATGTGGTTCCGCAGGGCCTGGAAGGACTCCATGCTGAGATCGTGCTCGATCTTGCAGGCGTCTGCCGCCGCAGCCTGTTCGGAGACCCCCAGGTGCATCAGCCACCGGGTGAGGAGCTTGTGGCGCTCGTAGATGCGGCTGGCGATCTCCATGCCGGAGGGTGTGAGGGAGAGAAGGCCCACCGCGTCCATGTTCACGTATCCGTTCTCCCGCAGCAGGCTCATCGCCCGACTGACGCTGGGCTTGGTATAGCCCAGGTGGTTTGCCACATCGATCGAGCGCACCATGCCCTTCTCGCTGAGGGCCAGGATTGCCTCCAGGTAGTCCTCTGCCGACTCGTGAATCTGCATCGCCATTGCCGCACCTCATCTCTCCGCGCATCATCGCGGATGGTCTATTGCCCAACGGGGGTTTGCCTGTCCCTATTCTAGCACACTTTTCCCCGTCTGGCAATCCAAAATCCGCGGCTCCGGAGGTTTTTCCCGCAATCGTGCACAAAGAGGCCGCCCGTCTCCCCGGGGAATACGGCATTTTTCCGGCCAAAGTCATCAGAATCCGCCCCAAAGAGTTACTGGTCACCCCCTCTCTGAGGGCCCGGAAAAAAGCAGCACCGATAGCCCCCTCACGGCAGTAAGGCGGGTCATCGGTGCTATTTTGCTATTATAAGTCCATGGGTAGACGGGGTTCGAGCCATTACGTCTCGTTTGTCGCCTCAGGCGTGGTCAATTTCTGCCCCTGTTCCACCAGCTGCGCCAGCTGTCTCATGAAGGCAGCTGTTTTTTTCTCCCTCTTCATGGACTCGGCCAGCTCACCCCTGAGCTGCAGTATCTCGGATTCCAGCCTGGTGATCCGGTTCTGCGCAAGCGTCAGTTCCTGCTTCGTCTCTTTCAAGGACTGGAACAGTTCTTCGGGTGAACCAGCTTCAGGCTCAGCAGGCTTCTCCTTAGGTGGCCTGCCACGCTTTCCAGTCGTCTTGATGATCTCACCGGTTTCAGGATCCACGCGGCCCAGGTACTTCTTGATGGGACGCGACTGTCTGGTAACCGGATCATACCTTGCGGTCGTTTCGTATGCGTAAACGTTCCCCGACTGGTTCTTCCACTTCGTGATGGACACTCATATCACCTCCCGCATCGGTCATGCCATACGATAGCATGTGGCTGCTTAACTGTCAACACTAAATGTAGGAACATATGCTAACCAGACCGTTTTGGCAATATTAGTCATTTTGCGCTGCGGATCGTGCTTCGGCTACCACGCACTGGGGCCTGGACCGATAGGCAGATACGGGACCTGCAGGAGGCTGCAGACAGGGCCCCCACCTATGCAGCCATGGAACCGTGTTGCCAGGGTATTTACGGTACCAGCCATGTCCGCCTAGACAAAGAATGACCGAGCCCTCATCTCAGGTTGGGGGCTCGGTGCTCATGCTCGCATCGGATATAGCGGTAGGGGGTGTGACCAGTAGCCCCAAAGAACCAAAGAACCAAAGAACCAAATCGAAAAATCAAAATACTTTCCGCTTGTCTTTCCCCGCGCTGCCGTGTATACTCTCAGGGAACCACCCATCCGGCCCAACGGCCATATCAAAAACTTGAACTGGAAAGGAAGCATCCCCTATGTCCATTCTCGTCTGCGGCGGCGCCGGCTACATCGGCAGCCACACCTGCGTGGAACTGCTGAACAGCGGCTACGACATCGTTGTGGCCGATAACCTCGTAAACTCCTCCCCCAAGGCCATCCAGCGGATCGAAGAGATCACCGGCAAGCACGTCCCCTTCCACGAGGCGGAGCTCTGCCATGAGGACGAGACTGAGGCCATCTTCGCCGCCCACCCGGACATCAGCGCCGTGATCCACTTCGCCGGCCTGAAGGCGGTGGGGGAGAGCGTGCAAAAGCCCCTGGAGTACTACACCAACAACCTCACCTCCACCCTCACCCTGCTGAACGCCATGCGCCGCCACGGGGTGAAGAACTTCGTGTTCTCCTCCTCCGCCACGGTGTACGGCGATCCCGCCAGCGTGCCCATCCGGGAGGACTTCCCCACCGGCGGCACCACCAACCCCTACGGCACCACCAAGCTCTTCATCGAGCGGATCCTCATAGACTACTGCAAGGCGGACCCCAGCCTGAACGTGGCACTGCTGCGGTACTTCAACCCCATCGGCGCCCACGAGAGCGGCCTCATCGGCGAGGACCCCAACGGCATTCCCAACAACCTGGTGCCCTACATCGCCCAGGTGGCGGTGGGCAAGCTGAAGGAGCTCCACGTCTACGGCAATGATTACCCCACCCCGGACGGCACCGGCGTGCGGGACTACATCCATGTGGTGGACCTGGCAAAGGGCCACGTCTGCGCCCTGAAGAAGCTGGACGAGAACTGCGGCCTCTTCATCTGCAACCTCGGCACCGGCAAGGGATACAGCGTGCTGGACGTGCTCCACGCCTATGAGGACGCCTGCGGCAAGAAGCTGCCGTACAAGATCGAGGGACGCCGCCCCGGGGACATCGCGGAGTGCTACGCGGACCCCACCAAGGCATGGAAAGAGATGGGCTGGAAGGCGGCGCTGGACATGCACGACATGTGCGCCTCCAGCTGGAAGTGGCAATCCATGAACCCCAACGGGTACAAGGACTGAGGGAAGGGGAGAACACCGATGCAACAGGCACCTGTTCTGGTGGTGATGGCCGCCGGCATGGGCAGCCGCTACGGCGGGCTCAAGCAGGTGGACCCGGTGGGCGGCCACAACCAGCTCATCATCGACTACTCCATCTATGACGCCCTCCGGGCGGGCTTCCGCAAGGTGATCTTCGTGATCAACCGGCGGATCTCGGACACCTTCAAGGCCGCCATCGGAGACCGGCTGAGTAAGGTCACGGAGGTGGCATACGCCTATCAGGACCTGGAGGATCTGCCGACCGGCTTTGCCGTGCCCGCAGGGCGGGTGAAGCCCTGGGGCACCGCCCACGCCGTCCTGGCCGCCCGAGATCTCATTCAGGGCCCCTTTGCCGTGATCAACGCCGATGACTACTACGGCCCCCAGGCCTATCGCCTCGTCTTCGACTACCTCTCCCAACACGGGGATGGAGCCCTCTACGAGTACGTCATGGCGGGCTATCACCTGAAGAACACCGTTACAGACCACGGCACCGTGGCCCGGGGCGTGTGCGTTCTGGACGAGAACGGCTTTCTGGACTCCGTCACGGAGCGCACCAAGATCGCCAAGGACGGGGAGAACGCCCGCTTCACCGAGGACGATGGCGCCACCTGGCAGCCGCTTCCGGGAGACACCATCGTCTCCATGAACCTCTGGGGCCTCGGGCGAAGCTTTGTGGACGAGGCCTGGAGCCGCTTCCCCGCCTTTCTGGAGGAGACCCTGGCCCGCAATCCGGAAAAGGGCGAGTTCTACCTCCCCTCCGTCATCAGCCAGCTCATCGCGGAGAACAGGGCCCGGGTGAAGGTGCTGCCCAGCACAGACCGCTGGCACGGCGTCACCTATAAGGAGGACAAGCCGGCGGTCATCGAGGCGATCCAGGCCCTTACGGAGCAGGGCCTCTACCCGGAGGACCTCTGGGGCCTCGGCGGATGATCAGCGCAGAGCCCTACGTGCCGGAGGTGCTGGCGGCATACGGGCTGCAGGGTCCCGCCCTGCGGTACGGCTGCGGCCACATCAACGACACCTTTCTGGCCACCCGGGAGAGTGTGATCGTCCAGCGGGTGAGCCTCAACGCCTTCCCCCACCCGGAGCAGGTGATGGCAAACCTTCTGGCCGTGACGGATTTTCTGGCAGCTCGCATCCGGGCCAACGGCGGCGATCCCAGCCGGGAGGCCCTGCAGATCCGGCGGTGTCTGGACGGCAGCCCCTTCTATCGGGACACCGCCGGCGCCACCTGGCGGGCCTTTCCCTGCATCCAGCATGTGAAGTGCTATCAGACGGCGGAGACTCCGGAGATCTTTGCCGCCGCCGGGGAGGCCTTCGGGCGCTTCACCCTCCTCCTGAACGGCTATCCGGTGGACACCCTCTACGAGACCATCCCCCGCTTTCACGACACCCCCTATCGCCTCCAGCAGCTCCGGGACGCCATCGCAAGAGACCCCGTGGGCCGGGCGGCCTCCGTGCAGCGGGAGATCGATTTCGCCCTGACCCGGGAGGCGGACTGCGCCGTGGCCATGGACGCCCAGCGGAAGGGCATCCTCCCGCTGCGGGCCTGCCACTACGACACCAAGCTGAACAACGTGCTCCTGGACGAAGAGACCGGGAAGGGCGTGTGCGTCATCGACCTGGACACCGTGATGCCCGGCCTCTCCATCTTCGACTTCGGAGACGCCATCCGCTTCGGCGCCAACCACTGTACAGAAGATGAGCGGGACCTCTCCCAGGTATCTCTGGACCTGGACCTCTACCGGATCTACGCCAGGGCCTTTCTCCGGGGCACCCACGGCATCCTCACCCAGGCGGAGGTGTCCTATCTCCCCTGGGGCGCCCGTCTCATGACCCTGGAATGCGGCATCCGCTTTCTGGCAGACTACCTCAACGGCGATGTGTACTTCCACACCCAGCGGCCGGACCAGAACCTGGACCGCTGCCGCACCCAGTTCAAGCTGGTCTCCGATATGGAGGCCCACTGGGCGCAGCTGCAAAGCGCCGTCCGCCAGACCGGCACCCCCATCTGATTTCCCCAGTCCAGCATGGCAGGTCCCCTGCCAGGCTGGCTTTCCCCATCTCTGCACCATGCGAAAGGAGAACCCCATGGAACGCCTGCACCCCATGCACCTGCCCCAGGAGAAGAACGCCTTTGCCCCCACCCCTCCCATGGGCTGGAATTCCTACGACTTTTTCGACACCACCGTCACCGAGGCGGACGTGCTGGCCAACGCCGCCGTTTTGAAGGAGAAGCTCCTCCCGTACGGCTGGAACTACGTGGTGGTGGACATCCAGTGGTACGCCAACCGCCCCAACGCCCGGCGGAAGGAGTACCAGTACCTTCCCTTCGGCAATCTCTCCATGGATGAATACGGCCGCCTGCTGCCGGACCCGGAGCGCTTTCCCAGCAGCGCCGGCAGGAAGGGCTTTCGGCCTCTGGCGGATCAGCTCCACGCCATGGGCTTAAAGTTCGGCATCCACATCATGCGGGGCATCCCCCGGATCGCCGCCCACAACCGCACTCCGGTATTGGGCACCGGCGTCACCGCAGACGAGATCGCCGATTCCTGCTCCATCTGCCTCTGGAACCCGGACATGTACGGCGTCCGGGACTGCCCCGCCGGCCAGGCCTACTACAACTCTCTCCTGTCCCTCTACGCCGCATGGGGCGTGGACTACATCAAGGTGGACGACATCTGCAACACAGACAACCAGATCCCCGGCAGCACCCGGGCATACCAGGGCCGGCACGAGATCGAGATGCTGCACCGCGCCATCCTAAACTGCGGCAGGCCCATCGTCCTCTCCCTGTCTCCGGGGCCGGCCCTCATCGACAAGGCCTGGCACTACCGCCAGTACGCCAACCTCTGGCGGATCACAGACGACATGTGGGACAACTGGCGGGATCTGAAGAACATGTTCGCCCGCTGCGAGCTGTGGCAGGGCCAGGGGGCCATCGGCTGCTATCCCGATTGCGACATGCTCCCCCTGGGCAGGATCGGCAAGGGCTTCGGGGCCGAGCGGGACACCCATCTCACCCGGGCGGAGCAGCGCACCATGCTGTCCCTCTGGTGTCTCTTCGGCTCTCCGCTGATGCTGGGGGCGGACCTCACCCAGTTGGACGCGTGGACCCTGTCTCTGCTGCAGAACCGGGACGTGCTGGACCTGCTGGACCCCCGGCGGACCCGGCGGCAGGTCCTCCGGGACGACAACATCGCCGTCTGGACCTCCCTCTCCCCGGACGGGGACACCCTCTGCTGCGGCATCTTCAGCCTGGGGGACGAGCCCTATCCCGCCCGGATTCCCCTGGAGATCCTCGGGATCCCCAGTACTCCGGCGGGCAAGGACCTCTGGGCCGGAGAGCCCTTCCGGACCCCCAACGATGCCATCGCCCTGGAGCTGGAGCCCCACGGCTGCGTGCTGCTGGCCTTCCCGATGAACCAGTAGAGGGCAAGACAGAAAACGGCAGAGGACACCCCCAAAGCCGAAAAGAGAGCGCTGCGCGGACCTGCCGCGCAGCGCTCTCTGTGCTGTGGTGTGGTGTGCTTTTGTCTCGTCTCAGATCAGTTCCAGATCGGCATCGTCATCGAAGTCATCGCTCTCGTTGGGGAGGGTGATGTTCTTGGCGCCCATCTCCTCCAACTTGTCCCCGATGGCGTAGATGAGGTCTACGATCTGCTCCCAGTATGCCACGATGGCACAGGCCGCTGCGGCAAAGAGCATCGCCGCGGCGACAAACTTGAAGATCCCGTCTTTCTCCTTCATGGTCTCGTCCTCCTCGTGAATCCAAATCCAATCGTCTCTACTTTTCCACAGCGCGGGGCGTCTCCGGCCGCCCCAGTCTTCTCTCTGTCTCGTACTGCACAGTATACCCCAAATCTCTGGAAAAAGCTACCCCCATTTTTGCTTTTCTCGATTTCCCGGACATCTCCCCGGAAAAGTTCCGAAAAATGTCTCCCGCTTTAGCGTTCTGTATAGCCAGTCCCGGGATTCGGTGCGGATTTTGGGAAGAATCGGCGCCAAACGGCACTTGTTTTTTCCCGGAAAATAGCTTACAATAGCCGAAAGTTGCCAAGACCCAATTTCCCGGTTGAAAGGACGGTTTCCGCATGAAGATTCAAACTGAGAAAGGACGCATCCGCCTGAGCAGCGATGTGTACTCCAGCCTCACCGGCGCCGTGGCCACCAGCTGCTACGGGGTCAAGGGCATGGCCTTTCGCTCCAAAACGGACGGTCTCGTCCATCTGCTCCGCAAAGAGTCCATGTCCAAGGGTGTGAAAATCACCTATCACGACGACCAGTCCATCTCCATCGATCTGCACATCATCGTGGACAACGGCGTGAATCTGGTGGCCGTAGGGCGCTCCATTCAGAGCGAGGTCCGCTACAACGTCCACCGCATGACCGGCGTGGAGGTGCGCAGCGTGAACGTCTGCGTCGATTCCATGGTGATCGGATAATTCCGTTCCCACTTAGAAAGGAACCATCTGAAGATGATCGATAAAATTGACGGCGCTGTATTCCAGCGCATGGTAATACACGCCTCCGCCTCCATCGCCGCCCAAAAGCAGGCCATCAACGAGCTGAACGTCTTCCCCGTCCCGGACGGCGACACCGGCACCAACATGTCCCTCACCATCGGCACCGCGGCCGCCGAGGCCCAGAAGAAGCCGGCCTTCGCCATCGGCCAGGCGGCCTCCACCAACGCCTCCGCCCTGCTCCGGGGCGCCCGGGGCAATTCCGGCGTCATCCTGTCCCTGCTGTTCCGGGGCTTCGGCCAGGCGCTGAAGGGCAAAGAGACCGCAGACTGCAAGCTGCTGGCCGCCGCACTGAATGCCGGCGTATCCAACGCGTACAAGGCGGTGATGAACCCCACCGAGGGCACCATCCTCACGGTGTCCCGCCTCGCCGCCGCCAAAGCCGCCGAGGTCGCCGAGGAGACGAACGACATCGAGGAGATGCTGTCTGAGGCCATCCAGGCGGGACAGGCCGCCCTGGCCAACACCATCAACCAGAACCCGGTGCTGAAAAAGGCCGGCGTGGTAGACGCCGGCGGCAAGGGCTTTGTGATCATCCTCCAGGGCATGTTGGACGAGCTCCGGGGTGTCCCCGCCCCCCAGGCGGAGGGCAACGGCCTGCCGGAGCCCCAGGAGAAGGCGGACTTCTCCTCCATGAACGTGGAGGACATCACCTTCGCCTTCGACACCGTCTATATCGTGCGCAAGACCAAGGGGGATCTGGACCTCACCCCGTACCGGGAGTACCTGAACTCCATCGGAGACAGCTTGGTGATCGGCGAGGACGACGAGTCCTTCAAGGTCCATGTGCACACCAACACCCCCGGCGATGCCCTGAACGAGGCCCAGAAGTACGGCACCCTGGAGCTGGCCAAGATCGAGAACATGGTGACCCAGGCCATGGATCTGGCCGCCGGCCACAAGGCACAGTCCACGGACGACCTGGCCGCCATCGAGGAGGAGTTGGAGAAGCAGGAGCAGGCCGAGAGCGGCGCCATCGTCCCCGCGGAGAAGCACTACGGCGTGGTGGCCGTGTCCGCCGGCGCCGGCATGGGGGCCCTCTTTCGGGACCTAGGGGTAGACGGCATCATCTCCGGCGGGCAGACCATGAACCCCTCCACCGAGGACATCGCCCGGGAGATCGCCAGGACCCCCGCCGAAGTGGTCTTTGTGCTGCCCAACAACAAGAACATCATCATGGCCGCCGAGCAGACCGTGGGTCTCATCGAGGGCCGGGAGATCGTGGTGCTCCCCTCCAAGACCGTGCCCCAGGGCATCGCCGCCTTGCTGGTGATGGACCCGGAGGCCTCTGTGGAGGACAACAGACAGGCCATGCAGGAGGCCATGAGCCGGGTGCGCACCTCTGAGGTGACCTACGCCGCCCGGGACTCGGACTTCGATGGCTTCCAGATCCGCGAGGGGGACTATATGGCCCTGGCGGACGGCAAGCTCTTCGGCACAGACCAGGAGATCGGCGCCATTCTCACCCGTCTCGCGGAGGCGGCCCCCCAGCAGGAGGCGGAGTTCATCAACGTCTTCTACGGCGAGGACGTGTCTGAAGAGGACGCCAACCAGGCCCTGGCCATCTTCCAGGAGAAGTGCCCTAACGCGGAAATCACCCTGCTGTCCGGCGGGCAGCCCGTGTACTACTATATGATCTCCGCCGAATAAAGTTCCCTCAGCCGCTCCCCAGGGCTCCCTGCCGGAGCGGCTTTTCCCTACAAGAAGAAGGAGGATCAGTTATGGCAGAACTCGAAAACAACACCCAGGGCAATACCCCTTCCGTCTATGACTTGCCAAGCCTGCTGCAGGCCAAAGGTTACCTGGACGCCCTGGCAGACGGCATGGATCCTATCACCGGACAGCCGGTAGAGCCGGACACCCTCTCCAACCAGAGCCTGCGCTCGGTGCTGCACTACGCCTCTGTGGTGCTGGCGGACAACATCCGGGTCCAGGAGCTCCGCACCAAGAAGGCCACCCGCCCGTTCTTCCTCACCGAGGCGCAGCTGAACCAACTGCACATCAAGGACAGGCCGTGCCTTGTGAGCGACATCGCCAATGAGGTGACCCGGATCTCCGGCAAGAAGCTCCAGACCACCTGGATCACCACCTGGCTCCAGGAGCAGGGCTATCTGGAGCTGAAGGACAACGTCCGCCAGGCCACAGAGAAGGGCGAGGCCATGGGGATCGTCACGGAGCTGCGCATGCCCCGGCTCCCCAACGGCCAGCCCAGCGAGAACCTGGCAGACGGGTACTACGTGAACCGGTACTCCCGGGAGTCCCAGCGGTTCATCCTGGACCACATGGAGGACATCCTGGACTTCCACTACAACGGCGTCCCGGTGGCCCGGGTGGATTTCGACGTCGTCTCCTATCCCGTGCGCTCCACCGTCCGGGAGTTTCTCTCCCGCCAGGGCCGGTACTGCCTCATCACCGCCGCCGGCAGCTGGAATCCGGACACCGGCCTCGGCAGCTACACCGCAGGCCTCTGCTTCCGGCAGAACTGGAAGGTGATCCAGAAGGAGGACATCCCCGAGACCAGCGCCCGGCGGTGCATCCTCCAGGGCGCGGTGGATGCGGCCAAGCTAATCAAGAAGCCCACCGAGGTGCTGCTCCTCCTCTCCCCCGATCCCAGCTACACGGAGCCCAAGAACCCGGAATATCCCCTCTGGAAGGAGCTGCTGGAGACCCTGGCCCAGGCCCGGTGCACCATCCGGCTGGCGGTGTGCCAGAGCCGCGGGGACGAGATCGCACGGCTGCTCAAGGTCCAGCTGCTCTGAGGTGTGCCCATGCTCTCCTTTGAGAACGACTACGCAGAGGGCGCCCACCCCCAAGTGCTCCAGGCCCTTGTGGACACCAACCTCTCCCAGCAGCCCGGCTACGGCGCGGACGACTTCTCCCAGTCTGCCGCAGCCAAGATCCGCGAGGTGTGCCGCACCCCCGATGCGGACATCTTCTTTCTCGCCGGCGGCACCCAGACCAACGCCTTTGTGATCGGGTCCCTGCTGCGCCCCTGGGAGGGCGTGCTCTCCGCCGAGACCGGCCATGTGAACGTCCACGAGGCGGGGGCGGTGGAGTACACCGGGCACAAGGTGTTGGCCCTGCCCCAGGCGGACGGCAAGCTCAGCGCCGAGACCGTGCGGTCCTATCTCGCCGCCTTCTGGGCAGATCCCAACCACAGCCACATGGTGTTTCCCGGCATGGTGTACCTCTCCCACCCCACGGAGTACGGCACGCTGTACACGAAAGGTGAGCTCCAGGCCATCCACGGGGTGTGCCAGGAATATCACATTCCCCTCTTTCTGGACGGCGCCCGCCTGGGATACGGCATCGCGGCAGATCCCACACTGGGCTTTGCGGAGATCGCCGCCAGCACCGATGTCTTCTACATCGGCGGCACCAAGTGCGGGGCCCTCTGCGGCGAGGCACTGGTCTTCCCCCAGGGCGCCCCGGACCACATCGACACCCTGGTAAAGCAGCGCGGCGCCCTTCTCGCCAAGGGGCGGCTCTGCGGCGTGCAGTTCGATGCCCTCTTCACGGACGACCTCTACACCCGCATCTGCGGCGGCGCGGTACAGCTGGCCATGGAGGTGCAGAGGGGCCTTCTGGATCGGGGCTATCCCCTGCTCATCCAGTCCCCCACCAACCAGCAGTTCGTGGTCCTGGACAACGACACCCTGGCCGCCCTCTCCCAGGAGATCCGTGTGTGCATCTGGGAGCCGGTAGACGAGACCCATACGGCGGTGCGCATCGCGGTGAGCTGGGCCACCCGGAGAGAGGCCGTGCAGCAGCTCTTCCAGGTGCTGGACAAGCTGCGGCATTGAGCGACCCCAAAGAGCCCAGACTGTCCAAACCAGCAATCGCAAACTTTGTGCCCCGGGACCGCGGTCCCGGGGCACTTCCCATCCCCCGAAGAGGCACCAATCCCCGGGCTGCGGCATACCCTGAGAGTACACCGAATCCTTGAAGGAGGCCCCTCCAGCCATGTCTGCTATCCAGTATTTTCTGGGCGCCAACACCCCCGGCGGCTTCACCTCACTGTATCACGAGATCACAGACCCGGACGTCTTCCGCACCGTCTATATCCTGAAAAGCGGCCCCGGCAGCGGCAAGTCCACCTTGATGCGAAAGGTGGAGCAGCTGGCCCGGGAGGCGGGACACCCTGCGGTGGAGATCCTCTGCTCCGGGGACCCAGACTCCCTGGACGGGGTGATCCTCCCGGACCTGCAGGCCGCGGTGGTGGACGGCACGGCGCCCCATGTGATCGAGCCGGTCTGCCCCGGGGTGGTGGAGCGCTACATAGATCTCAGCTTTGCCTACGACCGCCCCGGCCTGCAGCCCCACAAGAACGCCATCCGGGAGGCCTTCGCCGCCTATCAGGGCCATTACAGAAGGGCGTACCGCTGCCTCGGCGCCGCGGGAGAGCTGCGGCAGAACATCACGGACCTGCTGGACGGCGAGGCGGTACAGCAGAAGCTGGCCCGGCGGGCGGCGGGGATCGCCAGCCGGGAGCTGCATAAACCGCCCACGGGGGAGGGGCGGCTCAGCCACCGGTACCTCACCGCCCTCTCCTGTAAGGGGCCCATGGCGCTCTGGGAGACGGTGTCCGCCCAGGCGGACACCGTGTACGAGCTGCAGGACACATATGGGCTGGGCCGGCACCTTTTGAATCCCCTGCTCACCGCGGGGCTGGCGGCGGGCCACGATGCGGTGGCCTGTCCGGACCCCATGGCGCCGGGGCACATCAGCCATCTGATCTTCCCTGGGCTGTCTCTGGCCTTTGTCTCCACCACCCCGGAGTACACCTGGCCCAGGAAGGCCACCCGCCGGATCCGGGTGGACGCCATGGCCGATGCAGCCCTCCTCCGCACCAGCCGGCCCCGGCTGCGGTTCACCCGCCGGGTGGCGGCGGCCCTCCTAGAGGACGGCTTGGCCAGCCTCGCCCAGGCCAAGGCCGCCCACGATGAACTAGAGGCCCTCTACCACCCCTACGTGGACTTCGCCGCCGTGGAGCAGGTGGCGGACCGGGTGGCCAGCGAGCTGCTCTCCTGATCCAGCCAGGCCACCGCGGCAGCTGCCAGCCCCTCCGGCGGCACCTGCCGGGCGGCCAGCTCCTCCGCCAGATGCTCAATATCCTCTCGGCCGCAGGCGATCCCGGGCAGGTCTGCAGCAGGCCCGCCCGGCACCTCCATCCGCAGCCCGTACTGCACGCAGGCAAAGCGGCCGGCGGGAACCGCCTCCGACAGCAGAGTCCAGTCTACCGGTCTTCCGTCTGCCAGCATAGACCGACAGAGATACCGCACAACTTCCATCCCCATCTCTCCTTCCAGATCCCATTATAAGGAAATCCAGGGTCCAGCGCAAGGATTGTCCATCGCAACATTCGCCCCTTTTCGAAGGGGCCAACATGTGCTATGCTAGGGGCAGATCAGACCAGGAGGCGGTGCGCCATGGAGTACCGACACATCCGGGCGGCCCAATTCATCGCCCGGCCCAACCGCTTTATCGCCCAGGTGGCGCTGGACGGCAAAGTGGAGACCGTCCATGTGAAGAACACCGGCCGCTGCCGGGAGCTGCTGCGCCCCGGGGTGACCGTGTGGCTGGAGGGCAGTGAGAACCCCGCCCGCAAGACCGCCTACGACCTCATAGCGGTGGACAAAGGCGGACGCATCATCAACATGGACGCCCAGGCCCCCAACCGGGTGTTTCAGGAGTGGGCCCAGGCCGGCGGCTTTCGTCCGGATCTCACCCTGCTCCGTCCGGAGACCGTCTTCGGCGCCTCCCGCCTGGACTTCTACTGGGAGTCTCCCACGGCCACCGGCTTTGTGGAGGTGAAGGGCGTCACCCTGGAGGACCGGGGACACGCCCGCTTCCCCGATGCCCCCACGGCACGGGGCGCCAAGCATCTGGGGGAGCTGGTCCGCTGCCGGGAGGCGGGGCACCAGGCGGCGGTGTGTTTTGTGCTGCAGATGGCCGGCATGCGCTCTTTCTCCCCCAACGATGCCACAGACCCGGACTTCGGCGCTGCCCTCCGCACCGCCGCCGCAGCCGGGGTACAGGTGCTGGTCATGGAGTGCGCCGTGACCCCGGACAGCCTCCGGATCACCCGCCCGGTGCCGGTATTGCTCTGAGTACGCTCACAAAGGAGGAGCCCGCCATGGGCATTGCCTACATCCCCAACAAGAAGAGCGGCGTGGTCTACGTCTTCGACACCTGGCGCGAGTTCGACCCCCAGAAGGGCTGCCGCGTGACGAGGCGGAAGGCCATCGGAAAGCTAGACCCCGTCACCAACGAGCTGATCCCCACGGGCAGTAGGGGGCGGCCAAAGAAGGAGCGGCCTGTCCCGGCGGAGCCCGTCCCAGAGGAGGAAGACCTCTCCATCGCCGCGCTCTCGGCCATGATGCAGGACCTTGCAACGCGGGTCGAGGCACTCCAGGAGAAGATGCAGATGATCCAGTCCATCGCGGACGAGCTCTCCGTGGAGGAGCCGGACATCGGCGCCCTGCTGCACTCCGCCCTGCTCTATGACCCGGAGGAAGACGCAGACCAGGATGAGGACCTGGACGCGGGTCATTTGTATGTAGGACAAGAGAGGAGCCGCGGAAATGGCAAAAGATAAGCTTCCCTCCCTTGGCCGTCTGGACATTTGGCTCAGCCAGAGGAAATATTCAAAGGTGATCGATGCCCTGGAGGCCGTCCCGCCGGAGAGGTGCACTGCGGAATACAACCTGCGGCTCGGCCTGTCTTACATGTGCACCGCAGACTTGGGGACGCCGGAGGGCAGGCAGCAGCTGCAGAAAGCAACAGAGCTGCTGGCGCCCATCCAGCCTGTGGCAGACGATCTCCGGGATCCGTTTCTCTGGTACTATTCCATGGGCTGCTCGCTGGGCCTCCAGGACCGGCTATTGGAGGCCCGGCCATACATACAGCGGGCATACAGTCTGGATCCGAACAGGGCCGATGTACAGGACATGATGGAGCTCTGCCGCATGGCCGCAGATCGCCCTAAGGCCCGCTGTACCTTCCGGGAGGGCGTGAAAAAGGCATGGGACGCCTTTACGCAGAGGCAGCCGGAGATCCTGCGGCAGCTGGCGAGGGAACAGACCGGCAGGTGCAGCCGCAACTTGGAGCGCATGGTGGCCCGCTGCATGAAAAACGCCTTTTCGGAGCTGGAGCTCAACGTCTGGAAAACGGAGGGAAAGCCCTGGCTCGTCTTCGATGCCACCGTCTCCAACATCGGGATCTTACAAATCCAGGCACTGCTCCGGCAGGCGCCGGCAGCCGTCCGGGAGGTCTGGGACTTTCAGATCGGCCCACTGCCGGACAGGCGCAGCCAGGAAGTGCGGGCCTATCTCCAGAAGTACGGCGATATCCCGGTACAGCTGTATGAAGACGCGTCCGGCGAGATTGTATCCGCAAAGCTGATGGACATCCCCATCATTATGACATTCAAGGAGTACAAGGTACACTCCAGGTTGGTTCCGGACTTCAAGGCGATGTTTCAACACGTCCGGGAGGTACTGGGTGCCGTCCCCTTCTGGCGGCTGGCCCATGTGATCACCCGAGAGATGCACCCCGGCCAGACGGTGCCCCTGCGGGACCTCCCTCAGGCCCTCGCCGAACACGGTCTGGACTGCTCTGAGGCCAGCGCCAGCAAGGTGCTGCAGCTCGAGCCCTATGAGCGCCCCAAAAGGGCCCGGATGAAGGCGTGGCGGGGGCTGCAGGAATCCGGGGAGCACCGCTACTCGGAATTGGTGGACGACACCGGAGACAGATATCTGTTTTTCTCCGATGACACGGTACGGGACGGCGTGGAGGGCGGATACCTGGTGTGGCCGCTTCCCAATGGGACCAGCAGCAAGGTGCAGGCGCAAACTGTGGCGTTCCAGAAAGAGATCCAGGCAAAGCTGCTGGAGAGAGCGGGAGCGGATTGCCTCACGCCGCTGGGCCGCGGGACAGACCCGTATTTCGCCTACCTGGACTTCATCGCCTGGGATTTGCAGCGGGTGCTGGAGGCCGCAGCAGATCTGCTCCAGGACGCAGGACTCCCCTGGGCGGTGTATCGCCCCTACCGGGATGCAAACCCACCCACCAGTCTCTTCGGCTTCCCTGCCCAGCCTCTGCAGCGGCGCTGAGTCCGGCGGGCATCTATCCCACGCAAGAGAGAGGAGCGATGTGTGTGCGCAGGGCACAGATCCCCGCCCCGGCGCAGCTCACAGACTGGCTGCGCCGGCAACAATCCAGAAAAGTGATCCGGACGGTGGAGGCGGCTCCCCGCGAGCAGCGCACCGCGGAACACACGCTGCGCCTGGCCCAGGCCTATCTCGACACCGCAGACACCGGGACCCCTGCGGGCAGGCAGCAGCTGCAGCACGCCCGGGAACTGCTGGCGTCCATCCAATCTGAAGTGGATGCCCTGGAGAATCCTTTTCTCTGGTACGCCGCCATGGCCACCAGCGCCTTCTTCGCAGACGACCCCGCCGGGGCCTACCCCTATACCCAGAAAGCCGTTCGCCTGAAGCCGGGGGATCATACGATGCAGGCCGTGTTCCGGGGCTGCCAGGAGGTCCTGCAGCGGCCCCGCGCCCGCTGGACCTTCCGGGAGGGGGTAGTGCGGGCGTGGAACAAGTTCTTTCAGAGGCAGCCGTCCTTCCTGCGGCAGCTGGAGGGGGAGCCGATGGGCCGGTGCAGTGATCGGCTGGAGCGGCCGGTGTCCTTCTGCTTTGAGACCGCGCTGTTTGCGCCGGGCTGCACCGTGTGGAAGACCGCAGGCAGGCCCCGCCTTCTCTTCGACACCCGCTGCAATCCCATCCGCATGCTGCAGCTTCTGAACCTGCTCCAACAGGCCCCGGAGGCCGTGGTCTCCGCCTGGGACCTGCAGCTCGGGCCCCTTCCAGACAGAGACAGCCCGGCAGCCTGCCGCTATTACCTGCTCTTCGGGGACACCCCGGTGCAGCTTCTGACAGACAAGGCCGGGGAGATTGTGGCCGCCACCATGGATGGGTACCCGCTCTATTCCCCGGAGACACAGGAGCAGATGCAGCGCTATGCCCTCAAAAAGCCGCCGGCGCTTCGGCAGCTGCCCAACATGCTGGGGCCGGTCCCGCTGTGGCGGCTGGGAGCCCAGATCCACCAGAAGCTGAACCTCGGCCCTATCGTCCCCCTGCGGGATCTCTCCGAGACGCTGGCAGACCACGGCCTGGACTGCTCCGTGGGAAGTGCCCGCAAAGCCCTCCCGTGGATTCCCTACAAGGTGCGCCGGTCTTCCCATGTTAAGGCGTGGCGAGCGCAGGCGGAGGTCGGGGACAGCCGCCTCCCCACCCTGGCACAGGACAGCGAAGACCGGCTCACTTTCTTTTCCAAAGAGATGATCGCAGAAGGGGTAGAGGGCGGCTACCTGGTGTGGCCCATCCCCCGCGGGCTCCTATGGCTGGCCTCACATCAGGCGGACCACCTGCTGCAGGAGATTCGGGACAAGCTGTATGAGCGGCTGGGCATCGCGTACCTCACGGTCCTGGGCCTGGGGGCGGACCCGCATTTTGCCTATCTGGACTTTGTGGCCTGGGATCTGCAGTCTGTCCTGGAGGCCGCGGCAGACCTGCTCCGGCAGGCAGGCCTCCCCTGGGCGGCATACCATCCGTTCCGCGATTTCGAACCTGCAGTAAGCCTGTTCGGCTTCCCGGCGCCGCCTCTGCAGCGGCGCTGAGGCGGGCAGGCAGACATGTCTCACACCGCGGCCCTCTGAAGGTGCGGAAACCCGCACTTGCCTTTTGGGCCATTTCCATGTATCATGGGACCATGCACGCAGCAAGAGAGGAGCTATCATTGTGGCCAAAGCAAAACTTCCCTCCCTGGAGCAGTTGAGCACCTGGATTGATCAGAGGAAGAACAAGAAAATCAAGGATGCCATCGAGGCGGTACCGGAGGAGCAGTGGACCCCGGAGATCAAGCGGTATCTGGCCATGGCATACAACAACAGCGCAGATCCCGGCGATCCAGAGGGCAGAAAGAGGCTGCGCCGTGGGCTGGAACTGCTGCAGTCCATCGAGCCGGAGGAGGCCAGCCTGGGCGACCGGTATGCGTTTCACTTTGCCATGGGCTACAGCTGGCTCTTTCTGGACCACCCGGCGGAGGCCCTGCCCTACTTCAAAAGGGCGACCCAGCTCGATCCAGAGGACATGATGGCCCAGGACATGCTGGAGCGGTGCCAGCAGGCCTCCAGAAGGCCCAAGGCCCGCTGGCCTTTCCGGGAGGGCGTCTGGAAGGCCTGGGAGGCCTTTGAAAAGCAGCAGCCTGCCCTTTTGAAGCAGTTGGAGGCAGAGCGGAAGGGCCGGTGCAGCAAGAAATTGGAGCGCATGGTATCCGTTTCTCTCGAACAGGCCTTTGCAAAGCCGGAGTGCTCTGTGTGGAAGACAGATGGGAAGCCCATTCTCGTCTGCAACGCAAGTGATTCCATCGCGAAGGTGGCCGAGGTGCTGCAGTTCTTCCAGCAGGCGCCTGCGGATATCCGAGAGGTCTGGGACTTTCAGATCGGCCCTCTGCCAGATCCGGAGAGCTCCCCTGTGCGGGCATTTCTGCAGAAGTACGGACACTTGCCAGTTCATCTCTTCTGCACAGAGGATGGCAAACCCCATGGTGCAATCGTGATGGACGTGTCCTTGTCTTCCTTCTTCCTGGAAGATTTGATCTCTCCCGTCATGGAGCGTTTCTTCACCAGCCTGCAAAACTATGTGGGCTGTGTTCCATACATGCATCTGAATCACCCTACCTCAGGAGAGCCAGACCGCTCCATCTCCATTCGAGAACTGCCCTCCGTTCTCAATGGCGCCGGTATAGACTGCTCTGAGAAAAGCGCAGAAGAGCTTCTCGAGCTGACGCCCTATAAGGTATCTGGAGCTCCCGATGGCAGGAAGTTCTGGCGGGAAGGGAAGGAGTCCGGAATCACCCGCGCCCCATCACAGTTTTTTACACCTGAGGGCCGGCTCCATATATTCAACAATGGTGATAGTCCGCAGCGGTGTTGATAAACCCCTTTACAAGTGACCCCCGGGGGTGTATAATAGGGGGCGAGGTGAT
>CANRFN010000102.1 GCA_947629915.1 uncultured Oscillospiraceae bacterium | reverse complement strand
ATTCTTTCTGAAATTTAAGCATTATAAAAAAGCAGATTGGAGCGCTAAAACGCTTCAATCTGCTTTTTTAAAGGATGAAAAAATATGGGTCACGAACTTTGAACAAGATCCGTGCCCGGGCTGAGTTGCTATTGGATGTCCTTGCGATGGTACCAGACAAAGCCGGCGGTGAGGCAGATGCAGCTTGCCAAGAGTGAGACCGCCAGCGGGCCGGTCTTCAGGGACCCCTCGGTGAAGACATAGGCGCCATCGCAGAAGGCGTACGGCGTGAGGTACGAGAGAGGCTCTGCGGCCTCCGTAAGATTGGCCGCCAGGGAGAGAAAGTAGAGAACAGCGGCGAGGCCCAACCCTACGCCCGCGGCACTCCGGCGGAGAAAGGCGGAGAGGCCGAAGCACACCATCGCCAACACACCGTGGAGCAGGAGGTATCCCAGGTGCAGGAGCAGCAGTTCCCGCCAGGGCACATCCACCCCCACGGCAGCGGCGGAGCCAACCCCCACCGCCAGCAGAAGGCCGTTGCAGAGCAGCACCTGCAGCAGTACGGCGGCCAGTTTTGCCGCCAGCACCCCGACACGGGAGACGGGGTGGGAGAAGAGGAACTCCGCAGTTCGCCCTGCCTCCTCTCCGGAGAGGGCCTGAATCCCAATCAGGGCCCCGTAGAGTCCCCCGCCCAGGGCGGCCACGGTACCGCACTCCACGGCGTAGAAGCCGGCAAAGGTGCCGATGTCCAGCCGGTCCATGCCAAAGGCCGCGGAGAAGCCGCCCATGGAGGCGAAGAGCTTGCCCAGCTCCTCCGCGTCCGCCTGAAAGGACGGATACAGCAGGGCGCACCCGGCCAGAAGAGCAGATACAGAGATAGCCCAGAGCAAAAGGGAGAGCCTTCCCCGGCGGAGCTCATGAAGCAGTACGGCGCAGACCATCCGGGTCCCCCTCCTCTCGGTAGAAGCGCTGGATCCAGTCCTCCAGATCCGGCTCTGTGATGGTGCAGTCCCGCACATTCCCCTGGGCCAGGGCCTGCAGCAGCGGTCCAGGATCCCCGTGGTACAGGAAGGTCTGTCCGGTTGGGGTCTCCTGAAGGCCCCGCACCCCGGGGAGATGGGAGACCGAGACATGCCCCTGTATGGAGACCTGCTTTCCGTCTGCCCCGGCCAGCTGGTCCACCCGCTCCTCTGCAGCCAGCCGGCCGTGGGAGATCACGGCGGCGCGGTCGCAATGGCGGCGGATCTCCGGCATGATGTGGCTGGAGAGAAAGATGGTGGCGCCCGCCTGCCGCCGCTCCTCCAGGATGGCGAAGAACTCCCGCTGGATCAGGGGATCCATGCCGCCGGTGGGCTCATCCAGCACCAGCAGCCGGGGCCGGTGCTGGAGGGCCGCCACCGCTGCGGTCTTCTTTCGGTTGCCGTAGGAGAGCTGGTCCACCTTCCGGGAGGGGTCCAGCTGCAGCCGCTGCAGCAGCTCCTCGGTGTACTGGTCCCGCCGCCGGCCCCGGAGGCGGGCGGAGTAGTCCAGCAAGTCCCCCACGGTCTCCCCCGGCCAGAAGGCGGCCTCGGAGGCCAGATACCCGGTCTCCGCCAGGATGCGGGTCCGCTCCCGGGAGACATCCCGCCCCAGCACAGAGACCCTGCCGGACGTGGGCCGCAGCAGGCCCAGGATGGCCCGGATGGTGGTGGACTTTCCCGCGCCGTTGGGTCCGATGAAGCCGTAGAAGGCGCCCTCGGGGACATGGAGGGTGAGATCTCGGACGGCACGGACAGGCCCATAGCACTTGGTGAAGTGGTCCAGTTCGATGACATTCACTGCGTCTCTCCTCCTCCCTCCTGCAGAAAGATCTGCCGCCAGAAGGCCAGGATCTTCAAAAAGTCCTGTTCCGTCTGCTCCGGGCGGAAGGTGCCCCGCTGCAGGGACTCCCAGAGGTATCCCTCCGCCACCCAGTACATCTCCCGGTACATCTGCTGCACATCGATCCCGGGACGCAGCCCCTCCGGCCGCAGGTTCACCCGGGTGTTGTCCAGCTTCCAGTTGAAGTACTTCTGGTAGATGGCCTGGACGTCTTCGCGGACCTCCTCGTCCTTTTCGTAGAAGGCGCGAAGGGTGAAGGCCGTCATGTGGGGGTGGCGGGCCATCAGGGCGATCTTGGCCTGCAGTCCCTTTTCCATGGCCTCGAAGACATCGGTGCCGCTGTAGCAGCCGTAGTCTGTGAGCACCTGTACCGTCACCTCCGCGGCGTGGGTCCAGAGGTACAGGTACAGCTCCTTCTTGTTCCGAAAGTAGTGGAAGAGCAGGGACTTGCTGATCCCGGCCTCTTCGGCGATCTCCCGCATGGGGCTGTTGGCGTAGGCGTTCTCCGAAAACACCCGGTACCCGGCGTTCAGGATGGCCGCCTGCTTCTCCTGTGGCAGCTGGAAGAACTTGTCGTTCACGTTGGATCCCTCCCATTCTTCTCTCTCCCCCTCAGTGTACCCCCGTTGACCGATTCGCGGAAGACCCCCACGCAAGATTTTTCTTTTTTCAGCGCTTTTCTCCCCCAAACGAAACTTTTTTTCGCCGCACCCCATATTTCGACAGACTTCGATTCCAAGATTGTTGTAAAATCCAAATATCTGAGAGATCCTCCTGGCAAACTCAGAAATACATCGAAAGAAAGGATAATCACCATGAGCATCTCGTATTCTTCAGACCTCTTCCCCGCGCTGGAGGACGTCCTCCAGAAGACCGCAAACCGCCTGGAAATCCCCCTCACCACCCTGCGCCAGGAGATCGCCTCCCTCTCCAACCGCCTGGGCTTTCCCGCAGAGAACCCCCTGCTCCCGGAGGAGTTGCTGCTCCTCTGCCTCTTGATCCGCACCGCCTTCTGATGGCCGAAACAGCCCCTCCGGAGACCGTGGTACCGGGTCTCTCTGTCCTCCCGGGAGACACACGCTCTTACGCCCCGAAAATCCGCAAAACACCCTCTCTATTTTGGCGAAACTGCGCTCTTGACCCGTTCCCTCCCGGGGAGTACAATAGTGCAAGAAAGAGTCCCACAGTGGAGGAGGATCTTCATGGAAAATCGCACGAAATTTGGCCTTCTCGGCGTTGCCGCCGCAGGCGCCGGCGCCGCCGGCGGCTGGACAGCCCTGGGAACCTATCTATACAACCGCGTCAACAATCCGCCGGCGAGAGACCCGGACCGGGAGGACGCCAACCCGTACCAGACGGAGGGCCGCCTTTGGGCCCGGGCGCGGGAGGGCTTCCGGGAGATCTCCATCCACGCATCGGACAACGTCCCCCTGTGGGCGGCGGTGGTGCCGGCGGCGGAGGGGGAACACCGCTGGGCCATCTGCGTCCACGGCTACGCGGACACCTATGAGGCCATGGGCGCCATCGCCAAGCACTACCACGAGGCGGGCTGGAACGTGCTGCTGCCGGACCAGCGCCGGCACGGGCGCTCCGGCGGCGGCTACGTGGGCTGGGGCTACAACGAGCGCCTGGACCTGCTGGGCTGGATCAGCTGGATCCTCCGCCGGGACACCGCCGCCGAGATCGTGCTCCACGGCTGCTCCATGGGCGGCGCCACCGTGCTGATGGCCACCGGCGGCCCCCTGCCCCGCCAGGTGAAGGCGGCCATCTCGGACTGCTCGTACACCTCCTGCGAGGCAGAGGTGCTGCACCTGGTCCACCACGGGGCCAAGGAGTTCGTGGCCAACATCCCCGCCCCCGCCGGCATCCTGTTCAAGGCCCTGCGGAAGACCACGCTGCGCAAGGACGGCTTTGACCTCCGGGACGCCTCTCCCCTGGACGCCGTGTCCAAGTCCAAGACCCCCACCCTCTTCATCCACGGGGACAAGGACGACTTCGTCCCCTCCGCCATGATGGGGAAGCTGTATCAGGCGGCCAAGTGCCCCAAGAACTTCCTCTGGGTGCCGGAGGCGGGCCACGTACAGGCGGTGGGCACCGATCCAGATCTGTACTGGGAGGCCGTGCGGAACTTCCTGGTGCCGTACGTCAAGCCCGATCTCTGATTTCGCCACAAAAGGGCGCCTCGCTCCTCGGCAGGCGCCCTTTTTGCGCCTTTTCCCACGGGCAAAAAGTCCTTGACAATTCCCCGGGAAAAGCGCATTCTGTACAATAACGCACGTTTGGGCCGCACCTCCGCCGCCCTGCAAGACTTCTGGAGGCCGATCTTATGGCAAAAAGAAAATCCAAGACTGCAACCCTTTCCAACGTCAAGGGCATGCCGGCGGCAGCGCTGGTGATCGCCACCCTGCTGTACTTTCTCACGGTATGTCTCACCTCTTCCTCCACCTCCCACTACTCCGGCATGGTGCTCATCGTCCTGGGCGTTGTGGCCCTGATCGTCCGGTTCAAAAAGATCCGGGATGTGGTGTGTCTGCCCTTGGCCCTTCTGGCGGCCTTTGTGCTGATGGACGGGATCTCCACCCTGTACTCGGTGTCCGGCAAGTTTGCCCTCTATGAGTTTCTGAAGGTGATCAGCTCCTTCAACCTGGCCATCCTCCTTCTGGCGGTGGCCCCGGGCAAGGACAGCACCCCGGGCCGCTGGATCGCCAAGGTGCTGTCAGGTTACGCCGCCATCTCCGGCCTCATCTCCATAGACCTGCTCTCCACCCGTTGGATCAGCGGCCTCTTCTTCACCGTTCTGGGCTGGTTCACCCCGGACTACACCGGCATGGATGGCCTGGAGGTGGGGGTCCGCATGGTCTCCATCTTCGACAACCCCAACATCTTCGCCGGCGTGGTAGGTCTCGGCGTGCTGCTCTCCCTGGGGCTCATCACCTCCTCCCAGAATCAGAGGGAGCGGGCCGCCTGCACGGTGCTTCTCTACATCAACGCCCTGTCCTTCCTGCTGGCCTTCAGTATGGGCGCCACCGCATCCATTCTGGCGGCCTTCCTGGTGCTGCTGCTTCTGGAGCAGAAAGAGCGTAGAGCCAGCCTCTTCGTGCTGATGATTGAGACCCTGGTGCTCACCTTCATCGCCGCATTTCTCATCTCCCTCACCTCCTTCACCAACTGGACCGGGGTGCGCCCCATCCCGCTGCTCTGCGTGATCGCGGGCTCCGCCCTTCTGGCCGCGCTGGACTGGCTGGTGGGCCAAAAGGCGGGCGCTCTGCTGGCCAAAAAGATGAAGCTGCTGCCCATCGTGATCGCGGTCTTCGTGGTCCTGCTGCTCCTCTTCATGGTCGTGGCCATGAACCTCACCGGCGCCATCAACCTGGACGCCGGCGGCACCCTCCGGAGAGCCGCCTATCCGGACCCCGGCACGTACACCCTCACCGTGGAGACGGACAGGCCCCTGTCCCTCACCATTGAGAGCCAGAACCGGCAGGAGACCATGATGCACACCAGCACCGTTCTCTACACCGGCGATGCCGGAGGTGCGGCCTTCACCGTGCCGGAGGACAGCCTGGTAGTGTACTTCAACTTTGCAGCCCCCGAAGGCGCCGCCTTTGCCTCCGCCTCGTACAGCGGAGACGCCGGCAGCGGCTCTCTCCCCCTGGACTACAAGCTCCTCCCCGGCTTCATCGCCAACCGCCTCCAGGGCCTGCTGGCCAACGAAAACGCCATCCAGCGCCTGGTGTTCTTCGAGGACGGTTTGAAGCTCGTCAAGCGCAGCCCCATCATCGGCCTGGGCATGGGCGTCTATGAGAACAGCATCCGCAACGTCCAGACTTTCTTCTACGAGACCAAGTACGCCCACAACCACTACATCCAGGTGCTGGCGGAAGTGGGCATCGTGGGCCTGCTCCTGTTCGTATCCGTGCTGGCCTCCGCCGCGGCCGCGGTGTTCTTTGAGCGCAAGAAGGGCATGGAGGCCCATCCCCTCACCGCAGCTCTGGGCGCCGGACTGGTGTTCATGGCAGCCCACGCCGCCACAGAGGTGGTGTTCTCCGCCTTCCCGTACCTCCCCATCGCCATCGGCACACTGTTTCTCATCAGCCTCTGCTGCGGCAAGGCCATCCCGCTACCGGAAGTGAAGCAGAAGGTTAAGACCATCGGCCTGGTTGTGGTGTGCGTGCTGATCTGCTCCTTCGGCGGCCTCCTCTCCGCCAACCTGGCCGCAGCCTGGATGGTGGACAGCGCCACCACATTGGTAAATCTGGACCGGGGCGCCCGTCTGGACCCCTTTGAGTGGGCGGACTACGCCCTGTCCTATGTGGTGAACGCCCCCAACGACACCAGTGGCGAGGACGGCGGGATGTCCTCCTCCGTCCGGGAGACGGCAGACTACTGGGCGGAGAAGCTCCGGAAAGTGGACTCCAACACCATCCCCTATCACCTGGCCCGGTACTACTTCCTCACAGACCGCCAGGAGGACGCCTTCGCCATGATCGAGAAGTACACCAACTACACCTCCTCCGATCCGGCCTGCTGGCAGGAGTCCTTCGAACTGATGTTCTCCTTCTACGATGAGACCTCCGCCTTCCGGCAGCAGGTGCTGCACATCGCAGACAACATGGAGCAGTGGAACACCGCCAACATGGGCAGCCTCACCCTGTCTGAGGCCACCATGCAGCGGCTGCAGAGCTTCCGGGATCTGGAGGCCGGCGCAGCCAGCTGAGCCAACTCAAACCAACAGAAGCCCCGCCCGGAGGAATCCGGGCGGGGCATCTTGCGTCTTCTATGAACTTATTCCGGCCTGGCACCGCCGCAGGCACCGATGAGCTCTTTGGCGTAGGGCAGCGCCAGGATGGCATCGCAGAAGGTGTGCCACTCGTCCAGTTTGTGGGCCCTGCGGGCGTAGTAGATGTTGGCCAGCACCTCGTAGTTCAGGGTGACGGTGCGCATCTGGTTGTAGCTGGTGGGGAGCATCTGGATGAGGTCGTACCAGTGGGCCTTGTCCTTGTTCTCCATGTACCGGAGCCGCACCGCCTCCAGGTACGCCACCCACTGGGCGAACACCGCTCTGGACTCGTCTGTGAGGTGGTCTGTGCTGAAGTCCTCCAGAGAGAAGGGCTTGGCGTGGATCTTGTGCATGGTGGAGGTGGAGTTGGCCACCGTGCCCACTTTGTAGGTGTCGAACTCCTTCCACCAGTACAGCGGCGCCGTGATGTCCATGGACACCAGCACCTGGCGCAGGAACTTGCGGTGGTCTGTGCCGGCGGAGCAGAGCCGGACGGCGAGGCCCAGGTCGTTGGGGCCCAGCACGGTGTTGCCCTGGGCGTCCGTATAGCTGTCCATCCGGTCCCAGCTGTTCATGGGGTTGCGGGCGCCCCGGATGGCGTTCTCCAGGTTCATGACTGCAATGCGTTCCACTTTCAACATAGGGAAATCCTCCTGAAAAAGCCCGGCCCACTCGCGATCAAGTGGGCCGGGCGCTCTTCGCTCGTTGGATCAGTGCTCAGCCGGCAGAGATATATTCTGCGCTGACGTAGCCCTTGGTGTCCTGGCCGCTGGCGTTCTTGAAGGTGATCTCCAGCCAGTGGATGCCTGCACTGTCTGTCCCTCCATCTGCCACGATGATGACCTCGTTGCCGTTCTGGAGGCTGGCGATGCGGTCATAGGAAGTGCCCGGGCCGCTGCGGACGTTCAGACCAGAGGAGGCGTTCACCACATGGCCCACCGTGCCGGTGGTAAGAGAGCCGCCAGGTGTCGCGGAGGCCACCGGTTCGCCAGAGGCCGCGGGATCCGGGGACGCGTTGGGATCGTCTGTGGTCTCGGGAATGTCCACCGGGTTCTTGCACTGGCAGAAGATGGTGCACTCCACCTTCAGGGTGCCGGCCATACCAGTGATGATCACCTTGTGGATGCTGTCCTGGACGGTGTTCAGATTGGTGACCACGCCGTCTGCGGTCACGGAGCACATCTCGGGATCAGAAGAGGTCCAGATGATGGTGCCCTCCCAGTCCGCGGGATCCAGCACCGGCTTCATGGTGACCGAGTCTCCGTTGTTGGCCAGGGTGTAGGCGCTGGCCTCCAGGGTGAAGCTCTTCGGCGGCTCCACGCTGGTGTCCGGGGTGGGCTCAGGGTTGGCGGTTACAGGGGGATCCGTGACCTCGGGTGCCTCGGAACCGGCCGGGGTTTCGGTGACCGCCGCGCTGCTCTCCGGCTTCTTGCTGTTCTCCGCGCTGCTCTCTCCGCCGTGGAGCTTGGGATATACATAGGTGAATACGATCACCAGCGCTGCCACGATGATCACCAGCGAGCACAGGAACGTGATCAGCCGGGACCAATTCACATCGCCGCCCTTTCTGCCAGAGCCGCTGCCGCCTGTGACCAATCTCTTACCACCTTTGTTCATTGAAGCATCTCCTCCTCCGCCGCCTTCGTCATCGAATACGTCCTGTCCGTCAAAGACATAGCCATCGTTGATGTAGTCGTCATCGTCATCCGGAGCTGCAGACTGCGTCTGACCGCCATCTGCAACATCGTCATCCGGGTCGGGATCGTACTGGTTGGACTGACTGGGTGCATTCTGCTCTCTCTGTGGGGGTACAGGGTTTCGCGCAGAATTCCGTGCGCCGCAGAAAGGACATTTCTTGTAGGTCGTGCTGTAGTCCTCACCGCAGTTTGCACAGTGAATCAGTTGGTCTTTGGATTTTTGGGCCATCTATCGTTTCCTCCTCGCGCCAAGAAGCATCGTGATACTGTATCATTCTCATATTACACGTTTCGTTTGGTTTCGTCAATCCCTTTTCCACGTTTTTAGCAGTTTTTTTACAATCCGTTTTCCCGCTTCCGGGGGACCGCCCGGCGGACCCTCCCGGAAATTCCCGGCCCGGGCGATTTCTACCTTGCAGGATACCCAGCTCCCTGCTATAATACTCCCGACGCCAGACAAAAACAGCGAGGAGTGTTGCCCCATGGCCAAGCCGCTCACCCCGGCAGAGGTGCACAAACAATACGATGAGGCTATGACCGCCTACCGCCGTCTTCTCACAGACCCCGGCTCCCGGGTGGCCTTTGGCCGGGAGTCCGACGGCTTCATGCGGCTCTGCGCCTGCGGCCTCTGGAAGGCGGATATGGGGCTCACCCCCACCCATGTGGAGTACTACAACGCCATCTACGTCAAGGGCAATGCGGTGCCCTCCGTCCTCTACTGGGAGCTCACCGGCAATGTGCAGAACTACTCCGGCTTTATCCTGCCCAACTTCTTCCGCCGCATCGTGCAGGCGGACCTGGAGCAGAACAAGAGCCTGAGCCGCCGGTTTGTGGACACCTTCACCCTGATGCTGCTGCTCTTCGCGGCGGTGGACGGCAAGGTGAGCGAGTCCGAGGCCAGCTTTGTGAACGCCTGCGCGGACTCCCTCAGCCGCTTTTGCGACAGCGCCGGCGTGGCGGGGGGCAAGACGCCGCTGGACGTGAAGGACTTTGTGGCCCGGAAGGAGGACGGCTCTCCCATCCGCACCGGCCTCCCCAAGGACGAGAAGCCCACGCCCACGCCGCCCCCCAAGCCCAGTGGGGACAAGCCCGCAGCGGCGGAAAAGGAGCCCACCCTGGAGGAGCTGCTGGCCGAGCTGGACGGCCTCTGCAGCCTACAGAAGGTGAAGGAGGACGTGAAGGGCCTCATCAATCTGGTGAAGGTCCGAAAGCTCCGGGAGCAGCACGGGCTGCCGGTGCCGCCCCTCTCCCTGCACCTGGTGTTCATGGGCAATCCGGGCACCGGCAAGACCACGGTGGCCCGGCTGCTGGGCAAGCTCTATCACGCCATCGGAGTCCTCTCCAAGGGCCAGCTCATCGAGGTGGACCGCTCCGGCCTCGTGGCCGGCTTTGTGGGCCAGACCGCGCTCAAGGCCCAGGAAGTGGTGTCCAAGGCCATGGGCGGCGTGCTCTTCATCGATGAGGCCTACGCCCTCACCAACCAGGACAACCCCAACGACTTCGGCCAGGAGGCGGTGGAGGTGATCCTGAAGGCCATGGAAGACCACCGGGACGACCTCATCGTGATCGTGGCGGGCTACACGGACCTCATGACCAACTTCATCCACTCCAACCCGGGCCTGGAGAGCCGCTTCAACAAGTACATCTCCTTCGAGGACTACAACGGCGCTGAGCTGGCGGAGATCTTCCGCTCCATGTGCAAGAAGAACGGGTACACCCTGACCCCCGAGGTGGACAAGGCGGCGGAGGAGGCCTTCCAGCTGATGTTCGAGCAGCGGGATGAGAACTTCGGCAACGCCCGGGATGTGCGCAACGTCTTCGAGCACGCGGTGTCCCGGCAGGCCAACCGCATCGCCTCCATGGCCTCCCCCACCAAAGAGGATCTCATGGCCCTCACGCTGGCAGATCTGGACCTGGAGGAGGAGCCGGATAGCGCTGATCGAGCGTGAGCATCGTTCTCGCGCTTTCCCCACCAAAAGCCGAAAACATCCTTATTGTGTGTACCATGGCAAATAGTATGAAAAGCAGCCGCCTGATGCAGCAGCCACAAAAACTTGTCTCTGGCTTTCACCTCGGATGCAGCAGAGCGCTTCTGGGCAGCGATGCGCTACCAGAGCTGGCCCACGGCCGTCATTCCCTTGACAGCATCATCTTTTTATGCTATTTTCCAACCAGATGTGCACCGACCAACCCGGAAGACTGGCGGCATGGAAAGCAACCCAAAAGGAGGCGAACTGGATGGGCAGGGATCAGGAAGAGGAGAGCAGAATGATCAAGAGAAGATTTCTCAATCCTGTAAACACCGTCTTAGAAGATGTGATTCAAACCGGCGTTTTTATTGACAAAACTAATTTGCTTAAATACACAAACAAAGTCATCATCGGATCTGATAAGCATGTCTGTGTATCGCGCCCCAGACGTTTTGGGAAAACCTTAGCCGCATCTATGATTGCGAACTACTACACCTGCAGCAGGGACAGTTCTGATCTGTTTCAAAATCTGAAGATTGCCTCTTCGCCGGACTACAAAAAGCATCTCAACAAATACAATGTAATCTATATCGACCTTCTCCAGGCATCTCAAGATTTAACCAAGCTACAAAAAAGGAAACAATATCTGCCAAAAGACCGCCAGAAAGAATTGCCGGATTATACCTCTATGAGTCTTTTGACCTATATCGAAATCACAATTGAAGAAGAACTGAGAAACACCTTCCCCGGTTGCTCAGATTGGATGGATGGCTTGGCATCCATTTTGCAGGATATTCATATTAACGCTCCTGAGCATCCCAAATTTGTGTTTATCATAGACGAATGGGATCACCTGTTCCGTAAAAATGCCACGAAAGCGGAGCAAGATGAATATATGGAATTTTTGTGCTATATGTTCAAAGGTGCAACGAGACAGGCGTTCCTTGCACTGGTCTACATGACCGGGATCTATCCGATTAAGAAATACGGACTTGAGTCCCTGGCCAATCACTTTAATGAATACAATATGGTTGAACCCCTCAGTATGGGCGAATTCATGGGCTTTACCGAGGCTGAAGTGCAGGAACTCTGTCTTGAGCACAACCTGCCATTCAAAGAGATGAAACGATGGTATGACGGATACTCATTCCGGAATGTGGGTTCAGTATACAATCCGCGCTCCGTTGTTCAGGCAATTAAAGAGAGGACATTTACGAGTTATTGGACTGAAACGGAATCTTACGAGTCGCTGCGGTCCTATATCAACCAGGACAAGAAGGGCCTCAAGCAGACGATCGCGCTCCTTATGGACGGTGGAACTGTCCAGGCAGACACAGGCCCCCTTTCTCACAACGTAGACAAGCCACACACCTGGGATGATGTCCTCACGCAACTTGTGCACCTGGGATACTTGCGGTGTACGACGAACCCGCCGGAACTCTCTACGCTCTCCATTCCCAACCTGGAGATCTTGGACGAGTTTAGACGGACAACAAAATCGCCGGATTGGACTCCGGTATTCGAATCCCTCATGGATTCCGATCAACTGCTGCGCAAAACCTGGGAAGGAGATTTTGCAGCCGTTGCACAGAAGGTGACGGACATCCATCTGGACTATACCTCCGCCCTGGACTACAACGATGAGAATTCTCTCAGCAGCGTGCTGATGCTCGCCTATTTCACAGCACGAAACGAGTACAAGATCTTCAAAGAGAAGAGCACAGGACGCGGCAGAGCCGATTTGTTCTTCCAGCCCAAACCGGAATCCACCGCTATCCCGATGGTGATAGAGCTGAAGTGGAACAAGACGGTTACGTCCGCAATCGAGCAAGTTAAGAAAAAGAAGTACTACCGGAAGCTTTCCGATTATCCGAAGGTCTTACTGGTGGGGATCAACTACGACCCCAATAGCGACAAACACGAATGTGTGATAGAGACGCATACCAACTGATTGCCCTTGCAGGGGCGTCCCAATCGATCACAGCCGCAAACGTACCTGCATGTCCTCGCTCCGGTCCTTGAGAACTGCGCCGGAGTCCTGTGATGGACACAAAATGACAAGGCGTCACTTTGGGGAAATGTTGCCCCATTGGTGCTGCAAAACAGCGGAATCAGGAAGTATTATCCTTTTCCTTCCATAAATAGCAGATTTTTTCTCATTTTTCCCCTTGCATTTTCATTCTGCGTGCTTTATAATGCAGGATGCTTGCCGGTGTGTTGGAATTGGTAGACGAGGTGGACTCAAAATCCATTGCCAGCGATGGCGTGCGGGTTCGAGTCCCGCCACCGGCATAAACCAGGTTCGTTGGAGACAGCGAACCTGGTTTTCTTTTCCGTCCGAATGAAAAAAGACCCGATTTTCTCTCAAAACGCCGCCTGTTCTCACGAGCAGGCGGCGCTGTCGTTCTCAGCCCTGGGGAATCCAGATGGCGATCTGCTCCATCTCCGCCTCCGCCCAGGCGTTGGCGGAGGCCTCCAGGGGCTGGACGGTGTAGCTGTCGTAATCGATGGTGCCGTCCACGTAGTTGTCTGCGTTCTCAAACCACTCCCGGATCTGCTTGAAGTAGTCCGTCTGCAGCAGGGGGCTGTCCTTGTCCAGGTTGTCCATCAGGTAGCTCTGCTGCCGGTGGTACGTCTCGTGGCAGATGGTGTACATGCAGTCCCAGGCCGTGGCGGTGTTCAGGTATTTGGTGCTCACGGTGATATCCATGGTTTCGGAGTCGAAGACCGCCAGGGTGCCGCCGTCCAGAGGCTCGGCCAGCACCGGCACAGAGGGCACCCCCATGCGGGCGCACTCCAGGTCGTGGAGCTGCTGGAGCATGGCCAGTTTCTCCTCAAAGGCATACTGAGACCAGGCCCCCTCGCTGAAGCCCGCCAGGAACACCGCGTTCTCCTCCAGCACCTGCTCCGGGTCCTCGGCGGGCTGGTACAGTGCCGGCGCGTTCTCAGACTGCGGGGTATACACCGGAGAGCCCATGTCATAGAGGACGATGTCCATGACGCAGGGCACCACCAACAGCAGGAACATCAGCAGCAGCGGGATCCGCACCCGCATGTTCCGGTACTCCTTCTGGGCTCGCCGCCACCGCTGCGCGATCTCCTCTTCCCCGCACTCCTCGTCCGCCTCGATCTCCATTCGCGCCTGGTGGCCGTCCACCAGCGCGAGGACCTCCCAGGCCAGTACCAGGAGCAGCAGGACAGCCAGCAGGACCACCGCCGCCCAAAAGTGCCACTGGGCAAAGAGCAAAAGGCAGTACACCTCAAAGGGGGCGAGGTCGTAGAGGGCGCGGAACAGGCTGCTGCCATGACAGGTCCGCCGGAGCGGGAGCCCCTGCCACACCATGGAGGCCAACAACAGCGCTGCGAAAACCAGGTACCGGGGCATGCTCAGCTGGATCTCGGTGATCTCCAGGCTGGCCGGAAAACAGTACACCAAGAAGATGAGCAGCAGCGGCAGCGCCGGCAGCACGCAGGTGCGCATAAAGTCCCCAAAGGTATTTCTCCGTCTCTTTTCCGGCATCAGGCACACCTCCCGTCTGAGGATACCGGGCTCTCCTCAGTTGGGAGACGCCAACACACTGCTCTGGTCCAGGGGACCCACTAAGATGAACCGCGCCAGGATGGACGCGGTCTGCTCCACCTGGGCCTCTGTGGTGATCACCGGCGTGCCGTCCCCCTTCTGGGGGCCGTACCCGGCAAAGCCCGCGTGGTTGCCGCCGGAGAGCACATGCATCTCCGCGTCCGCCGGCAGGCACTTCTGATACTTCTCCAGGCTGTTCCGGTTCAGGACACGGTCTTCCGAGCCATACAGAGAGCACACGGTGAGGGAATTGTCTGTGAGGTCTGCGGTGGAATAGGACGCCAGGAAGACGATGCCGTCCCAGCCATCGCTGTGGCCGTCCAGCCAGGCCGCCGCCATGCTGCCGCCCAGGGAGTGGCCCCCGATGTACCAGTGCTCCACCTGGGGGAAGTCCTCCATCACGTCTTTTGCCGCATCCATCCGGAAGAACGCCATATGAAAGGGCATCTCCTCCACCACGGAGAGGATCCCCTGCTCCGCCAGGGCGCGGAGCAGCGGGCTGTATGCCCGCTGGTCTACCTTCGCCCCGGGGTACAGCACAAAGCCGGCCTTGGGCTCCGCGGGCTGAAAGACGATCCGGTCTTTCTCCTCCGTCACGGTTACGGACCCATCGGACTGCATGGCCGCCAGGGCGTAGTCGTTGGCGGGATAGTACGGCACCAGGTAGAAGAGGCAGGCCACCGCCAGGAGCAGCACCGCCAGCAGCACGATGAGATAGGGTCTCTTCCGCGCAGGTCCTCGATATCGTCTTCTCTCCATCATCGGCGCTCCACTCCCCAGTCCGTCTCTTTACCGAATAATACCACCCAAATCCCCCATTGTACAGCATTTTTCGCGAAGGGCATCGAAAAAAGCCCGCGCATCTGGCAGCATTCAGGCTGTATCCCCTTCCAGACAGGGAAAAAGCAGCAGTGCCTGCCCGGTTGCGGGTGGCACTGCTGCTTGAGAGAACTTGGGTTGGGGGCCGTCAGAAGGGCACCACGGACATCACGAACAGCGCTGCCGCCCCCAGGAAGAAGAGTAGCATGCCGGCATTGCGCCACACCGTCTTTCCCCGCTGCTTTCTCGGCAGCTCCAGCTCTGCGGTCTGGAAGGCCAGGTTGTGGGTGCCAACACAGAAGAGCACCAGGCCCACCAGGAAGACCGCGAAGATCACCAGGAGGTAGATCAGCAGTGGCCGCATCCCCGTCAGGAGGACAGCGGCGCTGGGATCGGGGTCGTTGAGCACGTCCTCCGGCACCGCGCTCACGATGGCCGGGGCCACGATGCTGCCCAGGAAGTTCACCAGCATGTGCAGGCCGATGCTATAGCGGAGCCGGCCGGTCTTGAGGTACAGGTACCCGAACACCAGCCCGATGGCCGCGGCGTAGAAGAACTGGGAGAAGTTGCCGTGGAAGAGGCCGAAGAGCAGCGCCGATGTCACAACGGCGGTTCTCTCCCCGTACACCCGCATCCGGTCGATCAACTGCTTGCGGAAGAGAAATTCCTCAAACAGCGGCGCCAGAACTACCATCACCAGGATCTGAAAGGCCAGGGAGTCCGAGTACGCGTATGCATTCAGGGGATTCTCCGCGGCGGGAATTGGGAAGATGTGCTGGATGAGAAGCAGGAGCAGGATGCCCACGATGTTGCCGGCGTACATCAGAAAGAGGCAGATCGCCCCGTCCATCGCCAGGCGGGCCGGCTTTGCCGGGTGCACCGCCGGCGGCTTTGCCGGCACCTTTCTCAGGATGAGATAGCAGAGGGGCATGGCCACAAAGTACATGGGCACAAAGGTGGCCACCCACATGAGCCAGGCCGGATAGTTCCCGTCCGGGTAGAAGTTGGGGAGGAGGGCCGCCACCACAAGCTGCAGGATGGAGGCGGAGGCCAGGGCTGCAAAGAGGCCCAGGCCCATCCGGGAGAAGGACTTTCGGGCCGCGGTGAGATCGCCGGTGAAAGGCGGATCCACTTTGGGCCGCCTGCCGCCCTTGGCATCCACAAAGATGGGGGTTACCCCGAAGAACAGGGTGCCCAGGAACAGGTTCACCGCGGCGATGGCCACCATGCCGATGGCGAGGTGGTCGAAGACAACGGCCAGGACTGCGATGACGATGTCCGGCAGCAGGCCGAAGTAGATGAAGAGCACCTGCACCAACTGCTTTACCGTGGTACCGGCGGACACCGGCACCGAGAGGTTGATGAACGCGCCCACGTTGGTGGAGAAGTAGTCCACCGAGACGATGAGGGGGATCCAGGCCAGGGCGATCAGCGGATGGGTTCTGGTGATCACGGCGCCTACGATCACCGCCGGCAGGATGTCCAGCAGGCAGTTGGCCGTGCCGCCCAGGAGAGACCAGAACACCTTGGCCCAGGCGCTCTCCGGCACCATCAGGAAGGTGCAGTTCACGGTGTCCGTACCCAGGGGGTTTCCCAGGGCGCGGTAGAAGACCATCACGCCCAGGGCCAGGGCCACCACCATCATGTCTCCGGAGAGAACGGCGGCGATCACCGCCACCACCAGGTAGAACACCGTGGTCTTGGTGAGAAAGCCCAGGAAG
Organism: uncultured Oscillospiraceae bacterium; assembly: GCA_947629915.1. Taxonomy (GTDB): domain Bacteria; phylum Bacillota; class Clostridia; order Oscillospirales; family Oscillospiraceae; genus Enterenecus. The sequence continues at coordinate 4,177 of CANRFN010000102.1, read as the reverse complement.
GCGAACCGGAACCGGTTGTACATCGCCTTAAAGAAGAACACGTTGGCGCCGAAGCCGTGGTTCATGCCGTCCCGGCGGAGCTTTTCGCTGCGGTCCTTCTTCCGCTTCACCACGATGCCGGTGCTCCGATCCGCCTGGGCCTGGGCCATCAGCTCCGCTCTCTCCTCGGACTTGGCCATGGCCTCCTCGTAGAAGTCCGCCTTCAGCCGCCAGATCACAAAGGCCATGAGAGCCATGCCGGCGATGAGGGCCAGGGCGGTGAGCACGCTGAAGAGCACATTGCCGTCCAGGGCAAAGGCGCAGAACGCCCGGATCCAGCCCCACACCGGAATCCACCGGGTGACGGGGTCTCCGAAGAACTGGCCGGCGGCCGCGATCCAATCCCCGCCTGCGCTCTGACGGTAGGCCAGAAAGCCCAGGGCAAGGACAGCCAGAATGGCGTAGATGGCCGGGCGGAGGTACTTCTTCACCGCGGTGTGGGTGGAGCAGATGGTGTACAGCATCACCTGGAGGAGCAGGCCGTACACATTGATCATGGTCCAGGCCAGCACCAACGCGATGCCGCCCCAGAGGGGAACCCCGCCGTTCAGCACCATGTTGGGCAACTGGAACAGCAGGTACAGGCTCATGAGGACCGTCATGCCGAGGCGGGAGGACAGCCGGAAGAGCAGCACAGACTGGGGCTTCATGGGGGAGGCGAACAGCAGGTTCACATCCGCCGGGAGGAAGATCTGGCTGCCGGCCTTGTCCGCCCCAAAGGCGTAGAACACCAGCACGCCCAGCAGCAGCACACCGCTCAGGGCCTCCAGGAACTGGCCGTCCACTTCCTCCAGATCCTCCAGATCATCAATGACGATATCCGTGTCCGGATCCTCCGGGTCCTCCAGATCCGGGTCCCAATCCTCGGTCACACCCGGCTCTGCCGGGGGCATCTCGCCGGTGTCCGGATAGTCCGGCTCCGGGGCGCTGTCTTCCACCACCCCGGCGAAGATCCCGATGCCCACACCCACTGCAAAGCAGATCAGGATAAAGATGAGCACCCAGGTCTTCATCAGCTTCCGGATCTGGTTTTTCAGCGTGTGCAGGGCGTAGTATCCAACCAGCCTCATCCGGCATCGCCCCCTTGGGGTGTCTCACCGATTCCGGGCAGCTCCGGCGGCTGGTTTTCGCCCTCCGTGACATCGAAGAACAGCTTCTCCAGGGTTCTGCCGTCCTTGTCCAGCTCCTCCCGGGTGACGTTGGCCTTGATGACGCCGTGGTCCATGATGATGGTCCGATCCCACAGCATGTCCACGCTGTCTATGATGTGGGTGCTCACGAGAAGGGTCTTCCCCTCATTGCGCATCTCCTCCATCATCAGCTTCAGCTCCTTGATGGCGTGGGGGTCCAGGCCGATCATGGGCTCGTCCAGCAGCACCACCTGGGGCTCCGGCAGCAGGCCCAGGCAGAGGTTCAGCTTCTGCTGCATGCCCTTGGACAGCTCGTCCCCGAACTTCTTCCGCTTGTCTGTGAGCTCAAAGCGCTCCAGGAGGGTGTCGATGCGGGGCTTGTACCCCGTGAGCTTGTACGCCCGGGCCAGAAACTCCATGTGCTCGGACACCGTGAGGTTTGGGTAGAGGGACGGCATCTCCGGGATGTACCCCAGGATCCGCCGGGCGTCCGGGGACTTGTTGGGATACCCGCCCACGGTGATCTCCCCCTCAAAGCGCAAGAAGCCGATCACCGTCTTCATGAGGGTGCTCTTCCCCGCCCCGTTGGGGCCCAGCAGCACCGTGATGCTCCCCGGGTCCAGGGCGAAGTTCAGGTCATCGCAGGCGACAACCTTGCCGTATCTCTTGGTGACGTGCGTAACCGTTAGCATGCTACTCTGTCCTCCCTGTCTTTTGTCCGTGTACCAGCTCCAGCGAGCCGTCTCGCCCAGCCGGATCTGATATCAATATGATATCACTTTGATTTGCGGTGTCAAGGGGCAATTTTCCATGAATCGCGGAGACTTTTCCCCGGAACGCCCGCCCCGGATGACAAGTTTCCCTGTCCTTTTGACAACTTTCCTTGTCTTTTCAGAGAATAGCAGACGGGGAGAAGGCTGTCAAGGGGGAGATGGAAGATTTGTGAAAAAGAACGGATTTTCAGGGAATCTGTCTGGAGAGAGGGCCATCCCCATCCGCACACCCGGCAGGCTCTCTCCCCCGATGGGTCATCACACATCTGGTGAAACTTAGCAAAAGTTTGTGCAAAATTCCCTCTTGACCATCTCCCTCTCTTTCGTCTATGATAGGCAGCAGTTTGAGAGAGCAGAGATAGCTGGCGCAGAGGTACCGCTGAAAAATGCGGTTTTCTTTCAGCTCACGAGTTAGTATCCTCTAACCATTGTATTTCCGAGCATGCAGAAAAAGCGCTTGAATTGTCCCAAAAGCAGGTATACACCACCTAAATTGCAGCTTTTTGCGATCCAGATAGATCAAACAGAAGAATTTCCTATTACACGCTGCTTCCAGCGTTTTTCTTCGGGTTTCGGGTTAGTTCGCGCTAATTAAGATAGCGCATTCTAACGCAGGTAGGAACCGCTAACTGACAGGTCCACCGCGGCGCTCCCCCGCTCTGCCGCCCCAACAGTCCCCTCAACCCGCGTTTTTCGCCCGCCGGGGACCGGGCTTTTCTTTCAGGCCGTGGGTTAGTTATTGCTAATTTGCACAAAAGCATTCCGTTCGATATAGAAAGGAGAGGGATGCAACCATGAAATCCAACGCAGATCGCGCCCGGGAACAGCTCACCCTCACCCCGGATGTGGAATTCACCCTGCAGGAGGATGGCTTTCTCGGTGCCCTGTACAGGCCAAAGAAAGACGCGTACCCCGGCAAGGCGGTGGTCATGTTCGGCGGCAGCGATGGCATATACCCCCTCACCCAGATGGCGGCGGAGGTGTACGTCCAGCGGGGCATCACCGTCCTGGCCCTGGCCTATTGGAACGAGCCCGGTCTGCCGGACGCCTTTGAGCGAGTTCCCGTGGAGCCCGTAGAAAAGGCAGCCCTGTGGCTTCTGGAGCACGGGTACAAGCAGGTGGGCCTTTGGGGCATCTCCATGGGGGCGGAGCTGGCGCTGCTGGCCGGCAGTCTCATGCCGGGTCTGATCTCCTCCGTGGTGGCGGTCTGCCCCACCAGCATCAGTACCCAGGGATTTGTGAAGAGAAAGGGCATTCAGCAGCTGGAGTGCTCCGCCTTCTGCTGGCGGGGCAAGGGCATCCCCTGGGCCAGGCTGCAGTTTTCCAAGGCCGCCGTCCTCCGGGACTGCCTCAAAGAGAAGAGTCTGTGCCTCCGCTCCTGCTACCTGGACGCGGTGCAAAACGCCCCGGAGGAGGCACAGATTCCCGTAGAGCGGATCCACGGCCCCATCTTGCTCCTCTATCCCCAGCACGATGCCATGTGGCCCTCGGAGATCGCGGCGGAGAAGATCGAGAGCCGGCTGCAGGCCCACGGCTTTGCGTATCCGGTGCGGTCGATCGGGTACCAATACGCCAGCCACATGCTGATCCCCATCAAGACCCGCTCCAAGGCGATGTTCCAGGTGGAGCGGAAACACCCGGAGGCGTGCCGCAAGAGCGACCTGGACAGCCTGGAGCAGGCCCTGGCGTTCTGGAGAGAGGTCTGGTGAGATGCGCTGGCTCGCTTCTTTCCCGTCTGCGGCTTCTCCCGGGTCAGTTCTCTTTGAAATCGCCATCTGGCAATAGGAAAGGACAGATTTGCTATGAACAAGATCACACTGAAAATAGACGGTATGATGTGCGGAATGTGCGAAACCCACGTGAATGAAGCCGTCCGCAAGGCATTCCCGGTGAAGAAGGTCTCCTCCTCCCATACCAAGGGCGAGACGGAGATCCTCACGGAGCAGCCCATAGACGAAGCCAAGCTCCGGGCGGCCATCGATGCCACCGGATACAAGGTATTGTCTGTACAGAGCGAGCCTTACGAGAAGAAGGGGCTGTTCGGGTTCCTGCACGGATAGGCCAGCAGCACAAAACCTGGCGGACCAGCCCTGCTAACTGGATGCGTTCGCCCGGGAGACGGAGGTACAAGACATGATGATAGACAAGCGGCTCCTGGTGTGAAGCGACGTAGTGTGCTGCACCACGGACGCCACGCTATTTGAGGGGAAAATGCCGGATTTTGGGGACACTTTT
>CANRFN010000101.1 GCA_947629915.1 uncultured Oscillospiraceae bacterium | reverse complement strand
CTGCAAAGAATTCTGTTGATATGGCTTTCGGGGCCCCTTCTGATGCCGCGGAACATTTTCGTGGAAGTTCTCGTGTACAAAGAGCTCAGACAGTTCTGCACATGCTCAGGGACAACCTCCTCTGTCTCTGGTTATCTCCGGATTTGCAGACATAGACAGTGGGCAACAGCTGACCTCTACAAGAGAAGCTTAAAATTCCAACTCTGCTCTCTGCTGCAGATCTCAGTCCTGGAAGTCCAGATACGCGCCCTTCATGGGGGACACCGCGTGCTCGCTGAAGAGCCGCAGGGTACCCCTCTTGTACTTCCGGGGCTTGGGTTTCCAGGCCTTTTTGCGCTCCGCCAGGATGGCATCGATCTCTTCCGGAGTCTTCCGCTCCCCTTTCACGCCCACAATGGCCAGGATGCGGCCGGGGACATCGATCTGGATGAGATCTCCCTCTTCCACGAGGGCGATGGGTCCGCCCGCCTGGGCCTCCGGGCTGCAGTGTCCGATCACCGGGCCGGTGGAGGCGCCGGAGAAGCGGCCGTCTGTGATGAGGGCGATGGAGCGGCCCAACTCCTTGTCCGAGGAAATGGCCTCGGAGGTGTAGAACATCTCGGGCATGCCGGAGCCCTGGGGCCCTTCATACCGGATGAACACCGCATCGCCCGGCTCCACCTTGTGGTGGAGGACCGCATCGATGCAGTCCTCTTCGCTGTCGAAAGGGCGGGCCCGGAGAACGGCCTGGAACATCTCCTTCGGGCAGGCGGTGTGCTTGATCACCGCGCCCTCGGGGGCCAGGTTGCCCTTCAGGATGGCTACGGAGCCATCTGTTCCAATGGCGTTGTCATAGGAGCGGATGATGTCCTCCCGGGTGAGGTGGATACCGTACTTCTCATTGGCGGCATCCAGCCACTTCTGGCACCGCTCATAGAAGCCGTTGGCCTTCAGGTCTGCCAGGTTCTCGCCCAAGGTCTTGCCGGTTACGGTCATAACATCCAGGTGGAGGACATCCATGATCTCCTCCATGATGGCGGGCACGCCGCCGGCATAGTAGAAGAACTCAGCGGGCCAGCGGCCGGCGGGACGGAGGTCCAGGAGGTAGTGGGCACCCCGGTGGAGCCTGTCGAAGGTGTCGCCGTCGATCTCGATGCCGTACTCGTGGGCGATAGCAGGGAGGTGCAGCAGGGTGTTGGTGGAGCCGGAGATGGCCGCATGGACCAGGATGGCGTTCTCCAGGCTGTCCAAGGTCACGATATCTGTGGGTTTCAGGCCCTTGAGCGCCAGCTCTACGGATTTCTTGCCGGACTCATAGGCGTACTGGATGAGGTCCGGGCTGGTGGCGGGCATGAGGGCCGATCCCGGCAGGGTGAGTCCCATGGCCTCGGCCATGATCTGCATGGTGGAGGCGGTGCCGATGAAGGAGCAGGCCCCGCAGCTGGGACAGGCATTGCACTTGGCCCAGGTGAGCTTTTCCTCATCGATCTCGCCCCGCTCGTACTTGGCGCTGTACATGCCCAGCTGTTCCAGGGTGAGCAGTTCCGGGCCGGCGCTCATGGTGCCGCCGGTAACCATCACCGCCGGGACATTCACCCGGGCCATGCCCATCAGGTTGCCGGGCATGCCCTTGTCGCAGCTGGCCAGATAGACGGCGCCGTCAAAGGGGGTGGCGTTGGCCTGGATCTCGATCATGTTGGCGATCATCTCCCGGCTGGCCAGGGAGTAGTTGATGCCGTCTGTGCCCTGGCTCTCGCCGTCGCACATGTCTGTGCAGAAGTACCGGGCGCCGTGTCCCCCGGCATCCGCAATCCCCCGGCAGGCGGCCTCCACCAGCTTGTCCAGGTGGCCGGAGCCGGGATGGCTGTCTCCAAAGGTGCTCTCTACAAAGATCTGGGGCTTTGCCAGGTCCTCCAGCTTCCACCCAGTGCCCAGGCGCAGGGGATCCAGCTCCGGGGCCAGGGTACGCATTTTCTGGCTGATGAGCATAGTAGGTTCTCCCTTCTGAAAGAAGTTCTTGTCTCGCGCTGGCAATGTGTGTGAAGGATCTGCCGATGCGGGACCGGAGGGATACCCTCAGGATACAACGAACTATTTGCGGCGTCAAGCGGGCCATTTTCGCCATTTCCGGCAAGTTTCATCTTTTATTTCGTTCTCTCCCCTTCTCTCCCCCTTCCTTGACAGCCCCCGCCCAATCCGCTACACTCCGCCCTGTGTGAAGGATCCTGCGTGCCGATTGGGACCGGCGGAACAGAGAAACCCATGCCAAAACAAGGAGGATTTCGTATGTTGCTGCTCGTGTTCCTGATTTCCATCGCGGTTCTACTGTTCTGCATCATCAAGGTAAAGCTCAACGCCTTCGTGGCCCTTCTGGTCTGTGCGTACGGCACCGGCCTCATGGCCCTGGCCACGTACATCGGCGGAACCCCGCCCGCCGGGTTTGCCTCCATCACCGATGTGGTGGCAACGGTCACCAACAACTTCGGCGCCACATTGGGCTCCATCGGCATCGTCACCGGCCTCGGCGTCATGCTGGGCATGTTCATGTACGAGTCCGGCGGCATCGACAGCATCGTAGACAGCGTGCTCCATGCTGTTGGACCCAAGCGCTCCCAGTACGCCGTCTCCACCGCCGGCTTTATCACCGGCATCCCCGTCTTCGGCGATGTGGTGTACATCATGTTTGCCCCCATGCTCCGGGTGCTCTCCAAGAAGACAGGATACTCCATGGTGGCATACGGCTGCGCGATCTCCGTGGCCACCACCTGCACCTTCGCCCTGGTACTTCCCACGGCACCGCCTCTCGCCGTGGCAGCCGCCATGGACATCAACGTGGGCATCTTCTTTTTCTATGCCCTGATCGCCGCCTTTATCGGCATGTTCGCAGGCGGCATCGTCTACGGCGGCATCGTAAACAAGATCGACCAGAGGAACGGCAGGACCTGGGACTTCTCCGATCTGGATGCCGAGGCCGCTGAGACCGCCGATGAGGCCGCACCCCGGGAGAAGATGGGCGCCATGAAGGCCCTGTCCATTCTCCTGGTGCCCATTGTCCTCATCCTGTTGGGCTCCTTCTCCGCCTTCCTGCTCCCGCCAGACAGCACTCTTCTCAAAGTGCTGGCCTTCCTGGGCGACAAGAACGTCTCCATGACCATCGGCGTGCTCTACGGCGCCTTCATCTCCCGGAAGTATCTCCCCCGCTCCATCACCGACATCATGACCAGCGGCGCGGACAAAGTGGGTCTGATTCTTCTCATCACCGGCGCAGGCGGTGCCTACGGGGGCATTCTCAAGGCCTGCGGCATCGCCACGGTCATCACAGACGGCCTGCAGGGCTTCCATATGCCCATCCTCGTGATGTGCTTTGTCATCGCACAGGTGCTGCGCATTGCCACAGGCTCCACCACCGTCGCTCTCACCACTACAGCAGCTATCGTCTCTACGGCTGCCGCTGCCTCCGGGGTCTCCCCCATTCTCTGCGCCATCTCCGTCTGCGCCGGCGGCATCGGCCTCTCCCTTCCCAACGACTCCGGCTTCTGGGCCATCTCCCGCTTCTTCCATCTTAACGAGGTGGACACCATCCGGGGCTGGACACTGGGCGGTTTCGTGGCAGGCGTCTCCATTCTCATCTTTGCCTGCATTCTGAGCCTGTTCCAGGGCTTCCTGCCTGGGCTGCTCTAAACTGCAGATATACCAGGACTATCCCCTCACCCCATCAGACAACAGCGCCCCGGCTCACCGCCGGGGCGCTGGCATTGTCTCGAATTTCCCATTCCTCTCCCCTACCACTGCTCTCTGCAGCGGAACCAGGCATCCCGCACCGTATAGGGCACCCGGCCATCCAGAACCATTTGGCTGGCAAATATCGCCGTTCTCTCTGTGCCGCTCTTGCACTCCGCCAGAGTCCGCGGACCCCGCTGCAAGTAGATTGAGGAGATGCTTCGGGTCTCGAAGAAACCCATCTTGTCTAAGAGCAGGACCCGGACATCGTTCGCCGTCCAATCCACAGGTCTCTTTTCGCTATGCTGACGCTGCTCCATCTCCTCCCGGGTGCTCTGCACAACGCCCATGTCTCCCGTCTGCAAATCCTTCACCACATCTCCCGGCGCGAAGGGATACGGCAACGACACATAGCAGCACTCAAAGCGGTTCCATCGCTCGTCCTCTGCAGTCTCATATGCCATGGGGATCTCGTTGCTCCGGAAGGACACCGTATGAGCCAGCAGCTCCTTGCCCGTTTAGTCCATACCGGCTATTCCAACCACCTACAGACGCAGGAAGCCTCTCACCGATTCCGTAAGGCATCATTTCCCCCGATCATAAAGCGGTTGATCAGCAGCTGCATTTCGTACCAACTGTCGTCCTTGTTCCACTTCAAGGCCCGATTCATGTAGAAGAGCCCGTAGATCTCCATCATGAAGAGCTTGTCTGCCTCGTCATGGGAGAGGCGGCATTTCTTCACTAAATAAGGTACCGCCGAGTCCCGCTCCATCCTGTAGATCCGCCGGATCACATAGTCCGAGAGGGTGGGATCCAGGAAGATGGCACGGTATTTCGGGTCATCTGCCACCCGCTGGCACGGACTTAACAGCCGCTCGTTCTGGCGGAACATCTGTGTGTCCCCCGATTGTACCACTTTCTCCAGCGCATCCAAGCGCTCCTCTGTAGACATCTCGTTGGAGGCGGCCTCCGCGGTCATGAGGGCCTCGTCCATCAGCTCATCCAGCACCTCGTCCAGCGACTGAAAGTGCAGATAGAATGTGGCCCGGGTGATCTCCGCCTGCCGGCAGAGAGATGCCACGGTGATCTTCTCGTAGGGCTGCTCCTCCAGCAGCTCCAGAAGGGCGTCCTTCACCGCATTCCGGGTGTACAGCGTCCGCCGGTCCAGTTTCCGGCCTGTCTCCGTTTTTTCCTGCATCGTTGGTTCCCCCTTATTAAAATTCTTGACACGTTTCGAAAAAGTGTATAGAAACGTCGATTTTCCCGGAAAGCGTCCAGAAACGTTCTGATTTTTAAAAACTGTGCTTGTGCTTCCCGCCTGAGAAGAGTATAGTCCGTTTCAGACAGGGTGTCAAGAAAAAATTCCGACTGGAAAGAAAAAAGTTTTAGCGCACAAAACCGAATCCAAGCGCTTGGAAAAGACTTCCAGAGGAATTTTTCCAGACAGCCTTCCCCCATCGGCAGGGCACTGGCCGAAGAAAAGTAAGGAGGAAATGAAAATGTTGTATCCCATCCGCCTCGCGCTCGGTATCAACATGGAGGACGTCATCGGCGTTCTCAACGCCATCAAGACGCACTTGATCGTTCTGGGTGTGCTGCTGGCCCTGGGCGTCATCGCCGTCATCGCCATGGCAGTGGTAAAGAGCATCAAGAAATCCCAGAGATACCTCATCCGCTGGACTTCCGTGCTGGCCATGCTGCTGGCCATCGTGGTAGTGGTCAACATGGTGCTGTTTGGCCCCATGAACAACCTCATCAACCTGGCCATGACCCCCGCCGCCGTTGTCTCCGATGCCACCACCGAGGCCGCCACCAAGGTTGCCGAGCAGGTGGCCGCAGAGGGCTTCGTCCTGCTGGACAACGATGGACTGCTTCCCCTGCCCGCTGAGGCCAGAAAGCTGAACCTCTTCGGCTGGGCCTCCACCAACCCCCTGTACAGCGGCGGCGGCTCCGGCGGCATCAACGCCGTGTACGATGTAGTCCCTCTGAAGGACGCTCTCATCAATGCCGGCTATGAGCTGAACGAAGAGCTGGAGAAGTTCTACAACGATTTCAACAGCGGCCGCGCTGCCATGACCATTGAGTCCCAGAGCTGGGATCTTCCCGAGCCCCCGGCGGACACCTATCCCGCCTCCCTTCTGGACAACGCCAAGTCCTTCTCCAATGTGGCCGTGATCATTCTGGGCCGCGCCGCCAGCGAGGGCCACAACGACCTGCCCATGGACGTGAGCCAGGTGGGCTACAACAACAACTCCGATGCCTACGAGGACTTCCCCGCCGGCACCCACTATCTGCAGCTCTCCCAGTCCGAGCGCAACATGGTGGAGCTGGTGTGCAGCAACTTTGACGACGTCATCGTGCTGTACAACGGCTGCAACCCGTTTGAGATGGGCTTTGTGGAGGAGTACCCCCAGATCAAGGCCGCCATCTGGTGCGCCGGCCCCGGCAACGTGGGCTTCAACGCCCTGGGCAAGATCCTGAAGGGCGAGATCAATCCCTCCGGCCACCTGAGCGACACCTTCCTCTATGACATGACCAAGGCCCCCTGGTGGAACAACGCCGCCAAGGTGGACTACAGCAACCTGACGGATATGGCGGTGGACGGCATGAACGCCGGCAAGCCCCAGAAGTACTCCCCCAGCTTCGTCAACTACGTGGACGGCATCTACGAGGGCTACAAGTTCTATGAGACCGCCTATGACATCGGCATGGAGGGCTTCGACTACGACTCCGTGGTCCAGTATCCCTTTGGATATGGCCTGAGCTACACCACCTTCGACCGCACCATGACCATGTCTGAGTCCAACGGCCAGATCACCGTCACCGTGGACGTCACCAACACCGGCAGCATGGCCGGCAAGGACGTGGTGGGCGTCTACTACAATCCCCCGTACACCAACGGCGGCATCGAGAAGAGCACCGTGAACCTGATCCAGTTCGGCAAGACCGGCATTCTGGAGCCCGGCGCCAAAGAGACCCTCACCATGACCTTCTCCGTGGAGGACATGGCCTCCTACGATTACATCACGGAGCAGGCATACGTTCTGGAGTCCGGAGACTACGTGATCTCCATCCGCTCCGACGCCCACACCGTCCTCGCCTCCGATACCTATCACCAGGACAGCACTGTGGTGTACAACGGCAGCAATCCCCGCTCCTCAGACAAGATCGCTGCCACCAACCTCTTTGCCGAGGCCCAGGGCAATGTCACCTATCTCTCCCGCAAGGACAACTTCGCCAACTACGCCGAGGCCACCGCAGCCCCCGCCACCCTGGAGATGCCCGCAGACCAGGTGGCCACCTACGAGCTGAACGCCAACTTCGACTTCGACAAGTACATCGACCCCAGCGACACCATGCCCACCACCGAGGCCAAGAACGGCATGCGGCTCTATCAGATGCGGGGCAAGGACTATGACGACCCAGACTGGGAGAAGCTGCTGGACCAGCTCTCTGTCTCCGAGATGCTGAACCTCACCTCTATGTGCGGGTACCAGACGCCAGCTGTGGACTCCGTGGGCAAGGTCCAGACCAACGATGCAGACGGCCCGGGCGCCATCACCAACAACTTCTCCGGCTCCGGCTCCATCGGCTTCCCGGTGGCCACCGTTCTGGCCTGCACCTGGAACCAGGAACTGGCCCGGGAGTACGGCCGCACCATGGGCCAGATGTCCCGGGAACTGGACGTGGCCGGCTGGTATGCCCCAGGCATGAACCTGCACCGCTATCCCTTCGGCGGCCGCAACTATGAGTACTACTCCGAGTGCGGCGTGCTCTCCGGCCTCATGGCGGGCAATGCCGTCGCCGGCGCCGCCGAAAAGGGTGTATACGCTTACATTAAGCACTTTGCATTGTATGATGGTAACTATAAGATGGTGTGTATTTGGTCTAACGAGCAGGCCATCCGCGAGACCTATCTGAAGCCCTTCGAGATCTGCGTCAAGCAGTTCGGCGCCAACGCCCTGATGGTCTCCTGGAACTACCTGGGCACCACCTGGACCGGCGAGTGCTCCAACCTGCTGAACACCGTCCTCCGGGATGAGTGGGGCTTCCGCGGCCTGGTGGAATCGGACTACTTCCGGGACAACGGCCACGGCTTTATGAACGCTGATGCGGCTCTGGCCAACGGTATGGACGGCATGCTCTCCACCTACGGCGCAGGCCCCAACCTGCCTCACGATGCAGCCAACCCCAGCGCCAGCACCGTGAAGTACCTCCGCAACGCCAGCAAGAACATCATGTACACCGTAGTGAACAGCTGGGAGTATGAGACAGATCCCGCCGCTGCCGCCATGCCTGGCTGGCAGAAGCTCACCATCGGCATCGACGTGGCCCTGGGCGTGGCCATCGTCGCCCTGGAGGCCTTCGTGATCCTGAACAGCCGCAAGAAGGCCAAAAACGAACGCTAATCCCCCTCCTACTTTTCCAAACGGCAGAGGCCGAGCCCTTCGGGGCCCGGCCTCTGCCGTCTCCTTTTCTCCCGGCAGAATACAAAAAGAGGCCCGGCGAACCGGACCTCTTCTCAATCTCAAAGCCCTGCAAACACCCGCATGGCCTTCTCCGCATCTGCCTCCATGGCCTGTTCTGCCGCGTAGGCCAGGTCGTGGAAGAAGGTTACGTCCTCCCTGGCCAGCAGCTCCCGCACAGCGTTGGTGCCCGCCTTGGACATATAGCTGTAGTAGTTGATCTTGCGGAGGCCATTCCGAATGCCGGTGCGGTAGTCCTCGGGGGAGACGCCGCTGCCGCCGTGCATCACGAGGGGCAGGCCGGTCTTCTCCGCGATCACTTTCACCCGGTCCAGGTCCAGCACCGGCTTGGCCTTGTAGATCCCGTGGGCAGTGCCGAAGCTGGGGGCAAAGGCGTCGATGCCGGTCTCACGGCAGAACACAACTGCCTCATCGGGATCGGTGTACACCGGGCCGGATGCGTTGGACGCGCCGCCCTCCCGGGAGGCCAGCGCCCCCAGCTCTGCCTCTACCCCGGCGCCGTAGGGCTTTGCCATGGCAACCGCCTTCTGGGTATTCGCCAGATTCTCTGCATAGGGCAGCAGGCTGCCATCGTACATCACACCGGTAAAGCCCAAATCCAGGGCCTCGCGCATATAGTCCAGGGTCTCGCAGTGGTCTAGGTGGACGCAGACCGGCACTTTCGCCCGCTGGGCTGCCAGCACCATCACCGGGCCGATCTTGCCCAGGGGAGAGACCTCCTCGTGGAGCTGGGCGTGAGACAGGATCACCGGCACGTTCAGCTTCTCGGCGGCATGGAGCACCGCGTGGATGCACTCCAGATTGGGGGTGTTGAACGCCCCCACGGCGCACTGTCTCTCCTCGGCCAGCTTCAGAACATCAACCAGATTCACAAGCATATCGCATTTTCTCCTTTACACCAGCGGCCGCACGGCCCCATAGACCTTCTGATACCGCTCATATACGCTCATGTATTTCTCGTGCATCTCCGGGCGGGGATAGTACGTCTCCATCTCCCGCACCATGTGGGCGGCGGCGTCCTGGAGATCTTGAAAAACGCCCGCCGCGATGCCGGTGAGCATGGCGCTGCCCACGGTGCCCGCGTCCACGGTCTCCAGCGCCGTGATGGGCAGGTTCAGCACATCTGCCTTCATCTGCATCCAGAGTTTAGAGTGTGCCCCGCCGCCGGTGGCGTTGAGCTTCTCAAAGTGGATCCCAGACCCGGCAAGGGCCTCGTAGTTCAGCCGCATCTCATAGGCCACGCCCTCCATGCAGGCCCGATAGAGCTCGCCTGCGGTGGTAGCGGCGGTGAGGCCCAGGATCGCCCCTTTGGACCCGGTGTCCATGTAGGGCGTGGCGGCGCCGGCAAAGTGGGGCAGCACCAGAAGGCCGGTGGGGCCCTCCCCGGGATAGGCGCTCTCCAGCTCCTCGTTGGTCCTTCCGCTGCCGACGATATCCCTGGCCCACTGGATCAGGGCCCCGCCGGTATAGGAAAAGGCATAGGCCACGTACTTGCCGGGGACCACGTAGGGCACCACGGAGAAGTACCCCTTGGCCATCACCGGGATGTCTGGAAGGCTGTCGTAGATGGGGGTGAGGCACTCCACGGTGCCCGCCCCGTCCACGGCAACAGAGCCATCGAAGGCGCCTGCTCCCACACAGGCGGCAACCTGGTCGTGGGAGACGGAGACTATGATGCAGTCCCGGGAGAGCCCGGTCTTCTGGGCCGCCGCCGCGGTGATATTTCCGGCGCTGGTGCCGGTGGGCACCGGCGCCGGCAGCATGGCGGGATCGATGCCGGCGGCGTCCAGGATCTCACGGCTCCAGGTGAGGGAGCGGATGTCAAAGGCCATGGTGCGGGTGGCGAGGGAGTAGTCGATCTGGGCCCTGCCGGTGAGGTGCCGCACCACCAGGTCCTCGATGAGGTGGATCCGGACGGCCTTGGCATAGAGCTCGGGCCTGTGCTTTTTCAGCCACAGGATCTTGCTGATGGAGTACATCTCATGGGGCGCCAGGCCGGTGATGGCAGCGATGCGGTCTGCCCCCAGCTTCTCGGTGAGTTCCGCGCACTCCTCTGCCCCTCTGGGATCGGTATACAGCATGGCGTTGTGGAGGGGATTGCCGGCGGCGTCTGTGAGGACAAAGGTCTCCCCGAAGCTGGTGACGCCGATGCCCCCGATGTCCGGGTACTGCCCTGCCATCTCCTGCAATACCGCCCAGACGCCCTCCAGCATGGCGGTGAGGTCCACCTCGTGGCCGGACACCGCCCGGCGCACCGGGTAGTCCCGATACGCCTTACCCCGCAGACGGCCGTTCTCATCGAACACCGTGAGCTTGCAGCCGGTGGTGCCGATGTCCAATCCTGCGATCTTCATGCTTCGTCCGCCTCCAAAAAGGCCGCATCTTCCCCGCTGAGGGGCGCCCATGCCGCAGCGATATTCTCCGGAATCCGGACCGGGTTGGTGGTGCTCACCAGCGCGTAGACGTCCATGCCGCTCCCGAACACATACCGCATGGCCGTCTGGGGCACGGTGCAGCGGTCCCGTTTTGCCAGGGCTTCGGCATTGCGGAGCCTGCGCATGTTCTCCGGGCAGAGATATCCCTTCTGGGCAGGCCCGTCCAAGACCTTCTTCGCCGCGGTCTCATCGAAGGACTGAAACCGTCCGCCGAAAAAGCCCCGGCCCAGGCTGGAATAGGCCAGCACCGGCATCTGGGTCTCCGCGTACCAGGCCCGGTCTGCCGCGTGCTCCGGCCCCGATATCGTGACGCACCCGCCGCCCCAGGGATCTGCCATCTGCCGGGCCAGGCCGAAGTTGGGGCTGGACACCGCAAATCCGTCCAGTCTGTTGGCGGCGGCGTACTCGTTTGCCTCCCGGATGCGCTCCACCGTCCAGTTGGACACGCCGAACACCCGGATCTTTCCCTGCCGCTTGGCCTGGTTCAGGGTATCTATGAACTCGGACACCGGGGTGTTGGGGTCGTCCCGGTGGAGCAGGTAGATGTCGATATAGTCCGTCTGGAGGGCCTGCAGGCTCTTGGCCAGCTCCTTCTCGATCACGGCGCGGTTCACCTGGACATTCCCCTTGCGGTCTACGTTGCCGCACTTGGTGAGCAGCACCACCCGCTCCCGGTTGTTCCGGGCCCGGACCCAGTTGCCCAGGCTCTTCTCCGCGTTGCCGTACCCGCGGGCGCAGTCGAAGGCGTTGATGCCGGCAGCCAGGGCCGCGTCCAGGATGGCACTGGCGTCCTTTCCCATGAGCATGGGCAGGATGGCCGTGCCAAAAAAGATCCGGGAGACCGGCTTGTCTACCCCTGGGATCTGCCCATAGGGCGGCGTCACGCTATCCCCAGTCTCATAGGTGCGGATGTTCCGTACATAGCCGGCGATATACTTCGCATGGTCCAGGCCGTGGACGCCCTTCCCGGCGGCGTACTCGATGCAGACCGTCCCATCGTAACCATCGGAGACCAGCTTCTCCACAAAGGGGCGCAGGGGCACAATCCCAGATCCGGTGGGGACGGTGCGGATCCGCTCTCCATTTACGCAGGCCTCACCGCTGGGGAAGCTGCCCCGGACCACATCCTTCAGGTGGACCCGGCGGATCCGGTCTTTCAGGGCATCGTAGGCGGCAAGAAGGTCCGCATCCGTCTCTGCCACTATGAAGTTGCCGGTATCAAAGACGAAGCCCAGCCCTGGGACGCCGTCCAGCACCGCACGGCAGTCTGAGACCGCCGCCAGCGGCTTGTGGGCCTGGGGAGTGTCCTCAAACAGGATCTCTACGTTCCGCTCCGCCGCCCGGTTCACCGCCATGGTGAACAGTTCCACGGCTCTGGAGATCATCTCCTCCCGCCGCAGCAACTTGCAGGCCGCCTCATCCCCGTAGCCGGGGATCACCATCAGGGACTTCACGCCAAGGGCCCCGCACAGATCCAGCGCCTCGGTGAGCTTCTTGGGAAACTGCTCCACAGACTTGTAGAAGGGCAGAGGTGCGATGATGCAGCCGCAGGAGACGCCGGACGCTGCAAACGCCCTTTTCAGGTTCTCCATGCCGTAGAGCTGGACCTCGGCGGACATCAGGTCCACCGTGTCGATCCCGTTGTCCTTGGCGAGGCGGCAGAGCTTTGCCCCGTCCATCTGTCCTTTCAGCCGTTCCGTCTGAAAGGAGAAGGAGAGCAATGAGAGCTTCATCCGTCTATCTCCACCCAGTCGTAGTGGAGGTAGGTGGTGAGGGCCTCTTTCAGGATGTCCTTCATGTGCCCCACGCCCACACTGGTGTGGTGTTTGAAGCCGCCCCGGGCGAGACGGATCATCTTGTCGTCCAGGTGGGGGATCTTACAGACGCCGCCGCAGCCGAAGAAGGCCTCCTCGATGGGGTCGTCTGTGAACTCCGCCTCAGAGGCGTAGACGATGATCTTGCCGTCCTTGGTCTGGCAGTTGGAGATGGTGGTCTTCATGGGCTTGATCCGGCCCTCGTTGGTGCCCCAGCCGGAACCGGGATCGGTCTTGTCAAACATCTTATGGCTGGTAACGGTGCCCTTGGCGGTCATGAGGGACTGGGCCACCGGGCCGCAGTGGAAGAGGATCACCTTGTCCTCCGCATCGCCGTAGTTGTTGTTCCAGTCCAGCACGGCGGTGGGCTGCTCGCTGGCCAGTGCCATGGCCCGCATGGTGATGGCGGAGCACATGTCGATCTCGCAGGAGGCCACGATGCCGCGGTCGTTGAGCTCGGAGAGCAGCACGCAGGGGCACACCCGCAGCACCTGCTCCATCTCGTTCCAGCAGCGGAGGGCCAGGGCGTCCAGGTGATAGGTCTCGATGTAGCCATCGATGGCCACGGAGATCTTGGCCAGGGTGTTCTTCTTGTCCTCGGGCACCCGGGAGAAGTCCGTGTAGTCCTCCAGGCGGGCCTTCTTGGCCACCACCTTGGGATCGTTATCGTCCATGTGCTGCACCGTGAAGAAGAGCTCGGAGAGGTCGAAGGACTCCACGTTGATACCGTGCTTCTGCATGGCGATCTCATCGAAGCGGGTGGTCTTGAAGGCGGTGGTGCGGGCACCGATGCAACCCAGGTTGAACCGCTTCATCCCGTTTACCACCCGGCAGATGGCGGCAAAGTCCCGGAGGTTCTCCTGGAACTTGGGAGAGAGGGGATGCACCACATGGGGCTTCAGCACCGTGAAGGGCACCCCGTACTGGGTGAAGACGTCCGTCACGGAGAACTTGCCGCAGAAGGCATCTCTCCGGTGGGCGAAGTCCATCTTGCCGATCTCATCGGGATAGGCCTGCATCAGGATAGGCACCCCGGCGTCTTGGAGCGCGGTGATGGCGCCGTTCTCATCGGCAAAGATGGGCATGGAGAAGATCACGCCATCGTACTGGCCCTCGTGTTCCTTGAGCCACTTGGCGTACAGCAGGCCCTCGTCCCGGGTCTCGATGCCGCCGTACCGGGTGAGGCTGGGGTCCATGGCGATGTAGTCGTAGCCGGCCTCGGTGACGGCTTTCGCCATATCCTCCCGGGCGCCGTAGATGAGTTCCCCGGGCATAAAGCCGCGGTTGCAGAAGGCAAGGGCAAACGTCATTTTCTTGGACATGATCTCATTCCTCCGTAAATTCAATGTGGACGGTGTGGCGAACGGTTTCAAAGGCTTTCAGGACTGGCAGGGTGCCGTTCTCCCGCTCATCGTGCCGGCCCATGATGTAGCAGTTGGTGGGCTCCAGGCCCAGGACGTAGTCTCCGCTGGCCATGCTGCGCCACTGAGA
Organism: uncultured Oscillospiraceae bacterium; assembly: GCA_947629915.1. Classification (GTDB taxonomy): domain Bacteria; phylum Bacillota; class Clostridia; order Oscillospirales; family Oscillospiraceae; genus Enterenecus. Next base: position 6,962 of record CANRFN010000101.1, on the reverse strand, counting down.
CAGGATGGGGAGGGTATCTCCGGACCAGGAGAAGTGCATCTGTACCCCCAGATCCGGGTTGTGCAGGCAGGCCCGGAAGTCCCGGCGCATCTTCTGGAAGAACACCCGCTCCTCTTCCCCGGGGATGGGGACATCGAAGGTGCACTCTCTTCCCAGGCCGGTCTTGGCGAATTCCGTGCGGGGAATGGTCTCCCGGTCCTCCGGCAGTTCCAGCCAGGCCTTCTCGCTGAGCAGCGGATAGCCGAAGTTGCAGTGGTAGATCTGCATGAACTCCTCGTCCTTGGGGGTCTCATTGGTGATGGTGTCCTCCACGGTAACGGAGGACCCGAAGGCCGGGATGCGGATCACCCGGCGGAGCTCCAGACAGTGTCCGAAGAGCGCCGTCTCCCGGATGACGCCCTTCACCACGATCTCATCCCCGGTGATCTCCGCGCAGACCTGCTCCGCCTGAAGGCTGTGGTACCGACCGTGGAGGGGAAACCATTCGTCCCCATCCCGGTTGGCGGGGCCGGCGGAGCGGAGGCCGCAGGTGTACAGCAGCCCGCCGGGGAAGGTGTTCAGGAAGTCCGTCTCAAAGGGGTGGATGACAGCGGGGCTGTCGTAGCCGTTCTTGCTCATCCAGCTCATGTTGGTGCCCTTGTACCGGCACTGTCCGATGTCCAGGCCCGCCTCCGGGAGGATATCCAGCTCCAGGCCTCCCGCGGTCTTCACCTCGATGATCTCCGTGCCCCTGGCTCGCCCCTCAGAGACCGTTACCCGTCTCAGGGTGACCAGCTGCGCCGGATTGCCGATGTAGCCCTGCCGCAGCAGTTGTTCCATAGTCCGTTCCTCGCTTTCCAGTGATTTTGAAATTCTGGTGGCATTGTACGGCGGCGGGCCGGGAAAAGATATGGGATTCTGTTCGTTTTACTTTGATTTTGTTCGGAGTTGTGGCCAAAAATCGGAAGGAAATTTGTGCAGTTCCGCCAGGGAGGATCTGTCCATGAAATGTCTTCGACATCAAGAAGCTCCGGGAGATCCTGAAAGACTTCTATGAAATCAGCCGTACCCGCATCACCGTCTTCGATGAGACTTTCAACGAGTTGGTGTGCACTCCGCAGTCCACATTCTCCACGCTGTCGCCTCCTACCTTATCTTAGAGCGGATGGCCATCCTGAAGGAAGATCTGTTGGCAGTCCGGCTGGACGCCTATCTCTCCACCCACTTCACCGAGCGGCTGAATGCAACGGATCTGGCCCAGGCCCTGGAGATCGGCAAGACCCAACTCTGTGAGCTCTCCCACAAGCTATACGGCAAGGGCACAGCGGCCAGGATCCGGGAACTGCGGATAGAGAAGGCCAAACAGCTGCTCCGGGACCAGCAGGAGCTCCCCTTGGCAGAGATCGCCGGCCAGTGCGGCTATGACGACTACAACTACTTCTTTACGGTGTACAGCCGGGAAGTGGGGTGCACTCCCAGTGTCTGGAGAAAGGGACAGGACGCTTGAAGCACGGAGACACGCCCCCGGGCTCTCTACTGCTGTGGAAATCCCGGGGGCTGCTTCGGCATGAGTGGGCGTGTTATACCCAAGGAGAAAATAAAACGGCATTTTTCAAAGGCATTGGCGCTTAGTCTAAGTAGACTTTACCTTTAGAAGCAGGGCTTAGTGGCTAGATCTTTCATAGAAATCCCTAAAAAATGCCGTTTTATTCTGGAGCTTTCCTCGTGGCAAACAGTCTCATCGACACCCTGCAAGGCGGACAGTTTATCGAAGCTCTGATCTCATCAGAATCAGCATGCACACGTCCTCTTCCTTACAACTCGCCTGCACTAGAGGCAACCATTGTTGCCGTAGAGCTCAGGCAAGGGCCGCTCCGAGACAGAATGAGCGTATTGTACCGGCCAGAGAATAATACGGCACTTTTCAAAGGCATTGACACTTCATCCAAGCAAGCTTCACATGTATCAGTGGGATTTAGCAGTTAGATCTTTCATATGAATTTTCTGAAAGTGCCGTTTTATTCCGGGTGCTTTCCGCGTGGCATCAGCCTCATCGACACCCTGCAAGGCGGGCAATTCTATCGAAGATCTGATCTCACCAAAATCAGCTTGCGAGCATACCCTCACAACGCACCAATCCAGAAGCAGTCACTGATTCCGACGAGCTTTAACGAGGGCCGCTCAGGGATTGAATGAGCGTATTGTGCCAGTCTGAGAATAAAACGGCACTTTTCGAAAACATTGGCTCTTCGTCTAAGCAGGCTTCTCCTGTATGAGCGGTTAAGCGTTTAGATCTTTCAGGCGACTCTTCAAAAAGTGCCGTTTTATGCTGGGGGGCTTGTCGCGTGACATCAGCCTCATGGACACCCTGCAAGTCGTGCAGTCTTGTCCCCGAGGAAGGGAGACAACCTCCTTGAACCAGGCTTCATGGTCTCAGGCGGCAGCAGATATACAGCACATCAGGCCAAGCGCAGAACAGCGCCGGTCCCCGGAGATCTCCCGGGAACCGGCGCTGCTTCTGATATGTACTCAGTTTTTGAGCGGAGGATCCTCCGTCTGGGCTCTCCTCCCCTTCTCAATCAGTCTCAGTCCTCAAACGCCAGGTACGCGCCCTTCATGGGGGACACCGCGTGCTCGCTGAAGAGTCGCAAGGTGCCCCTCTTGTACTTCCGGGGCTTGGGCGTCCATGCCTTCTTGCGCTCCGCCAGGATGGCATCCATCTCCTCCGGGTCTTGCGCTCACCCTTTACGCCCACGATGGCCAGGATGCGGCCGGGGACATCGATCTGGATGAGGTCTCCCTCTTCCACCAGAGCGATGGGTCCGCCCGCCTGGGCCTCCGGGCTGCAGTGTCCGATCACCGGGCCGGTGGAGGCACCGGAGAAGCGGCCGTCTGTGATGAGGGCGATGGAGCGGCCCAGTTCTTTATCGGAGGAGATGGCCTCAGAGGTGTAGAACATCTCGGGCATGCCGGATCCCTGGGGCCCCTCGTACCGGATGAACACCGCATCGCCCGGCTCCACCTTGTGGTGGAGGACCGCATCGATGCAGTCCTCTTCGCTGTCGAAAGGACGAGCCCGGAGGACGGCCTGGAACATCTCTTCGGGCAGGCTGTGCGCTTGATCACCGCGCCCTCAGGGGCCAGGTTGCCTTTCAGAATGGCTACGGATCCATCCGTGCCAATGGCGTTATCATAGGAGCGGATGATGTCCTCCCGGGTGAGGAGGATGCCGTACTTCTCATTGGCGGCATCCAGCCACTTCTGGCACCGCTCATAGAAGCCGTTGGCCTTCAAGTCTGCCAGGTTCTCTCCCAGGGTCTCGCCGGTTACGGTGAGGACATCCAGGTGGAGGACGTCCTTGATCTCCTCCATGATGGCGGGCACGCCGCCGGCATAGTAGAAGAACTCAGCGCATTCCCCCACATAGAATGGCGCAGCTCCTGACGGAGATCGCCTCACAATGCTTGGAGGAATGGACAAGGAACATGAGGCGCGGCAATTCCGGTATCTGATAAGCAATTTGCTCCAGCCGGAAAATGAAATGGTGCTTTTCACCAGTATCCTGGTTTAGTCTAATCAGTTCTGAGTCAAAATTGTATTTAGATTTACTAGCCATATCCTCAAAAAGTGCCGATTCATTCTAGGTGTGCTGATCTCACATGAATCATCCCGAATACGAAGCGGTACATTTTCTGCGTATCAGTTTCAGAAGAAACCACCAGGAAATCCGCATCGGCATAGAATGACTGTGTTGCCTTGGCCTGAGAATAAATCGGCACTTTCCAAAAACATTCGTTTTTAGTCTAGACAGCTTTCCTTTTGTAAGCTATAATACTAAGCAGTTTCTATCAGGCATGTTCCTCATAGTGCCGTTTCATTTTGGAGGTGTTTCTTGTGTGGTATAGCAGTATCATCAATGTCCTGCAAGAAGGGCAGTCCTATCGGAGATCTGATCTTATTAGCTTACTAAAGCAAGAACATGGAGGCCTTAAAGAGAACACTTATAGCTGGGCCATCGGGAATATGCTTAAGGATGGTATACTACAGCGCACAGGATGGGGTTACTACGTATTAGCAAAGAAGGAGCAGAAGCCCCCCTACGTTCCTCCATATTCAGTGGAAGCACAGACAATACGTTTTCTCGTGTCAAATCAGTTTCCACAGCTCGGGTTCACAATCTTTGAAACTACATTGCTGAATGAATTTCTGAATCATCTCATCGCCAAAAACACAGTTTACGTCCAAGTAGAGCGGAATTTTTGTGATGCCGTTTTTAAATATTTAAAGTGGAACACAGATCGATTAGTTCTATATCGGCCATCTGCAAAACAGTATTCACTGTACTTTAGGCCAAACATGATTGTCGTTCAGGATTGGATAAGTGAGGCGCCTCTTAACCCTAAGGCCCCTCATGATATAACTATGGAGAAAATGCTAGTAGACATCTACTGCGAACGTGACAGTACCATTCTGTACAGCACCTCAGAATATCCAGATATCGTTTGGGATGTCTATGATCGATATCCCGTGGACACAGTTCGGTTGCTAAGATATGCACGGAGAAGACACAGAGAAGTAGAAATCGCAGCATTTATTCCTGAACAATACCGATTAGACAAGTCCTCGAGCCGCATTCAGTAAAAAGATGCCAAGTAGAGCACAACGTCATGTTGGAACTCGCTTTGGTTCTATGCGCTCAAACCATGAATTCATAATCGCTTTTCATGTTTTTATTATTGACACCATTTCATCTAGCGCAGTATGGAGCCAGATTTACGAGATTAAATATATTTAAAGCAAAAACTAGGAAAAATCGATTTTACCTGTAGACAAACCAATCCACAAGTGCTATAATGTCCTGCGTGATCACCGAAAGCTCACACTGCACTTCTGGATTCATTCTCTGCGCCCCTTTCTGATCTCTGTCTTAGAGATAAATACTGAAGAAGCCGGCAATAGTCCGTAAAGTAGGTAGGTTTTAAAGATCATAATGGATAATAGCTCTATATATTTTTGAGGTGATCGCAATGTGGTGTGATCGTATTGTTAATAAATTGGAACACGGTCAAAGCTATTCTAGGGCTGATATCATCGACATTCTTGAAAAAGAACGAAGTGGACTTAGTAGAAGTTCTTATATACTGGCAGCCAGCAATCTTGTTAGAAACGGTCTTCTCCAACACAAAGGTCGAAATCGATATTGTCTTCCAAGCGATGGAAAGAAAAAAACGTATGTCCCGCCTTACTCTTTGGAAGCAAAGATGATCCGTTATCAAATATCAACGCAGTCCCCATTGGCCAATTTTACTATTTTTGAGAGTTTTCTGCTCAATCAATTTTTGCCCCACCGTATTATTAAAAACACAATCTTTGTTCAGTCACAGCGTGATGCAAGCATTTTTGTTTTCGATTATTTGCGTGAATATACTGAAAAGCTAGTCTTGTTCCGGCCATCCGCAGACGATTACACCAGGTATTGGAAACCCGGTGGAATCATCGTAAAAGATTGGGCAAGTGAACCACCACTCAACCCAGATAGTCCTCATGACATCACCATCGAAAAGATGCTTGTAGACATTTTCTGCGACAAAACTATTCAGATGGTGTACAACAAAACTGACTACCCAGCTGTAGTCCGTGCTGCCTATGAGCGTTTTTCTGTGGATACCGCCAAGCTTCTAAGATATGCCAATAAAAGGCACAAAGAAAATGAGGTCCGCGAGTTCATTCCAAAAAGATAGAGGGAAATATTCTATGCTTTCACGAGAGAACTTCACATCAGATCACATAGAGGATCTCCGCAAAGAGTATGGCAATGACCCTGCACTTCTCGAGCGCACAGTCTTTGCTTTTGGGTTGCTCGATGCAATCAGGGAAGCGGAAATGCCTTTCATTTTCAAGGGAGGTACATCACTGCTTATTCTGCTTGAAAACCCCAAGCGGTTATCCACGGACATCGACATTATCGTCAAGCCAGGTACAGATGTTGATCGTTATATCCAGGCAGCAGGGAAAACCTTTCCCTTTAAGAATGTCGAAGAGGACGTCAGACGCGGTGGCAGTAACATCGAGAAGCGTCATTACAAATTTCTTTTCGAGTCTCCACTAACTCATCGGCCTATCAACATTCTGCTGGACGTTCTCTTTGAGGAGAACCCTTACTCTACAACAGTTGAGCGTCCTATCACGAACTCCTTGCTGATCGCAACAGGAGACCCCCCTACTGTTAAAGTCCCCGGTGTCAACTGCATTCTCGGCGATAAGCTGACAGCTTTTGCCCCGCACACGGCAGGAATCCTGCTTAGCTCAGCAAAATACTTAGAGATCATCAAACAGATGTTCGATTGCTGGACTCTCTTTCAGGAGATGGACAACTTCACCGAAGTCACCAATACCTACCAGAATGTCGTAAAGAAAGAATTGGCTTACAGGGATCAGAACTTACTTCCAAGCGATGTACTCATTGATACTGTCAGGAGCTGCCTCTGTATCATTGGACGCGGTAGTGTTAACGCAAGCGAATATTCCCTGTATAGAGCGGGGATAGGCGGCATCGGCAGCCACATTCTTTCATTATCCTTCAATGGTCAGATCGCTGCCCTCTACGCATGTCATGTTCTTTATCTTGCAGCATCCATTCTCACAAACAAAGAATGCTGTCCGCGGATTGAGGATCCAGAAAGGTACGAAGGCATAGAGCTCATGGCCAAAAATGCAAGGAGAGTTAATTCTGTGAAATTCGATCTTCTTGCATATGCGTACCTGATAGAGGCATATAACATGCTTGGCCCAGACCTTTTTGTGCTCAAGTAACAACAGGCATGTAGCTACGCATTACATAACCTAAGGCAACGCCGGCCTCCGGAATCTCCCGGAAACCGGCGCTGTTTCTATTTGCATTCTGGTTTCCTGGCTTATCTGCATAGAGGATATGACCTTTCCCCATAAGTTCATTGGAACTTCAAGAACCACGGCTTTTCAGA
>CANRFN010000100.1 GCA_947629915.1 uncultured Oscillospiraceae bacterium | reverse complement strand
TCCGAACGATGTTTTTGCATGGCTCGAAGGTGGCACTACCATTTTACCCATGCAAATGTTTTCGACGTTGAGTATATGATGCTGTCTGCCCCCACCAGGAGAAAGATCAGCGCCATCACGCCGTAGTCTGCGATGAGTTTCACCGGCACCACCGGGATGTGAAGAGACTTCTGCAGGATCACCGCCAAGGTATCGGTACCGCCTGTGGAGGATCCCACCCGGACCACCAGCCCCACCCCGGCGCCCACCAGGATACCGGCACAGACCGAGGACGTGAGCCGATCTTCCACAAACCCCGCCATCGAGGGCAGCAGGGAGAAGATCTTCAGAAACAGCGGGTAGATGAGAGAGCCGAAGACGCTGGAGAGCACAAACTCCTTTCCCACCACCAGCCAGCCCGCCACCAGCAGGCTCACGTTGATGAGGAGCACCGTGAGGGAGGCGTCCAGTCCAAAGAGCCGGTACAGCAGCACGCCCACACCGGTGGAGCCGCCCACCGCCAGGTCTGCGCTGAGGTAAAAGGTGTTGATGCCGAAGGCCAGCAGGGCGTTGCCGGCCGCAACCCCCAGCACGGTCCTCCACCACTGTTTCTGGTGCATGTTCAAACACATCCTTCCTGCATCCGGCAACGCCGAATCCTGCAACAGGATAGCACATGTATTGCAAAATCCTGGCTCGTCTGCATAGAGGATATGACATAGCTCAAAAAGTTCACTATACCAGCCAAAACTGGGATATCTCCGAACTATTTGGCCACTAATGCCCTGCCTAGAATTAATCCCAGGGTTGAGTAGTGGATCTTCAAAACTTCTGAAGGCAGCAGAAAGCGGGATCAAGAATTGAATCGCCTAGGTTCAGACTGTACGCCGTGGAAGAACATCAGTCTGGACTAGAATGTCTTTTATTGACTTGGCCTCACGAGTCCTCTCCAGCAGCGATTGACTTGCCCCATTCCGGCCCAATTCGGTCTAGTTTTCAACGTTTTAGTGGTGTTTGCAGCCTTTCGGTAACGGCATCCCAGAGCAGCTTCATTGGCACTTTCAAGCGGCTAGTCTCGTAAGGCGCTGTGTCCGTCATAGGCGTACACCACGGGTCATTCTACCTCACAGGGCAATCTCCATATTGGAGGGGCTATTTTGAGAACTATTTTCGAAATACCATCTCCTCTATGCAGACGAGCCAGGTTGCAAAATTGCAACGGGTAAATCCGCATTTTGCCGTCCATTCCGCAGTTTCTGTCAGGAGAGGATTCATTGCTGCAAAGCAGTGATGCTTTAAAGTAATAAAGTGCTGCGGAATGATTTGCATTTTCTTTTGTTCGCTTTGCCCCAATCACTGAGAAAACGCCCCGCAGCCGCGGGGCGTTTTCTCAGTGATTGAATTTTACCAGGCGGACCCCCTCCGGGGTAACTTCCACCGTGGAGTATGTACCGTGGACGAAGAACCAGTTGTACTTTGGGTTCATGAGCTCCTGTTCTGATACCAGTCCGAAGTGGCGGAGGATGAGAGACAGGGAGCCGTTGTGGGCCACGATGAGGGTGTCCTCATTGCGCTGGACCAGCTCGTCCATGCACGCCCCCACCCGTCGGATCATGTCGGACACCGGCTCGCCGTTGGGCGGCGGCACATGGATCCAGTCTGAACACATCTTGTCCATGAAGGGCCCATACCGCTCCATGGCGGTGTGGAAGGCCACGTCTTCCAGATCCCCCATGTCCTGTTCCCGGAGCCGGGGATCTGCCTCTGGGGTAATCCCCCGCCCCTCGGTACAGGCGATCGCGGTATCCCAGGCCCGCCTGAGATCGCTGGCAATGCAGCGGGTAAAGGACACGCCCTGGAGGGCAGCTGCGGCATCTCTCGCCTGCTGCTGTCCCTTCTCGGTGAGGGGGTGATCAGACCAGCCGAAGAACAGCCGCTGGGCATTTCCCACTGATTCGCCGTGGCGCACCAAATACAGCTTCATGGCCCACCTCAGAACAGGCTGGCCACGCCGTAGGTGAGGCAGCTGATGGCAAATCCCGCCACCACTACCCCCAGCACCACGGAGGGGATCGCCTTGCGCAGGGGCATGTCCAGAAAGGCCGCCGCCAGGGAGCCGGTCCAAGCGCCGGTGCCCGGAAGCGGAATGGCCACAAACAGGGCCAGCCCCAAGTACTTGTACTTATTTACCTTCTGGCCCTTCAGGTGGGCCTTTTTCTCCAGCTTGTCCACCACGTTGTTCAGCCGGGGCATGTGCCGCCGCATCCACTGGAAGATCCGCCGGATATAGACGATGATAAAGGGCACTGGGATCAGATTGCCGATGATGGCTGCCAGGTAGGCCGCCCACACGGGGAGACCGGCGGCCACGCCAAAGGGGATGCCGCCCCGCAGCTCCACCACCGGGATCATGGACACCAGCATGGTGAGCACAAACTCTCCCGCCTGGGTGTCCGTGAGCCATTGCATCAGTTCCATCGGGGTCAACCCTCCTGTTGGACCTGCGCCTGTTCCAGGATCGGCTTGAGGAACTGCCCCGTGTAGGACTGGGGACAGGCAGCCACCTGTTCCGGCGTGCCGGCACACACCACGGTGCCGCCGCCGGAGCCGCCCTCCGGGCCCAGGTCTATGATATAGTCTGCGGTCTTGATGACGTCCAGGTTGTGCTCGATCACCACCACGGTGTTGCCTTTATCCACAAACCGCTGCAGCACATCCACCAGCTGATGGACATCGGCGGTGTGCAGGCCCGTGGTGGGCTCGTCCAGGATATAGATGGTGCAGCCGGTGCTCTGTTTGGAGAGCTCGGTGGCCAGCTTCACCCGCTGGGCCTCGCCGCCGGAGAGCGTGGTGGAGGACTGCCCCAGTTTGATATAGCCGAGACCCACGTCTTTCAACGTCTGGATCTTGGACTTCAGCTTGGGCAGGTTCTCGAAGAACGGCAGGGCCTCGTCCACGGTCATGTTGAGGACGTCATAGATGTTCTTGCCCTTGTACCGGACCTCCAGGGTCTCCCGGTTGTACCGCTTGCCCTTACACACCTCGCAGGGGACGTAGATGTCCGGCAGGAAGTGCATCTCGATCTTGATGAGACCATCGCCGGAGCAGGCCTCGCAGCGGCCGCCCCGGACGTTGAAGGAGAACCGGCTGGCGTTGTATCCCCGGCTCTTGGCGTCTGGAGTGCTGGCAAAGAGCTCCCGGATGTCGTTGAAGAGGTTGGTATAGGTGGCCGGGTTGGATCGGGGGGTGCGTCCAATAGGGCTCTGGTCGATGGCGATCACCTTGTCCAGATGCTGCATCCCCTCAATGCCATCGTGCTTGCCGGCGCGGACTTTCATCCGGTTCAGCTCTTTCCCCAGCCGTTTATAGAGGATCTCGTTGACGAGAGAGCTCTTGCCGGAGCCGGAGACGCCGGTTACCGCGATAAACGTCCCCAGGGGGAAGTCCACATCGATGTGCTGGAGGTTGTTTTCCGCCGCCCCCAGAACGCGCAGGACCTTGCCGTTGCCGGGACGGCGCCTCTCCGGGATGGGCACTTTCTTTCGCCCTGCCAGGTAATCTCCCGTGATAGACCCCGGGGTATTCATGATGTCCTGCACAGTACCGCAGGCCACCACCTGTCCCCCGTGGATACCGGCGCCGGGGCCGATGTCCACGATGTAGTCTGCCGCCCGCATGGTGTCCTCATCGTGTTCCACCACCACCAGAGTGTTTCCCAGGTCCCGGAGGCCCTTGAGGGTGGCCAGCAGCATGTTGTTGTCCCGCTGGTGCAGGCCGATGGAGGGCTCGTCCAGGATGTACAGCACCCCCATGAGAGAGGAGCCGATCTGGGTGGCCAGACGAATCCGCTGGCTCTCGCCGCCGGACAGGGTGCCCGCGTGCCGGGTGAGGGTGAGGTATGACAGGCCCACGGACTTCAGAAAGCCCAGCCGGTTCCGGATCTCCCGGAGGATCTGGCCTGCAATCAGGGCCTGGGAGGGGGTGAACTCAATGGTGTCCAGAAAGGCCAGCGCGTCATCCACGGGCATCTCGCAGAACTGGTGGATGGAGAGTCCCCCGATGGTGACCGCCAGGGCCTCTTTTTTCAGCCGCTGGCCGCCGCAGGTGGGGCAGTCCGTCTCACTCATGCACTCTTCGATGTCCCGCTTGGTGCTATCGGAGTTGGTCTCCCGATACCGGCGCTCCAGGTTGTTCACGATGCCCTCAAAGGGCTGGTACAGGGTGCCCTTCCCCCGGGGCTGGTCGTACTCCAGGGTGAGCTTCTCGTTGCCCGTGCCGTACAGGATCACGTCCATCACCTGCTGGGAGAGCTTCTCCATCGGGGCGCTGAGGCTGAAGTTGTACTTCTTGGAGAGGGCGTCAAAATACATCCGGGAGACGCTGTCTGTCTTGTTCCTGCCCCAGCCCGGCGCGGTGATGGCGCCGTCATCGATGGACTTGGTGGGGTCCGGGATGATCCGGTCCGGGTCCACTTTCAGCTGGGAGCCCAGGCCGGTACAGGTGGGACAGGCGCCGTACGGGTTGTTGAAGGAGAACATCCGGGGGGTGAGCTCTTCGATGGAGATGCCACAGTCCTCGCAGGCGTAGTTCTGGGAGAACAGGATGTCCCGGTCCTCCCCCGTGATGTTCACGATCACGATGCCCCCGGACAGGGCTGAGGCCGCCTCCACGCTGTCCGTAAGGCGGCGGTTGATGCCGTCCCGGATCACCAGGCGGTCCACCACCACCTCGATGTTGTGCTTCTTGTTCTTGTCCAGACGAATCTCTTCCGTGAGCTCATAGAGGGAGTCGTCAATGCGCACCCGGACGTACCCGGAGCGCCGGGCATCCTCCAACACCTTGGCGTGTTCGCCCTTCTTCCCCCGGATCACCGGGGCGAGGATCTGAATGCGGGTGGCCTGGGGCAGGGCCAAGACCTGGTCGATGATCTGGTCTATGGTCTGCTGCTGGATCACCTTGCCGCACTTGGGGCAGTGGGGGATGCCCACCCGGGCCCACAGCAGACGGAGGTAGTCGTAGATCTCGGTTACCGTGCCCACGGTGGAGCGGGGATTTTTCGAAGTTGTCTTTTGGTCTATGGAAATGGCGGGCGAGAGTCCTTCAATGTAGTCCACATCGGGCTTCTCCATCTGCCCCAGGAACATCCTGGCGTAGGAAGACAGAGATTCCACGTACCTACGCTGTCCCTCTGCGTACAAAGTCTCGAAGGCCAGCGAGGATTTGCCGGATCCGGACAGGCCGGTGAACACCACCAGCTTGTCCCGAGGGATGGTAACATCAATGTTCTTCAGATTGTTCTCTCGTGCGCCTTTGATAAAGATCTGGCTTGCCATACATGTCTCCTTCCCCGGACTGCACCCGCTGGGTAGGTCTTATCGATGCAAACTCTCAGCTCACCAGCTGGCGCTCGCCTTGCTGGCTGCGGGCTTCCAGCATCATGGAGACGGTGGCGCGGAGCAGCTCGCTGTCCTTAATATCCAGCATCCAGAACGGCTCGGCGCCGCTGTACGGGGGCTCCATGGGTCTCCCCTCCAGCTTTTCTTTCAAATAGGGGTCGGGACGGACCAGGATCTTGCTGCCGCAAAGATCCAATACCGGTATGCCATTGCAGTACACTTTCCGATCTCCGAAGAGCATCTTCCGGTGCTGCACCTCGCCCAGTCCCTGCAGTTTGTCGCAGACGTGATTTGCAAACCTGATGGTGCACGCCATGTTACTATTTCCTCCTGTGGTCTGCCGCCCGGGCGATTTCCCGGACGGCGCTTGTTCTATTCTTCCCGCCCCCGGTCCCCTGGACCGGGGGCGGAATTGACATGTTCAACTGCCCATTCCTGGGCAGGGTTCCGGGGCACTGGAAGCGCCCCGCATGCGGCAGATCTCCGCGCCTATTCGTCTGCCGTGAGATCCGCCGTGCCGGCGCCGATGAGATCGATGAGATCCTGCGGCGCTAGTTCCACCTGGGTGCCCACCTTCCCCGCAGACACCGCGATGGTGTCCCAGAGGAGACAGGTCTCGTCCAGGATGGTGGGATAGGCCTTTTTCATCCCCACGGGGGAGCAGCCGCCGTGGATGTAGCCCGTGTTGGGCAGCAGCTCTTTCGCCGGCAGCATGGCAATGGACTTCTCCCCTGCCGCCTTCGCCGCTTTCTTCAGATCCAGGGTACCGTCCACCGGGATGGGGAACACGTACAGTGCCCCGGAGGCGCCTTTTGCCACCAGGGTTTTGAAGACGCTGCCCGGCTCCAGACCCACCAGTTGGGCCACGGTCTGTCCGTCCGGCGCCTGGTCCCCCACCGGGTACGTATGGGGCGTATAGGGAATGCCCTTCTGCTCCAGGATCCGCATCACATTGGTCTTTTCCCGATCTGCTTTCGCCACGGGACACACCTCCTTTTCGTCCGTCCACTCCCGCAGCCGGCATTCGCCGTCTGCTATCATGCTGCAGGAGGGGTCCTATTTCTTGCCGTCCTGGCCCCGGAGTTTGATGATCTGGTCCCGGAGGGCAGCTGCCACCTCGAACTCCAGCATCTTGGCGGCCTCCCGCATCTCCTTTTCCAGCTTGGCGATGGCCTCGGCCCGCTGGGCCTTGGTGAGCTGCACGTCCTCGTTCCGAGTGGGCGCCTTCTCCTCCGGATTCAGCACCATGAGATCCCGGACGCTCTTGATCACCGTCTTGGGGACGATGCCGTGGGCCTTGTTGTATGCGTCCTGCTTGGCCCGGCGGCGCTCCGTCTCCTCCATGGCCCGGGCCATAGACGGGGTAATCTTGTCTGCGTACAGGATGACCAACCCGTCCGCGTTGCGGGCGGCGCGGCCGATGGTCTGGATGAGGGAGGTCTCAGACCGGAGAAAGCCCTCTTTGTCCGCGTCCAATATGGCTACCAGAGACACTTCCGGCAGGTCCAGGCCCTCCCGCAAGAGGTTGATGCCTACCAGCACATCGAAGGTGCCCAGCCGCAGGTCCCGGATGATCTCCATGCGCTCGATGGTGTCCACATCGTGGTGCATGTAGCGCACTTTGATCCCGCTGGTGCGGAGGTAGTCCGTGAGGCTCTCCGCCATCTTCTTGGTGAGGGTGGTGACCAGCACCCGCTCATTCCGGGCGGAGCGCTGGTTGATCTCGGAGATCAGGTCATCGATCTGTCCCTCCACCTGCCGCACTTCCACCCTGGGATCCAGCAGTCCCGTGGGGCGGATCACCTGCTCCACGATCTGGCCCGCCCGGGAGCGCTCGTACTCCGCCGGGGTGGCAGAGACGTACACCACCTGGTTCAGACGGCTCTCAAACTCATCGAACTTGAGGGGACGGTTGTCGTAGGCACAGGGCAGCCGGAAGCCGTAGTCCACGAGGCTGGTCTTGCGGGCCCGGTCCCCCTTGTACATGGCACTCACCTGGGGGAGGGTGACATGGCTCTCATCGATGAAGAGCACAAAGTCCTTCGGGAAGTAGTCCAGCAGCGTGTGGGGCGGGGTACCCGGTGCCCTGCCCTCGATCACCCGGGAGTAGTTCTCAATCCCGGAGCAGTATCCCAGTTCCTGCATCATCTCGATGTCGTACATGGTGCGCTGCTTGATCCGCTGGGCCTCCACCAGCTTCTCCTCCCGGTTGAAGTACGCCACCCGCTCCTCCAGTTCCTTATAGATCTCCTGGATGGCGGCGTCCATCTTCTCCTTGGGGGTGACGTAGTGGGTGGCGGGCCACACGGGAATCGCGTTCAGCCGTCTCAAAGGCACGCCGTTCACCACGTTGATCTCGCTGAGCCGGTCGATCTCGTCCCCGAAGAACTCCACCCGGATGGCCGTGTCCTTCCAGTACGCCGGCCAGATCTCCACGGTGTCTCCCCGGACCCGGAAGTTGTTCCGCTCAAAGGCGATGTCGTTGCGCTCGTAGCGGATGGCCACCAGCTTTTTCAGCATCTCCTCAATGGGGATCTCCATCCCCACCCGGAGGGAGACCATCATCTTGGCGAAGTCCTCCGGCTCGCCCAAGCCGTAGATACAGGAGACGGAGGAGACCACGATCACGTCCCGCCGCTCCAGCAGGGATGCCGTGGCGGCCAGGCGCAGCCGGTCTATCTCATCGTTGATGGACATGTCCTTCTCGATGTAGGTGTCCGTGTGGGGGATGTAGGCCTCGGGCTGATAGTAGTCGTAGTAGGAGACAAAGTACTCCACCGCATTGTTGGGGAAAAACTCCTTGAACTCCGCATGGAGCTGAGCCGCCAGGGTCTTGTTGTGGGCCAGCACCAATGTGGGCCGCTGCACCCGCTCGATCACCTTGGCCATGGTAAAGGTCTTGCCGGAGCCCGTGACACCCAGCAGCACCTGTTCGTTCAGGCCCAGCTCGATGCCCTTGGCCAGCGCCTCAATGGCCTCCGGCTGGTCCCCGCTGGGCTCGTATTCCGATACCACCTGAAATGCAGGCATAGCACAATCCCTCCCCGATGCTCATGTTCCGCAGATCGGCGACACACCGAACCGGGGCCGCAATGAAGTATCCTATCACAGGTCTGCCATCCATTCAAGCCTTTTTCCACCAAATATTCGCGGGATTTCTGCAGTCCATTTACTGCAAGGATTCCAAAGCCGGTACTACCCGCTTGCCCCTTCCACGGGCAGACTACGGGCCCGCATCCCTGCGGGATGCGGACCCTGCTGAATGGTCCTGATGGTCGTGCCGTGCTGATCAGGCTCTGGGGCCGTACTGGCTGAGGTATGCCTCCATCCTGCCCCGCATCTCGTCATCGATGTAGACTTTGCCGTCCACCGGCTTGTTGTGCAGCGCCTCGATGATCTCCCGGATGGTGACGATGGGATACACGGCGATGCCGTAGTCCTCCCGGAGCTCATCCAGGGTGGTGCAGTCCCGGGTGCCCCGCTCCATGCGGTCCACGGAGACGAAGAGGGCCTTCAGCTGTACCTTGGCCACCGCCTGGAACAGGGCGATGGTCTCCCGGACAGCGGTGCCGGCGGTGACCACATCCTCGATGATGGCGATCCGGTCCCCGTCCTGGGGCTTGTATCCCACCATGGCGCCGCCCTCGCCGTGATCCTTGGCCTCCTTGCGGTTGAAGCAGTACGGCAGATCCCGGCCGTATGCCCGGTACAGAGAGGCCGCTGTGGTGACAGCCAGCGGAATGCCCTTATACGCCGGTCCGAAGAGGGCATCGATGCCGTCCGGCATATGCTCCTGCACACAGGCGGCGTAGTAGTCCCCCAGGCGGGCGGCCTGTGCCCCTGTCTTGTAGTTCCCTGTATTGACAAAGTACGGTGTCTTCCTACCGGACTTTGTGGTGAAGTCCCCGAACGTGAGTACCCCGGAGCGCACCATGAAATGGATAAACTCTTCCTGATAATCTGTCATGGATGTCTTCCTTTCCAGCCCAGGAGGCCGTTGGTTTCCGTGAGAGTATACCATCTTTCCCTGAATCTTGTCCAGACGGGAAAAAGGCGGTTTTCATGGGCCGTTTCGCCCAAAAAGTGGCCATTTTGCCCTTGTTCTGTGTCCCATTGAGACGCATCAAAGGCCATAGGCAGAGTGAAGCATATCGCCCAAGAAAACTGGAAAAAGGCGGAACCCCCGTTTCTGCAAGCCCAACGAATATGACACACCGCTGCCGCGGCGCCCGCACACACTGTCCAGCAAAAAAGGGGGCGCCGAGCGCCCCCGTGATTCTGTATGATACCGGTTCTGAGCTGCCCCTCGCCCTCAGCGCAGTTCCGGTGCCCTTCTGCCCCCAGCGGGGATCGCCCGGGGCTCGGTGAGAAACCGAACGGCGGCATCCAGCGCGTCTATCCCCGCCGGGTGGAAGGTCTTGTTCCCCCACTCCACGGTGAGGGCAAATCCCTCGGGATCGGCGGAGAACACCGGCACATCCCCCATAGACCGGTCTGAGACATCGTAGCCCAGCCGCATCGCCGCCATGGAGAGGCCCGCCGGCCCGGAGACACATACCAGTCCCCTGCCCCGTGGCATATTTCCCACCCGGTGGGCAGACCAGGCCTGGTCCGTGCCAACGAGATAGTCCCAGCTGCCCACAGACGGCTGAGACCCAATCGGAATCAGCTTCTCCGGGTGGACCTCCTGGCCGTTGCCGTCCCGGAGGTCCACCTGCACACCGGCTTCCGTCTGGCGGAGAAAGACGGAAGCCCCAAAGCCGTAGAAAGCGGCGATCCACACCCCGCAAGCGGCACAGGAGCCATCGTGAAAGCGCACCTCTCCGCCGGCCAGGGCCACGCCGCAGGCGGTGGCCCTGGCCAGATTTGCCGCCAGCTCACCCCCGCCGTATCCGATGGCCACGGTGCCCAGTCCGGCGAGACAGGCCCCTACCGCAAAGAGCTCCCTTCCCTGTTCCAGTGGTTTCCGCACGGTACATTCCTCCCAGTGTTTTCTGGTAAGGATACCCACTGCAGAGGGACGTTATACCTGCAGGTGTGCGGATTCTCGATGGATGCCGGATCCTCTTCAGACTGCCGGGCACTCTGGTATGTACTGGATCTCAGCGGCTCTGTGCTCCAGACGGGCCGGGTGTGTCTGCCGCTGAAGTTGGTGCGCCTGCGCTTGCCGGTGTCCCTTGGCCGCCCGACATTGATACGGGGTTGGCACTCTCATCCGTCTGCGGTACCTCAACCGGCCGCCGATACAGCTCCAGCATGTGCCGCATCTGCTTCGTGTACGCCTCGATGGCCCACTTGGGTCCCAGGATCTGCACCCCGTCCTCCAGGCCGAAGAGCCAGCCCCAGAACGCCGGGCTCACCACCACATCCAGCGTGACGGTGAAGTACTCCCCGTTCCGCTCCGGCACCATGATGATGTTCCTGCCGAACCGGTCCAGCAGCACGCTGGCAAAGTGGTTCTTGCACCGCAGCTGGAGGGCGCACTCCTGCCCGGCGAACATGCCGAAGTGCCGGTTGGTGTACCCCTCCGGATCCCAGGCCAGGTTTCGGGGCGCCTGCTCATCGGTGACGAGGATGTCGGACATCTTGTCCACCCGGTAGTGGCGGACATCCCGGCGGTCCTCGTCCAGGCCCACCACGTAGTAGTTCTCGCTGTCGTAGATGAGGCCGTAGGGGCTGAGATGATAGGGCAGCCCATTGCGGCGGTACACCTTCTCCTTCCGGGGGCTGTACTCGAAGTACTTGAAGGTGATCTTCCGGCACTCGGACACCGCCGTCTGCAGGGAGTCCAGGTTGTAGAAGATGGACTCGTTCATGGTCTTGATCCGCCGGTCCACGTACACCTGCCGCTGCAGCTGCCGGGCCTGATGCACCGAGGCCAATCCCTCCAGCTTCCGGATCAGGTCATCGCTCTTGCGTTTCGTGAGAAAGCGGCTGGACTGCACCGCATCCACCAGCAGCTTCAACTCCGGCAGCTGGAAGTCCCGATTCCCGATGAACCAGCCACCGTTGGGCCGCTTCTGCAGCTGGATGTCCAGGCCGAAGTCCCGCAGGGTGTCAAAGTCCCGATAGATGCTCTTCCGCTCGGCCACGATCCCATACTGGTTCAGCTCGTTGATGATATCCTGCATGGTGACCACATGCTCCTCATCGCTGCGCCGGATCAGCAGCTGGGCGATGATCAGCAGCTTGCTCTTGGTACTGGTGTTCTTGGGCATACGAATCCCCCGTTTCCAACCGGCCCACCTGCCGGGACTTCCGCTCTCAACTCCGTATTCTAGCACAAGCCGAACCATAGTGCAAGTGCAATGTACAGATTCTGAAAACGGCAGGAAAACCGGAGCAAATCAGATAACCATTGGGCGGGGTGTCGTTTTCCCAGGGGGTGGAGACAAGTGCTTTTCCAAATCAGACAAAATTCAGCGTGTCAGGCAACGGGCCATTGATAGCTGCGTCTTTTTGAGACAAGCTGTATTTTCCCATCTCAGCCGGATTTGGGGGCTTATCCATGGTCCACCAGGGCAATTTCACGCTCTCTCCTTCTTCATACTGTTTTCGTCTCCGACATACGAACGGCACAGGAATTGCCCCCGCACGGGTGTGCATACAAGTTGTCCTGCAGGAATTCACAGGCGATGTAGCCGCATCCCACGGTATACACCAGCCATCGCGATGCAGCCCTGTACGGCGCCCTTTTCATTGGTACAGCCCGGCCATCGGGAGCGGGATCCCAACCATAAAAGCAGGCCGGGGCGGGTTGGCAGGATGCCCTGCCAACCCGCCCCGGTCTGAGATCTGCAAAGGAAAGTTTGTCTGGCGGTCCCAGCAACCCTGCACATGCGATTGTGCCGATCAGGCTGTTACTCTGGCGTTACACACCGTACAATGCCGAGTCATTCAGGTTCCGGCGGCGGGGGCAGCGGATCCACATAGCCCTCTTCCCCTGGGCGAATGATGTTGGCGGTGGGGAGATCGGAGGGCGGTACCCCCTTGTCCGGCAGCGCCTCGCTGGGTGCTGCCGCGGCTTCCACGCTCCCCGCCTCGTCCACGCCCGGTGCCGGCGGGAGGCCTGGGTCCACGTATCCAGGTTCCCCGGGGCGAAGGATATCGGCGGCGGGGGTATCGGACGGCGATACACCCTTGTCCGGGATGGCCGGTGCTGACCTGGGCAAGGCCATACCGCCCAGATCTGCGGGCTCCGGGATCTGATTGTCTGCGCTGCCGGATGCCGCCAGACACGTTGGGTGAAAGCCTCCAACTATGATATACCGGACGAATCGTGCACACAGGCTTTCCGCAGTCTTGGTAGACAGCGCATAGGCGGTATACTTGAAGCCGTATCCACCCCGCTGAAAGGAGACTCTTCTGCCCCAATAGGAAACGCAGCCCTCAGAATAGCCCTCTACACTCTGTCCGGCAATGACAATCCCCTGCCACTCTGTGGTAGAGTCTGGGGTCTGGACCACACAGTCCGGCACTTCCCTGCCCTCCAGCATTTCCAAGGTGACATGCCAATCCTCGCTGTTGCCGGAGAGAGACAGGGCGTGGAATGTCCCGTCCTGGTTGAAGAACAGCTCCCCATCGAAGGTGAGTCCAGACCAGAGGAGATGGTCCTGGAGGCCGTCTTCCCCGCCGGCAAGACACACCACGTCTGCCCGATCCAGCATCCGTTGAGTGCCGTCCATTGCACTGAGAATGTAGTTGCTGGCACTGTCTGCAGATAAGGGAGACAGCTCAAAGAGAAGATCTGGCAGGTCATAGAAGATGGCAGTGCCATCCTCATTATATATGGTATAGCCGTGGTCCATGTCCGAATGGGGGTTCGGATACGGCAACGGCATCTCCTGCGGTCCTTCCGTTACCTCCGGTGCTGTTGGCGCCTTGGTGGATTCCAGGACCGGGGTGGTATCCGGCTGACCTGGTGTTGCGGTAGTGGCTGGCAGTATGGTGCTGTCATGGGGATGGTTCGGATGAGTCCCCCGGATCCCCAGCACAGCGATACAGGCCACCAGCACGATGGATGCGGCCAGGGCACAATAGCGCTGCCATGTTTGCTTTTGCTTGGGCGGCTTTTCCAGATGCCGCAGTTTCTCCTGCAGGGGATCCGGCATGGTGATGCCGTCCATATACGTCTGATAACGCTCCATACGGTTAAAAGCCTCCTTTCAGTTTCTGCCGGAGGGTCTCCCTGGCACGGCTGAGGTGAGACCGGATGGTGCCAGGCCGCTGTCCCAAGATGGCTGCGATCTCCTCCGTGGAGTAGCCCTCGTAGTAGAAGAGATGGACAGATGCCCGCTGGTTGGCCGGCAGTTCCTGGATCGCCTCCACCAGGTCCCGGGTCTCATGGTCTGGCGCCGGGTAGCAGTCCAGCAGCTCTTCCGTTGGATGACGCCTCCGGCGGCGCAGGGTGCTCTTGCAGATGTTGGCCAGCACATGCAGCAGCCACGCCCGCGCATGGTTTTCATCCCGGAGTTCCGGGTCTGCGGTGAGAAACTTCAGGTAGGTCTCCTGCACCGCATCTTCCGCCTCCGCGACGTTGCCCAGGATCGCCAGGGCTGCCCGATATAAGTGATTCCCGTGCTGCTGTACCAGCACTTCCAACCGGTTGGATTGGGTCATGCCCCGTACCCCCTTTCCTCTGATACACGCCCGAGGCCCCCGAATTGTTGCAGCGGTCTGCAAAAGATCTCGGACTGCGGAGAAGTCCAATTGCCCGATGGATACACACTGTACCAAATGGGATCAACCGATCCAGCACATGGTGTATCCTGCCCCGCCCGTTCTTTTGCGAAAGTCTGGAAAAAAGCTATGGAAAAACCTGCTGTCCCGTGTTATACTGGTCCGCAGGAGCGTATCCCACAGGAAAGGAGTCCTGAAATTGGACCACGATATGCGTCTGGCCGTGCTCATTGACGCGGACAACGCCCCCCGCAACGCCCTGCGGGAGATGATGGCGGAGGTTGCCGTATACGGGAACCCCACCGTAAAGAGAATCTACGGGGATTGGACCTCGCCCAATATGAACAGCTGGAAGCCGCTGCTTCTGGAGCACGCCATCACCCCGTTCCAGCAGTACAGCTATACCACCGGCAAGAACGCCACAGACTCCGCCATGATCATCGATGCCATGGACGTGCTGTACACCGGCAACGTGGACGGCTTTGTCCTGGTGTCCAGCGACTCAGACTTCACCCGCCTGGCCACCCGGTTGCGGGAGGCCGGCATGAAGGTGTTCGGCATGGGGGAGAAAAAGACCCCCAAGCCCTTTATCGTCGCCTGCGACAAGTTCGTCTACATCGAGTCCCTGAAGGCCGCCGAGGCCATCGTGGAGAGCCCCACGGAGAAGCACAGCAGCAGCAAGAAGAAGACTGCCCCGCCGGCAGAGGCCAAACCGCTGGGCGTGAAAGAGCTCATCGCCCAGTCTGTGGAGGACCTGGCAGACGAGGACGGCTTTGCATATCTCGGCGATCTGGGCAACCTGCTCATGAAGAAGCAGCCCGACTTCGACCCCCGGAACTACGGCTTCAGCAAGCTCTCCAAGTTCATCGCCTCATTGGGCTGTTTTGAGATCGATGAGCGGCACAACGCCAACTACCAGGGCACCCAGGTCTTTCTGCGGAACAAGCGGGGCTGATCCCCCGCCCTGCAGATCCCATCACTGGCAGAACCAGACGGCAAGCTGTCGCCTGACGATATACTGCACCACATTTCGAATGAAGGAAGGAGAAATTTCCCATGGGCTTTTTAACCGGCAAGACCGCCATCGTCACCGGGGCCGGCCGCGCTGTCCTCAGCGATGGCCGCTGCGGTTCCATCGGATACGGCATCGCCACCGCCTTTGCCAAGGAGGGCGCCAACCTCGTCATCACCGGCCGCAACGTGAAGAAGCTGGAGGCCGCCAAGGAGGAGCTGGAGCGCCTCTACAACATCAAGGTGCTCATCCTCCAGGCTGACGTCAACGCCGGCGCGGACAACGAGGCCGTGGTAGAGCATGTTGTGGCCGAGACCATGAAGGAGTTCGGCCGCATCGATGTGCTGATCAACAACGCCCAGGCCAGCGCCTCCGGCGTGCCCCTGGCCCAGCACACCACCGAGCAGTTTGACCTGGCCCTGTACTCCGGTCTGTATGCCGCCTTCTACTACATGAAGGCCTGCCACCCCTACCTGAAGGAGACCAAGGGCACCGTCATCAACTTCGCCTCTGGCGCCGGTCTCTTCGGCAACTACGGCCAGTGCGCCTACGCCGCCGCCAAGGAGGGCATCCGCGGCCTGTCCCGTGTGGCAGCCACCGAGTGGGGCCCGGACGACATCAACGTGAACGTAATCTGCCCCATCGCCTGGACCGCGCAGCTGGAGAACTTCCAGAAGAACTACCCCGATGCCTTCGCCGCCAACGTGAAGATGCCCCCCATGGGCCACTATGGCGACCCCGAGCTGGAGATCGGCCGGGTCTGCGTGCAGCTGGCCCACCCGGACTTCAAGTACCTCACCGGCGAGACCCTCACCCTGGAGGGCGGCATGGGCCTGCGTCCGTAAGGCGCGGCAGTGCTTCCATCCAGCCGCAATTGATCCCCTGAAAGAAGTGATGCGCCAGCCCGGCGGGCTGACGCATCACTTCTTTTTCGCCGTACGGCGCTGTGCTTGTTCTATTTTGCCGGTTTCGCCGACTCTGTGACCAGCTTCTGCTCAGGCCCCACATCGTCCAGGTCCTCCGGGATTGTGACCTCGATGCGGTCCTCGTTGGGATAGTCCCGCTCGTACTTCTCCACCATATCCTGCCGGCCGTGCTTGCTGAGCCCCCACCGGGTGACCTTGCGGACGATGTCGTAGATCACGGCGAAGAGAGGCACACCCAGGATCATGCCCACGATGCCCCAGAGGCCGCCGAAGAGGAGGATGGAGAACAGCACCCAGAAGCTGCTGAGACCGGTGGTGTTGCCCAGGATCTTCGGGCCGATCAAGTTGCCGTCCACCTGCTGGAGGATCGCGATGAACACCAGGAAGATGAGGCAGTGCATGGGGTTTTCCAGGAGCAGCAGCAGTGCGCTGGGCACCGCGCCGATGAAGGGGCCGAAGAATGGGATGATGTTTGTGACGCCCACGATCACGGAGACTAGCACGGCGGACTTAAACCCGAACAGGTATGTGACCACAAAGCAGATCAGACCGATGATGGCGCTGTCCAGCAGCTTGCCCATGAAGAAGCCGTTGAACATCCGGTCTGCATACCGCACCTCGATCTCCACATGCTCCGCGGCCTTCTTCGGCAGCATTCCGTAGAGGATCAATCTGGCCTGGGCGGCGAATTTTTTCCGGCTGCCCAAGAGATAGATGGAGATCAGGATGCCCAGGAAGAAGTCCTTGAACACGCTGAGGATGCTGGCCACCTGGGAGCCCAGACCGCCCAACACCTTCTGCAGGGTGGGGATAAAGTCTTTCTGGAGCCAGGCCTGCAGCTCCGGGATCAGGTTCTGCAATCTCGCCAACACCTGATTCCAGTACTCGTTCCACTGCTGCTGCAGTTCCGGCTGGTCCTGCAGCTTTGTGGACACCCACTGGATCACCCGGTACACCTCTCCGTACAGCGCCGAGGCAAGGCCCATGATGCTGTCCCAGACCCGGGGGATCACCAGCAGCAGCAGGACCGCCACCACCAGGATCGCCAGGACCAATGCCAGCAGGATGGATACACCGGCGGGCCATCCCTTTTTCGTGCGGAACACCTTTCGGATCAATCCCTCAATCTTCCCGCAGAGAGGGCTCAGGATGTATGCGATGATAAGGCCGTACATGAAGGGATTCAGAATTCCCAGTACCGCCCGGAACCCGCCAAAGATCTCCGGCAGCCGGAAGAGCAGGAAGAAACAGATCAGGCTCACCACAATCACGGCAACACCGGTGACGCCGAGCTTGACGTACTTTTTGTTTTCCTCTTTTTTCATAGTACCCCTCACTCCGTTTTGGACAGCAAAAGCTGATCTACGATTTCCGTACCAAAGAGCAGGTGCTCAGGTTCCAGCCAAGGGCTTTCACCGATTACAAAATATAGCACCTCGGGGCCATAAAGACAAGTAGATTTTTGCAATGTTAAGGAAAAAGTAAGCAAACTCCAAGTTTTGTCCAAGGATGCTGGAAAAAGCCGTGTCAATCTATCTCTTCTGATATCACGATCTTTTCAAATGAGCCCTTTCCCTGCCGTATTCCATATCCGTGTGTCTTGTGTGGGTCCCCTCCCCTGCCGGGGTGACCATACTGCTTGCGCCAAGCCGGAGCACGGCACTCTGGTCTCGGAACTCCGTTGGTTGTATCGGATACAGCAGGACACACTGTGGCTACCGCGGCACCGATGGGACATGCAGCTGTAAGGAGACAGCTTGTCCCGGCGGTGTCTCAAACATGCAGGATAGGTTACGCAGTGCAGCCTGTATGAAAGTGCGATACTCCCATATCGGCAGAGGTAGTTCTACTTCCTGTTGTTCTTTTTGATCCCTAACTTGCGGAATACATGCTCAAATTCAGAGATTCTCTGATCTGTCTTCAAACAAACAGCCGTCTATCCCTTGCACGCATGCTTTCGATGCGTCTGGGACCAAACTCTCGCAATTCATGCAGGCATTGTGCTGATGCCCATCGCAGATTCCACAGAAGTTGGAACCAAAAATGTAACAAAATAGGCGTTTTCCCGTTGACGGACGCGTTCTCAACTGGTATACTGTCTCAGTTGCCGCTTTAGCGCTTTAACGCAGATGGGCGGACGAATGAGAAATGAGAAGAGGTCTTCTATGAAACGAGAGAAATTTGGCACCCGGCTGGGGTTCATCCTGATCTCCGCCGGCTGTGCCATCGGACTGGGCAACGTCTGGCGTTTCCCGTACGTCACGGGACAATACGGCGGCGCCGCCTTCATCCTGATCTACCTATTTTTTCTGGTGATCTTCGGCCTGCCCATCATGGTGATGGAGTACGCCGTAGGCCGGGCCAGCCAGGCCAGTATCGCCATGTCCTTCGACAAACTGGAGCCCAAGGGCACCAAATGGCACCTGCACAAGTACACCGGCATGGCGGGCAACTACCTGCTGATGATGTTCTACACCACCATCGGCGGCTGGATCCTCCTCTACTTCGTCCGCACTCTGACCGGTACCTTTGAGGGCATGGACTCGGCAGCCGTCTCCGCCGAGTTCGACAACCTGATGGCACAGCCCGGCCTGATGGCCCTCTGCATGATCGTAGTGGTCGTAGCCTGCTTCGGCATCTGCAGTCTGGGTCTGGAGAAGGGCGTGGAGAAGATCACCAAAGTGATGATGGTACTGCTTCTGGTGCTGATGATCATCCTGGCCATCCACTCCGTGACATTGCCCGGCTCCTCCGAGGGTGTTGCCTTCTACCTGCTCCCGGACGTCGGCAAACTGGTAGACGCCGGGGTGTCCGATGTGATCTTCGCCGCTATGGGGCAGTCCTTCTTCACCCTGAGTATCGGCATCGGCTCCATCGCCATCTTCGGCAGCTATATCGACAAGAAGCGTGCGCTTCCCGGTGAGGCCTTCTGTGTCACCATCCTGGACACCAGCGTTGCTCTCATCGCCGGTCTCATCATCTTCCCCGCCTGCTTCGCGTACAATGTACCGCCTGAGGCCGGTCCCCCGCTGATCTTCATCACCCTGCCCAACATCTTCAACAACATGGCTGGAGGCCGGGTCTGGGGCACCATCTTCTTCCTCTGCATGCTCTTTGCCGCAGCTTCCACCATCATCGCCGTATTCGAGAACATCATTTCCTTC
Source organism: uncultured Oscillospiraceae bacterium (assembly GCA_947629915.1). Taxonomy (GTDB): domain Bacteria; phylum Bacillota; class Clostridia; order Oscillospirales; family Oscillospiraceae; genus Enterenecus. Next base: position 1,825 of record CANRFN010000100.1, on the reverse strand, counting down.
TCCATCGACCTGGCCGGCTGGAGCCGGAAGAAGTCCGTGGTTGTAAACCTCATCGCCATCATCATCCTCAGCATGCCCTGTGTTCTGGGTTTCAACGTGCTGAGCGGCTTCCATCCCCTCGGCGAGGGCAAGACCATCCTGGACCTGGAAGACTTCATCGTGAGCAACAACCTGCTGCCACTGGGCAGTCTGGTGTACGTGTTCTTCTGCACCAGCCGCTATGGCTGGGGCTGGGACAACTTCCTGAAAGAGACCAACACTGGCGAGGGCCCGCACTTCCCCAAGGGACTTCGCTTCTACGTCTCTTATATTCTCCCGCTGATCGTCCTGGTAGTGTTCATTCAGGGCTATCTCTCCATGTTTGCAGGGTGAGTACCTCTCCCCTACTTCTTCACCGCACCGCAGGCAACCGCCTGCGGTGCGGTTTTCTACTCTCAGACTCTGCTCTCAGTGGTGTACATGTCTCGGGCTTGGTCTCGGAGTACTTGCAGCGGTGCATTGCCGACAAGAACACCTCATCACTGGGACTGAAGCCTGAAGAATGCCACAGCACTTGCACACATTTTTGAACAATTGACCGATGAGGGATCTTGAAAGCCAGTGAAAGGCACTTTGCTCAGCTTTTCGAAGTGGTTTCCTGCCTGAGGTTAGCATTGGCAATGCTGTCACACATTTCCCCGCATAGTTCTGCCGTCTCTGTCCAAACTATGCCTCGGATGATGAATCCATCACCCAGAGATCCAAACGGATCAAAATAAAGAAAGGCAGGAGACAAACAATGTCTAGCTCCAAGAGCTCCAATCGTCTGGTTGTTCCCGGCGCCCGTGACGCCATGGATAAGTTCAAGATGGAGGCTGCCCGCGAAGTGGGCGTCAACCTGCAGGACGGCTACAACGGTGACATCACCGCTCGCCAGGCTGGCTCCATCGGCGGCCAGATGGTGAAAAAGATGATCGAGTCCTACGAGAACGGCATGAAGTAAGGCTCGGACAGAGCTCATCATTCTAAGCTGGGATATTGTTCTTGAGCAATGTAACAGTTAAAGCTCAATTGCAAGATCTCAAGATATCGTAAGAAGCCCTTTCTTCTGCATTGCGACAGTTGAAGGGGCTTCTTTTTTAAGCACATCTTAGTGCAGAGCGGAACAATCTTACAAATATATATTTGCAAAGAGTGCGCCGCCCGTGGCAACACATCTACTATTGTTTTATTATTTTAAAAGCTGTAATTTGATGCATTTCAAGCAGCTCTTTATATTGATCAAGTTGTTCAAATTCGATTATTTGAACTCTTCCAAGTTTAGCTCTGCCAAATAGGGCAGTAAGCCAAGCAACATATTTTTCATTAGGTTTTCTTGAGCCTCTCAAGATCCAATATGCCCCTTTTGCTTTCTTTTGGCACTCTTCTATTATTCTATTTTTAAAATTTTCTGTGTCAACAAATGCAGATATTTGCGTTTCAACATCCGGCTCGACATGGGTCTCATTGCTATATGTTTTTGAAACAAATCTATCCCACAAATCAACAAGTAATTTAAGGTCAATCTCATCTTCACTTTTTCTCGCAAAGAATGCAAAAGATAAGTACTTGTACCTTTTATTGTTGAATTTATAAAATGTTTCTACTTTTGTGAAGTCTTCATATATTGATTTCAAAAAAGAGACCTTGATCTGATTAAACTTTCGGCATTGATCTACATCAAATTGATTAAGGAATGAATACGACCTAAACATTGCGCTGTCTATAAAATGATATCATGAATTGTAGTCATACCCAGAATTCGAAATTTCATGCATTTAAGTTATACCCACGTAATAAAGAGGAA
>CANRFN010000099.1 GCA_947629915.1 uncultured Oscillospiraceae bacterium | reverse complement strand
GGGGGCATCGGGGGGTACCCTCCGGGTCCCGGGTGGCTAGTGTCGGTTCCAATCAACAAATTTGTCGGATATCACCAAACGAATTTAACTAAAATTGATATAAAGACCAGAAACGGAGGGAGCAAATCATGCCATGTGTAGCTGTTGATCTGTTTTGCGGAATCGGGGGATTAACAAAGGGTTTGGAACTATCGGGAGTAACAGTTGCTGCTGGCATTGATATTGACGCAAGCTGTTCGTTTGCATATGAAGCAAACAACAATTCGCACTTTATTCATCAGGATGTAACTGACGTATCAGCTGATGACATCATGAGCCTTTATCCGGCCAATTGTATTCGAGCATTGGTTGGGTGTGCTCCTTGCCAGCCGTTCTCAAAGTACACAAAACGGTATAGAAAAGACGGTCAAACAGATGATAAATGGAAGCTTCTCTATTCTTTTGCCCGCATCATACGAGAAACATCACCGGACATTGTCTCAATGGAAAATGTTCCAGACCTCTCAAATGAGACTGTGTTTTGTGATTTTATAAATTCTTTGGTTGAATTGGGGTATAATGTGGAATGGCGAGTTGTATATTGTCCGGAATATGGTGTGCCTCAAAATCGGAAAAGGCTGGTTCTACTAGCTTCAAATCTGGGGAAAATTTCCTTGGTGCAAGCTATGTACAATCCTGATAATTATCCAACTGTGAGAGATGCGATTGGAAATCTTCCACCAATTGGTGCTGGCGAACAAGATGCAAATGATCCTCTCCACAAAGCTTGCAGCTTGTCTGAAATAAACTTACGTAGGATCCAGAATTCAGTTCCCGGCGGAACTTGGCGAGATTGGGATGAATCTCTTCAATTAAGATGCCATAAAAAGAATAGTGGAAAAACATATCCGTCTGTTTATGGCAGAATGAATTGGGATGAACCTTCACCAACAATAACGACACAGTTTTACGGGTATGGAAATGGGCGCTTTGGGCATCCAGAGCAAGATCGTGCATTGTCTTTGCGAGAAGGTGCAATTCTTCAATCTTTCCCGCGAAATTATATTTTTGATGACGATCTGCACCCGGCTAATCGACGTGAACTTGGAATTCATATTGGAAATGCTGTTCCAGTGGAATTAGGACGAGCAATTGGAATTAGCATTAAGAAACATCTACAGGAGGTTGGCCTGAATGGCTAAAAGCAAGAGGCAAAGGGCTGAGCCGGTTTTCACGGCGGAGCAAAAGGAGAATGCGGATCTCCAAATAAAAGAGTGTCAAAGGCAGATCGATTATGACACAAAAGATTTCACGATTGAACTGTTGATCACGAAATTCAACAGTGGTGACTTCGTTATCCCTGAATATCAGCGCAAATTTATTTGGAAAGAAAACAATAAGAATTTGTTCTTGGAGTCAATTTTTCTGGGACTGCCAATTCCTTTCATGTTCTTAGCTGACCGCGAGGATGGCCGACTCGAAATTATTGATGGCGTGCAAAGAATGCAAACGATAGTGGCGTTCTTCAATAATTTAATAAGATTATCTAATATGGAAAAGCTGACGGAACTCAATGGGTTCGCGTTTAAAGATTTGTCTGATGCACAAAAGAGAAAGTTTCTGAATAAATCATTAAGGATTATAGTGTTAGAAGAAGATACCCCTAATGAATCGCGGCAAAATTTATTTTACAGGATAAATACGACTGGAATAAAGGCAAACGATTCTGAAATTAGAAGGGGATCTTATCCTGGCCCTTTGACTACATTTATCGAAGAGTGCTCAAAGGACAAACAATTTATAAAATTGTCTCCTATGTCAGGAGACCGGGAAGATCGTTTTGAAAGATTTGAGTTTGTTTTAAGATTTTTTGCTTTTCTAAACGAATATGAGCGTTTTGAACATGATGTAAGTGAATTCTTGGACGACTTTTTGATCAATAATTTGGTTACTTTTAATAAAGATGAGTACAAGAAAGAGTTCGACCGTATGGTAAGTTTTGTGGGAAAAACCTTTCCTTTTGGATTTGCTAAGAGCGCGAATGCCAAAGCAACACCACGTGTTAGATTCGAAGCATTGGCAGTTGGTACTGCACTTGCTTTACGTATGAAACCGAATTTGAATGTCACAAATATTGAGTGGATCAATTCTAAAGAATTTGCAGATTACACCACTTCTGATGCAAGTAACAATCAAGGAAGACTCAAGCAACGAGTTGAATATGTTCGGGATCAACTGCTTAAGGGATGAGTAAATGCGGCTTACATTAAAATTGTTCGATGAGAGAAAAGACGAAATTGACTTCTACTTTTCTGTGATTGCTGAAGCAGAGAAAGGTACCGAACATATTAAAACAGCAGATAACATACAGCTTGTAAAAATCATGAAATCTAATTTGATATTGATGCTATATAATCTGATAGAAGCTTGCATTGTGAGTGGAATGATGCAGATTTATGAAAGAATTAAAGATGATGGTTGCACATATAACTTAGCGATTTCTGAGATCAAGAATATCTGGTCAAATTATAGAATCGATGAAATTTATGGGCCATCTTCAGGAAGGTCTGTTTATGAAGAACGAGTACAACAGATTATCCAAGATGTTATATCAGGCAGTCCATTGATTCTATCTAGGAGCGCATTGGGAATAAGTGGAAATTTAAATGCTAAGAATATTAAAGAGCTGTGTGATAGACACCGTATTCGGTACAGATTGAGCACAAAAGGTGAACAACTAAATACAGTCAGAAATAAAAGAAATGATTTGGCACATGGCGATTCGTCATTTGGCAACTGCGTTAACGAGATGCCTTTGTCGGAATTGGAAAATATAAAAGCGGAAGTATATCAGTTTGTTGGTGATATTTTGAATGGAATGAAAACCTATTACGATGAAAAACAATACCTGATTACTTAAAACACATAAAACGGTCGAATACAAAAGTTAGCTTACAAAAATATGGAATCGTTTCAACACTGGAGCAATGAATAGTGCATTGAATCTTTAAGATAAAATTATAAAGAGATGTGGTGGATCAGGGCAGCGCAATTCCTGAACCGAAGCTCGAGACCGAGCTGAAGGGCGCTAAGGGGCCCACCTGTACAGAAGAAGGCTATGCCGGAGACGAGATCTGTACTGTCTGCGGGAGACGGTGGTCCAAGGAAAGACGATTCCCAAGACAGAGAACCAGTATGAGGACGGCCGTTGTACCGTATGCGGAGCGGCTGCTCCCACAGAGGATGCGCCTGCTGTAAGCGAGACGCTTCCCAGCGAAATGCCCGAGGACAATCCCGTAAGCAGCGAACCCGCTGGCCAGGAGATCTCTGGAACAAAGACCGAGCCGGCAGAAGTCACCCAGCCGCCGGAGACATCGGATGGCACGGCTTTCAAATGGCCAGTTCTTGTGCCCGGTGCGATGGCCGTGATGGCACTGTGTGCGGTGGTTGTAACGATATCACGGCGGAAAAAGTAGGGGCTCTTGCCCACCAGGAAACCCAGCAGGGGGTCAGTCTTGTTCAGACTGGCCCCCTGCTTCCGGTTCTCTGACTATCTTTTGGCAGATCTGTTTCGACAGGTACTGACTATGGTGAGACCTTGATGCAGTCCGCTTTTGTACAAGATAGAGGTTGCACTGTACAAGATAAGGCTGCGCCCTGAACATGATGAGGCTGTTGGTGATCATGATGAGATCAAGAACCGATCATCATTGGGCCGAGTATCCAGCCTACAGAAGATTTTCTTGTACTGTCCTTGCACTGATCAGGACAAGGCAATATACCACTGGCATTTGCCGTGTCCAGTTCCAGCTGGTTGCCTGTTTTGGAGAGCCTGGGCTGCTGCTGGGTGGGATGCAAACGTTCCTGCTGCGGTAAAGTGCCGCTCTAGATCTCCCGGAGGATGATGTGAAGGCTTTCCTTTGCTGCCCTGGAACGACTGTCCAATCCTGGAAAGAAGAGTGAGATCTGGCGGAGAGACCGGCATCTTAAGAAACTGGTCATTTTGCTGGCCTTTTGGCCTGTTTTGGGCGGGATTCTGTACGCCATTCGCAGATTTTTCGGCCCCTATTGTGTTTGACACCTTCCCCCTCATGTTGTATAATACGATGATTCTTTGTGCGGAGGGGGGATATCCATGTGGCTGGCAGACCGTTGGACAGACTATGAGCTCATAGACTGCGGCCGCGGAGAGAAGCTGGAGCGCTGGAAAGACAAACTGCTGGTGCGCCCGGACCCCCAGGCCATCTGGAACACCCCGCGGAATCACCGGGGCTGGAAGCACCCGGACGCCCAATACAACCGCTCCAGTTCGGGAGGCGGGGCCTGGGCGGAGAACAAACTGCAGGGGAACAAGTGGCAGGTGCGCTACGGGGACCTCACGTTCCAGGTGGGCCTCATGAACTTCAAGCACACCGGCCTCTTCCCGGAGCAGGCCGCCAACTGGGATTGGGCCCGGAAACAGATCGCATCGGCTGGACGCCCCATCTCGGTTCTGAACCTCTTCGCCTATACCGGCGGGGCCACCGTGGCCTGTGCGGCAGAGGGCGCCTCGGTGTGCCACGTAGATGCCGCCAAGGGCATGGTCCAATGGGCCCGGGAGAACGCCAAGTGCTCCGGCCTCGAGGAGAAGCCCATCCGCTGGATCGTGGACGACTGCGCCAAGTTCGTGGAGCGGGAGATCCGCCGGGGCCGCCGCTACGATGCTATCATCATGGATCCCCCGTCCTATGGGAGAGGACCCTCCGGGGAGATCTGGAAGCTGGAGGACAATCTGTACCCCTTTGTGGAGCTGGTATCCGGGGTGCTCTCAGACGACCCCCTCTTCGTGATCCTCAATTCGTACACCACGGGGCTCTCCCCCTCGGTGCTCACATACATCCTGCAGACCGTGGTAGGCGGCAAGTTCGGGGGACACACCCTGTCCGCTGAGCTGGGCCTGCCGGTGTCTGCCACCGGCCTGGCCCTGCCCTGTGGGGCCACCGGCCGCTGGAGCCGCAAGTAATTTAGGAAGGACAGCCCCATCATGGCAAAGCGCAATGCGCCGAAAAGACAAATTCAGAGGCCATCCAACCCGGGCAGCCCGCTGATCCGGGTGGAGGACCTCACCTTCTACTATACAGACGCCGCCGGGGCAGCCCCGGCGGTGCTGGACCATCTCAATCTCACCCTCACCGAGGGCTCCTTTACCGCTATCCTGGGCCGCAACGGCTCGGGCAAGTCCACCCTGGCCAAGCACTGCAACGGCATCCTGCTGCCCAGCGGCGGCAAGGTGTACGTGGACGGCATGGACACCGCGGACGACAACCTCTTGCTGGACATCCGCCGGCAGATCGGCATGGTGTTCCAGAACCCGGACAACCAGATCGTGGCTTCCGTGGTGGAGGAGGATGTGGCCTTTGCCCCGGAGAACCTGGGTGTCCCGTCCAAGGAGATCCGCCGCCGGGTGGATGAGGCGCTGGCAGCCGTGGGCATGTCCAGCTTTGCCCGCCATGCCCCCCATCTTCTCAGCGGCGGCCAGAAACAGCGGGTGGCCATCGCCGGCGTGCTGGCCATGCAGCCCCGCTGTATCGTGCTGGATGAGCCCACCGCCATGCTGGACCCCGCGGGCCGTGGAGAGGTGCTGTCCACCATCCGCAAGCTGAACCGGGAGAAGGGCATCACCGTGGTGCTCATCACCCACCACATGGACGAGGCCGCCCAGGCAGACCGGCTCATCGTGATGCACCGGGGCCGTATCGCCAAGGACGGCACCCCGGCTGAGGTGTTCCGGGATGTGGAGGGGCTCCGGGCCATGGGCCTGGAAGTGCCCCAACCGGTGGCGCTGCTGGATGAACTCCGCAAAGCCGGGGTATCTGTATCCCGGGAGGCCCTGAATGTGGAAGACTGCGCCATCGTGCTGGCAGACCTTCTGCGGTCCGGCCAAACTTGTTCCCAGTGAGGTGTATTCATGTCTGTTCCCATTTTAGAGACTGTGCATCTCTCCCATGTATACAGTGAGGGCACGCCCTTCCGCCATGTGGCCCTGGACGATGTGCATTTTGCCGTCCAGCCCGGGGAGTACGTTGCCGTGATCGGCCGCACCGGGTCCGGAAAGTCCACCCTGATCCAGCACTGCAACGGCCTTTTGAAGCCCACCTCCGGCCAGGTGCTCTTCAGCGGCGAGGACATCTGGTCCAGCAAGGAGAGAACCCACCAGGTGCGCTTTCAGGTGGGCCTGGTGTTCCAGTACCCGGAGTACCAGCTCTTTGAGGAGACCGTATACAAGGATATCGCCTTTGGCCCCGGCAACATGGGGCTGCCCGAAGAGGAGATCCGCCGCCGTGTCCTGGAGGCCGCCCATTTCACCGGACTCTCCGATGACGTCCTGGAGCGCTCTCCCTTCGACCTCTCCGGCGGCCAGAAGCGCCGCGCCGCCATCGCCGGCGTGATCGCCATGGAGCCCCAGGTGCTGATCCTGGATGAGCCCACCGCCGGCCTGGACCCTGTGGGGGCCAAGCAGATCCTGGACAACATCCGGGCGTACCACCAGGAGAAGAAAGCCGCCGTGATCCTGGTGTCCCACTCCATGGAGGAGGTGGCCCGGGAGGCCCAGCGCCTCGTGGTGTTGCGGGAGGGCAAAATCGCCCTGGACGGCAGCCCGGAAGAGGTGTTCGCCCATGGAGACGAACTGGAGTCCATGGGTCTCGGTGTCCCTGCCATGACAGCCGTCTTCGCCCGTCTGCGCGCCATGGGTATAGACGTCCCCGCCTCAGTCTATACCGTGGAACAGGCGAGAGACGCCGTGCTGGCGGCCCTCCGTAGGAAGGAGGGGCGTCCATGCTGAAGGACATCACCTTAGGCCAGTTCTTCCCTGGCAACTCTCCCATTCACCGGCTAGACCCCCGGGCAAAACTGGTGGCCGTGATCGCATACATCGTGGCCCTCTTCACCAGCCAGGGTTTTCTCACCTACGGCATCTGCTTTGTGGCCCTGGCCATCGTGGTGAAGGTTTCCACCGTCCGGCTGAAGGCCCTGGTGAAGGGCATGAAGCCGGTGGTGTTCATCCTGGTCTTCACCGCCGTGGTGAACATCTTCTACGCCACAGGCACCCCCATTTTCAGCATCGGCTTCTTAACCGTGACGTACGAGGGACTGCTGCGGGCCTTCTTCATGGTGATTCGTATCCTCATGATGATCTCCTGCACCTTCCTCCTCACGTATACCACATCCCCCCTGGCCCTCACGGACGGCCTGGAGTCCCTCCTGGGTCCCTTGAAGAAGCTCCATGTTCCGGTCCACGAGCTCGCGATGATCATGTCCATCGCCCTGCGGTTCATCCCCACCCTCATCGAGGAGACGGACAAGATCATGTCCGCCCAGCGTGCCAGAGGTGCAGATTTTGAGACCGGCTCTCTCGTGCAGCGGGCCAAGGCCTTGGTCCCGCTGCTGGTGCCCCTCTTTATCAGCGCATTGCGGCGGGCCGATGAGCTGGCCACCGCCATGGAGTGCCGCTGCTACCACGGGGGAGACGGCCGCACCCGGATGAACGAGCTCCACTACCGCCCCGCCGATACCGTGTTTCTCATCTGCGCCATCCTCTTTGCGGTGGCCGTGGCGGTGCTGGGCGCCTTTGGGTACTGAGCCCGCTGGATTCGTATCGTTGTTTTTCCCTTTGATCGATCTATTTCACCGCCCCGCAGAAAGGACGTGCCGGACCCCATGGAGCAGCGCAATATCGCCCTGAAACTGAGCTACACCGGCACGGCATACCACGGCTGGCAGATCCAGAAGAACGCCGTCTCGGTGGCGGAGGTGCTGGAGAAGGCCTTGGCCTATGTGGTGGGACACCCGGTGCGGGTAACCGGCGCCGGCAGGACAGACGCCGGCGTCCACGCCAGCGTCTATGTGGCCAACTTCCGCACCACCTCCGGCATCCCCGCAGACCGGCTGCCATTGGCGGTGAACACCCGGCTGCCGGACGACATCTCTGTGTCCAAGGCCACGGTGGTGCCGGACGCCTTCAACGCCATCGGCTCCTGCATCAAGAAGGAGTACACCTATAAGATCTACAACTCCCGGATCCGGGATCCCTTCTTTGTGAACCGGGTTTGGTTCTACCCCAAGCACCTGGACGAGTCCATCATGGCGGAGGCGGCCCATCAGTTTGTGGGCACCCACGACTTCGCCGCCGTGCGGGCCGTGGGCACCGAGACCCGGACCACTGTGCGCACCGTCCACTACTTCGAGATCACCCGCAGCGGCCAGATGATAGACTGCCGGGTGTGCGCAGACGGCTTCCTGTACAACATGGTGCGGGCCATGGTGGGCACCTGCATCTACGCGGCGGAGGGAAAGCTCCAGCCCTCGGACATCCCCGAGATCCTGGCCTCCCGCAACCGCACCTTGGCCGGCCCCACCGCGCCCCCGGACGGCCTCTATATGACCAACCTCTGGTACGAGGAGGACGTGCTGTAGGGCGGGGAATGGGACGATAGTTAGAGAGATTGCTTGTTAGAGAGAGGAGGCGGTTCCCATGGCGGAACAGAAGAAACCCAAGGAACAGGCGCCCCAGAAGAAAAAACCGAATATTCTGGTGCGGCTGCTGGTGTTCCTCCTGGTGGCCGCAGTGGCAGCAGGTGCCCTGGCTTTTGTGGTGTTCCGGGATGAGCTGAACATAGACAACCTCCGCCGCTGGATCCGGTACCGGAGCCTTCTGCGCAACGACAGCGGCCAGGCGGAGGCCTTCCTCTACGATGGCGGCCTGGACGACACCTTTGCCGCCTTAGACGGGGATCTGCTGGTGTGTTCCAGCAACGCCATCTCCCTGTACTCCGGCAGCGGCACCCGGTACATCAGCCAGTCTGTGAGCATGGAGCACCCGGTGGTGAACACCAACGGCTCCCAGGCGGTGGTCTACGATGCCGGCGGCACCCAGCTCTTTGTCCTGGGGGACCGGGCCATCCAGTGGTCTGAGGAGGCCTTGAACACCATCACCTCCGCCCGGCTGAACGCCTCCGGACAGCTCACTGTGGTGACAGGCGCCAGCGGATACCGGAGTTCCGTCCGGGTGTACAACGCCTCCTTCGACCCCGTGGTAACCGTGAATATCTCCTCCAGCCTCGCCATGGATGCCGCCCTCTCAGACGATGGCAAGACCCTGGCCATCCTCACCGTGGGACAGGAGGGCGGCACCTTCGCCACCACCGTGAACTTCTACACCCTCAACTACAGCGCCGGGGAGTACACCCCGGATCTCTCCGTCTCCCTGGGGCGGGAGGTGGCCCTGGACATCCGCCACGCCTCCAACCTGCTCTGGGTTGTGACAGACCAGGGACTCATCAGCGTAAACCACAGCGGCGAGCTGCAGCGGGTGACCTGGGAGAACCAGCACCTCCGCCGTTACGACATGGGGGGAGACGGCTATGCGGCGGCCCTCCTGGGCAAATACCGCACCGGCGGCTCCTCGGAGCTCTGGATCGCAGACGAGAACGGCAAGTCTGCCACCCTGGAGGTGGATGAGCAGGTGCTCTCCATCTCCGCGGCCGGACGCTATGTGGCGGTGCTCACCGGCAGCAGCCTGAACATCTATACGGCGGACCTGAAGCTGTACAGCTCTTTGGAGAACAAGGATGGCGCCCGGAAAGTCCTGCTGCTGGAAAACGGCTCCGCCGTGCTGGTGTCCCCCACCAGCGCCGGCTTCTATATCCCGTCTTAATCCCAGGGCGGGCATCACACAGGAGGAATGAAACATGCCTTCATATGCTATCGATCTCATCATTGTCCTGGCGGTGATCTTCTGCGCCTGGCGGGGCGCCACCAAGGGGCTGGTGCTCTCCCTCTGCGGACTGCTGGCCTCCCTGGTGGCCTTCTGGGGCGCCCAGACCATCGCCGGACAGCTCACCCCCCTGGTGGCGGACATCATCCGGGAGCCCATCCAGGACATGGTGGATGAGATCGACCTGCCGGAGATCAAGCTGCCGGATTCCATCCTGAATACCGATGCGGCCCGGCTGCCGGTGGGACACCTGCTCATCGAGAAAGACGACATCCTCCAGGGCCTGGAGAAAGCGGACATCCCCGGCCCGGTGAAGCACTTTGTGGAGGAGTTTGTAAACGGAGAGGACTTTGAAGAGGCCCTGGGCAAACTGCAGGACACCCCAGCTATAGAGTTGCCGGAGAACCCGCTGGCCGCCATCATCGAGGCCATGGTGGTGACCATCTCCGAGCGCATCGCCTACTTCCTGCTCTTCTCCCTGTCCTTCCTGCTCATCGTGATCGTGTGGTTCCTGGGCAGCCACGCCCTGGACCTGGCCTTCCGGCTGCCGATCCTGAAGCAGATCAACATCGCCGGCGGGCTGCTCTTAGGGGCCGCCGAGGCCATCGTGGTGTGCGTGGTCCTCATCGCCATCGCCCAGGTCTTCGGATTCTTGCCCGCCGAGCCGGAGACACCCATCGTGTCCATGCTCACCATCGATACCCTGATGGAGACACTTCAGACCGGATCCATCGCCGCTGTGGCATCTCCCGCCCCTACGGCATAGGATCTGGCTCGCCGTACACAAATTGACAGACTGCCATTCATGACGCGTTCACAAAACAATGATAATGTGCGTCCAGGAAAACCACACTCCAACGAGAGGAGAGAACCCACTTGAAACCAACACTGTGCAGTCGCTGCCACAAACGCATGGCAGTGGTGTTTATAACCAAAATCGAAAATGGAAAAAGCTATAACGAGGGCCTCTGCCTGCCCTGTGCCCGGGAATACGGCATCAAACCGGTAGAGGACATCATGAAGAAGATGGGCATCAGCGAAGAGGAGCTGGACACCCTCACCAACGACATGATGGCCGCCTTCAACGGGGCGGAGGACATGGATGAGCTCTCCGCCAACCAGCCCAACGATGACGAGGACGAGAAGGACGATGAGGACGACTCCGGCCGCACCGCCACCTTCCCCTTCCTGAACCGTCTCTTCGGCGGCGGCAACCAAGACAGCGGAGACAACGGCGCCAACAACAGCCAGCCTACGCCTGGGGCAGGGGAGAAGCCCAAACAGGAGCGCTCCGCCAAGCGCAAGTTCCTGGACAGCTACACCATCTCCCTCAGCCGCAAGGCCGCAGAGGGCAAGCTGGACCGGATCGTGGGCCGTAGTGAGGAGATCGAGCGCACCATCCAGATCCTGAACCGGCGGCAGAAGAACAACCCCTGCCTGATCGGTGAGCCCGGCGTGGGCAAGACCGCCATCGCCGAGGGCCTGGCCCAGCGCATCTTCGACCGCGATGTCCCGTACAAGCTGCTGGACAAAGAGGTGTGCCTGCTGGACCTCACGGGCCTCGTGGCCGGCACCCAGTTCCGCGGCCAGTTTGAGTCCCGGATGAAGGGCCTCTTGGACGAGATCAAGCGCCTCGGAAACATCATCCTCATGATCGATGAGGTGCACTCCATCGTGGGCGCCGGCGATGCCGAGGGCTCCATGAACGCCGCCAACATCTTGAAGCCCGCCCTCTCCAGAGGGGAGATCCAGGTGATCGGCGCCACCACCCTCAACGAGTACCGCAAGTACATCGAGAAGGACGCCGCTTTGGAGCGGAGATTCCAGCCTGTGATGGTGGAGGAGCCCTCCATTGAGGACTCCGTGAAGATCATCCAGGGCGTGGCGCCGTACTATGAGAGCTTCCACCACGTCTCCATCTCGCCGGATATGTGCCGGCTGGCCGTAACCATGAGCGAGCGGTACATCACAGACCGGTACCTCCCGGACAAGGCCATAGACCTCATTGACGAGGCCTCCTCGGATGTGAACCTCCACAACAAGGACCTGGCCCGCATGGCCGAGATCGACCGGATGATGGCGGACTACGCCAAGGAGATGGAAGTGGTGATGGCTGCCACCGGCGGCCAGGACAACCCGCGGCTGCAGGAGCTGCAGCGGCTGGAGCAGCGGCTCCAGCGCCAGCGGGACACCCTGGAGATGGCGGTGAGCCGGGACGAGGCGGAGGCCCCCAACCGGGGCGATCCCGCCTTCCAGGCCCGTCAGGACGACCGGAGACGGCAGATCAACGACCTCACCCAGCAGCTCAACGGCTTTACCGCCGAGCGGAAGACCCTGCAGCAGACCGCCAACGACAAGACCTACAAGCGCCTGGCCGAGCTGAAGAGCCTGCAGGCCCAGCTCACCAGCGAGCGGGAGGCCATCGCCGCCAAGGGAGATCCGCCCCTCACCGCCCAGAACCTGGCCCGGGTGATCGAGCTCTGGACCAAGATCCCCGCCGCCCAGATCCAGGAGGCGGAGTTTGAGCGCCTGGCCAAGCTGGAAGACCGGCTGAAGACCCACATCATCGGCCAGGACGAGGCCGTAAGGCTGGTGTCCAACGCCATCCGGAGAGGGAGAGTGGGCATCAGCGCCAAGCGCAAGCCCGTGTCCTTCATCTTCGTGGGCAACACCGGCGTGGGCAAGACGGAGCTCGTAAAGCAGCTGGCATTGGACCTCTTCAACACCCCGGACTCTCTGATCCGCCTGGATATGAGCGAGTTCATGGAGGCCCACACCGTGGCCCGGATCATCGGTTCTCCTCCGGGCTATGTGGGCTACGATGAGGCCGGACAGCTCACTGAGAAGATCCGCCGCAAGCCCTACTCCGTGGTCCTCTTCGATGAGATCGAGAAGGCCCACCCCGATGTGATGAACATCCTGCTCCAGGTGCTGGACGACGGCCACATCACCGATGCCCACGGCAAGACGGTGAACTTCGAGAACACCGTGATCGTCATGACCTCCAATGCCGGCAGCACCTCCAAGGCCAGCTCCCTCGGCTTTGACCGCTCTGCCCAGCAGGCGGGTAAGGAGAAGTCCATGAAGGCCCTGGAGAGCTTCCTCCGCCCGGAGTTCATCAACCGGGTGGACGAGATCGTGTACTTCAACCAGCTCACCGAGGCCAACTTCAAGGACATCGCCAAGATCATGCTCTCCGAGCTGGACGGCGTGCTGAAGGACAAGAAGATCGCCTTCTCCTATGACGAGTCTGTGCTGGACTACCTGGTGAAGAAGTCCTTCTCAGACAAGTACGGCGCCCGTAACCTGCGCCGCCAGATCCAGCGGGACCTGGAAGACCCCATCGCCAACATGCTGATTCAGCGCTATGCCGACCCGGTACAGTGGATCAGCGTCTCCGCCGAGGGGGACACCCTGCACATCGCCGCCAACAGTGCCGCGGTGTGGCTGCCCACCCTGGAAGCTGTGGGGACGGAAGAGAAGTAAGGCTATATGATGAGACCGCCGGCGCCCGGGGTGGGCGCCGGCGGTTTGCTGGTTTTGGGGAGAATGTTGCTGGGCAGGCAGCTTGGCGAGGGAAGGTCTGATTGCAGGCTGGACAGAAGGCCTCAGAAACTCACCAGTGCCATCTGTGGGGCAAAATGCGAAATCGGGGTATCCAGACTGGCATCATTCGACAAGATTATACAATTTGTGAAAGCATATTACAAGTTTATACATAGAAAATCCAGTATAAACTAGAAGAAAGCAGGGCGAAGGAGCTCTCTTGAACCTGTGCTGGGCTGGATCATGCTCTATGCCCGGCAGCTGTCCGATGTGTTGCGGGGCTGCTGGACGGGACATGAGTGGATTGATGTTGAGGGGGAGTATTCTAGCATGGACAAGGGCTGTGCAGGTCTAGGGCTTTACAGCAGCTGTCTGGTGCGGGCTGCGGCGATCCATGACCTGAACGTCCAAGAAAACCTGGATCGCTATCTGGTTCGTATGCTTGGCCTTGGGAAGGATGCCCCTCAAAGGAAGGGTGCCGCGCTAGCACCCTGGAGTGCTGAAATGCAGAGGGCTGTGGATCATCTCGATCTTCCCGAGAAGAAGCAGAGGCCCTGGACTGAGTCCAGAAATCCGGAAGGCTGGGAAGAACCCGCGGGAAACCATGGAAATCGCATACGCTTCCTCTAGGACGCTTGCGGAAACCTCGACAGCGGAGGAATGGTTCGATTTCCACAGAGATGAGGATGTGGATAACCCTCCCCGCCTCAGGCCGGATTCTCCCAAGAAGACCTCGAAAAAAGAAAGCCAAGACGCCAGCAGAGGCGGTGATGCCGTCTAGCAAGGTCTTAGCTGGAAAGATCAAACCCCTAGGCGCAGAGCGAAGGCTCTGGGCCTAGGGGTATTTGTTGTTAAGCCAACATTGGATGCAGCTAACGATGTGACAGTTGTGTGTGGCAACTCTCACTGCGGTTCCTTGCAATTTCATCGCAAAATCAGTCTTCGCAGCAGCGTCAAATTGACCGGATGAATGAGAGGATGTTTTGCAAGGTACCAGCTGCTTCCAACTGAGACCAGCTTTCACAGGCGTGCGGTAACGGCGATAAAGTTAGGGCCCTGACAAAAACTTATACTTTTTTAACAGGGCACCGGAGCCATCTTCATGGCTGTGATTATAACAGCTGACCTACTGAATTTCAACAGGTCTCAGGCTCCGAATTCACGTTAGTTCCCTCAAAAATCACAGAGTCCTCCACCTGACAAAAAAGTATACTTTTTTAACAGGTCTGCGCATGGGCTAGGATATGCCGGCTCCGCAACTTCCTCTCATTTTGAGAACACGGTTGCTCAATACAGTGATCTGTTATCAGCGGAACGGCTATCTATCAAAGTGATGCTGCTTGTTGATGAAAGGAGCGGTTAAAATGTCAATCGGCAAGAAATGGTGCAAGGTGCTGTCCATGGTTTTGGTCGTCAGCATGTTGATTGGTATCCTCTGGGTACCCGCATTTGCAGATGGGACAGAACCTTCTGGAGGGGACAATATTGACCCCACTACCACAGGAACATCTGAGACCACTACTCCTCCTGAAGGGGAGTCTACACCCGAACCTGGAGACATCGGGACAACGCCTGATGACGAGACGAATCCTGGCGGTGAGAGCAACCCAGGGGATCAAGTTATCCCGCCAGCTGAGGATACTCCCTCTCCTGATCCCGAGGATTTGCCTACTGAGGGCATTACAGGAAATGATTCTGATAGCCGCAATCCTTCTGACGATATCACTGTTCCTTCCGAGAATGACACTCTTCCGAATCCAGATCTTGATCAGCATGAAGAGGACAACAGCAGTGATGTTGTACCGCCTGAAGGAGATCCTTCTGCTAATGAGTCCGAGAACAAACAGGAAGCGGCAGATGGTACAGAGACTAAGGGTCCCGAAGAGAAACAAGAGTCTGGCGAAAATAAGGCTAGCGAAGATGAAGCAAATCCAGTGCCTACTGAACCCGTAGCATCTCCTATCGAAGAGAATCTGCCAGGTGAAGTTGAAAATGATCCTGATTTGGCTATGGATGGTGATCCTGTCACAGAGGGGCCATCAACGGGAGAGACATCATTCCTGCCAAATTATATTGAAGCTGTAAAAGCCTTCAATGAAGTCGAGTTCTCGATGGATAACTTGGACACAATTGCAGAACTGCGTGAAACTGTCGAGAACACGGAATTGAAACTTGCGGATGAGGAAAGAAGATTAGCAGATTATACAGCTATAAAAGCAGAGTACGATGACAGAAACTATGTGTGGATTTTCCTTGGAGAGGCAAAGGAAATAGCTGCATTTGGAGAAATGACACTTGTAACCGTAAATGATCTGTTCGAACATGTTTATAATGCTGATAAAGTTCTCTTTCTGAATATTTCAAAACCACATGGGTCTGGCACATATGAGAATGATCCGGCGGTTGTTGAAGCAATTGGGATTATGAACAAAGGGAAGGCAAGAGTTGACCTTGCAAACTATGCCATGGAAATCCTTGCTGTGGAAGACCCGCGAAATGTACCAGAAGAAAAGATCGAAGAGTTGGCAGGGTATGAGCAGAACTTTAGGAATGGTTATCCCGATTCCGATTTTTTAGGAGAATTAGAAAAACTGTCTCCTGACGCAGTTGAAAGATATGATATACTGCACGATGAAATTCTTATTGATGCATACGAAGCTGTGGCGGTTAAACTCCCGGAAAATTGTGATGGCCTCGATGTAAAAGAAGCTGAAGAATTGATTAATGAGTACGAAGACGCCGTTAAGGCCCTTGAGGATGCAGGAGTCCAGGACGCTTTGACCGATGAAGGCGAGAAAAAATATCAAGCATTATGTTCGTACCTCAAACTTCAGCAGGAAGGCACTGACATCGGGTCAGTGACTTTGGAGAGCATTGCAGAAACGGGCGGAAGTCTTTCTACTGGTACATTTGATTGCTCGAGTATTACTGTAAAAAATACTATCAAAATTACTGGCAATGTGACAATTGCTGGTGGCAATATTACCCGTGACACCGATATCACCATTTTTGAAGTGCTTTCCGGTGGTAGCTTGACTTTGAATAATGTAACGCTGAGCGGTGGAACTACAGAGAAGATTGGAAACAAGAATTCTCCTGTCGTGGTCAGTAACGGCGGTGAACTCACGCTAAACGGAACAAAGATCACAAAGTTCATTGCTCAGCGTGGGGGTGGTGTGTTTACCAGCGGAAAAATTGTTTTAAATAGTGGCAGTGCGATTGATGAAAATACTGTTGAATCTGATAATAGGCAAATCCCTGTTGTCGGCGGTGGTGTTTACATTGATAATGGCGGCTATGTTGAAATGAATCCTGGAAGTTCCGTTACTAACAACAAGGCCACAGTAAAAGATACCTATGACCAGATTGCAGTAGGTGGCGGTATTGCTATTAAAGCAGGTGGCGCATTCACAATGAATGGCGGTACCATCAGTGGTAATATTGTGAAGGGCTGTCCTGCGGTCTGTGAAGGCGGCGGTATTGCTATCGGCAGTGATATCCGGTCTAGTTTTGAAGGCCTTGGTAGTCCGAATGGCGAATTGATCAAATTAAAAGCTGGCGAGATTTCAAACAACGAGGCATGGCGTGGTGCAGGGATTTACATTCATTATGGCACTGTACTAAATCTCAAAGATGTAGCCATCACAAATAATTCTGCTTACCATGGTGGTGGAATATATCTATGTGAAACTGGGTTCTTTTCGATCGGAACAGATTGTTACATCGCTAATAATACTGCTGACAGAAACGGCTCAGACATTTTCAAAGCTAGCCCATCTGCGTATGTAAATCAAAAAACTTTAGATATAGTAAATGAAAAGCTCACATCAAATTTCATTAGCGGAACAAAAGTTGTATGGCGTGACGAAGAGCGCGACAGCGAAATAAGCAACATTAATATGTGGCTGCAAGGTTTTGCATGGGCGTGGCTGTCAAATACGCGGCTGTCAGAGGCAGTTCAAGGACTCGATGAGCAGATTGAGCAATGGTTTACTGAGCACGAAGATGCCGCGTGGATGCAAGATCTTACGTTGGATGATAATATTTCTCTCAAAGGCGTGACTGAAGCAAACTGTAGTGCTAATGATTGCCCGTTGCTGATTACTGGCAACAAAGCGGGCAATGATGGCGGTGGTATCGCCTGTAATGGTGACATCATAATCCCCGGCGAAATTGAAACTTTGTATATAAAGGTCGCAAAACAGTGGAATGACGGCAACGAAAGCGCGAATAGGCCTGAAAAGGTTGTGTTTGATCTTTATCAGGATGGTGTGCTCACAGATAAGTATGAGATGAAGCCCGATGCCAGTGGGAAATGGCCGGAAGGATTTGTGACAGCATTTGAGGACCTGCCCGTTGGACCTAACTATGAGGTAAAAGAAGAGCAAGTCGAAGGATATTCTTCCGAAAGCAAGCTGGTGCCTGTCACGGAGACAAGTGCAGGTTTTAACACAGGCACAGGCGGCACATTTGGTGGGAGCAAGACGCTGGGGTATCAATGGACCTTTACCAACACCGCACTCACCTCCATCTCTGTCACAAAGAAGTGGGATGACAACGGTGCTGTCTCCAATCGTCCTGCTTCGATCACCTTCACCCTATATCGAAATGGGGTTAAGTGTGAAGACGTTGACCCGTATGTGATGAAACCTGACGAGAACGGTAGATGGCCGGAAGGCGCAGTAGTAGCATTCGGCAATCTGGTAAAGTACTACTACGATTACGGTCTCAAGCAAGCTGTCCCATATGAATATGAGGTCAGAGAAGAAGCAATTAAAGGCTATACCTCCACTTCAACCACTAACGAGATTACTGTCACTGAGAGTGGCTATAACGAGAAAGAAGGTAACTACAGCCACAATGTGGTGGTGGGTACCAACTGGACCTTTACCAATACCCCGGAAACCATCAAGATTCAGGTTGAAAAGGATTGGGTAGATGATGGAAACACGGCCAGCCGTCCTTCTTCGATCACCTTCAATCTCTACCGTGATGGCGTCCTCTGTGAAGACGTTGACCCGTATGTGATGAAGCCTGACGAGAGCGGCAAATGGCCGAGTGGTCCTGTAGATGCATTCGGCCCGCTGCCAAGATTCCATTACGAAGCTGGTAAGACAGAACCCACTGAGTACAACTATGAGGTAAGGGAAGAGCAAGTCGAAGGATATTCTTCCGAAAGCAAGCTGTTACCTGTCACGGAGACAAGTGCAGGTTTTAACAGAGACACAGGCGGCACGTTTGGTGGGAGCAAGACGCTTGGGTATCGATGGACCTTTACCAACACCGCACTCACCTCTATCTCTGTCACAAAGAAGTGGGATGACAACGGTGCTGTCTCCAATCGTCCTGCTTCGATCACCTTCACCCTATATCGAAATGGGGTTAAGTGCGAAGACGTTGACCCGTATGTGATGAAACCTGACGAGAACGGTAGATGGCCCGAAGGAGCGGTAGTCCTCTGGGACAACCTGGAGACCCATTATTACGATTACGGTCTCAAACGAGCTGTCCCATATGAATATGAGGTAAGGGAAGAAGCAATTAAAGGCTATACCTCCACTTCAACCACGAACAAAATTACTGTCACTGAGACCGGCTATAACAGGAAAGAAGGTTACTACAGCCACAATGTGGTGAAGGGCACCAACTGGACCTTTACCAATACCCCAGAAACCGTCAAGATTCAGGTTGAAAAGATCTGGCTAGACGATGGGGACACGGTTAACCGTCCTTCTTCGATCACCTTTGACCTCTACCGTGATGGCGTTCTCTGTGAAGATGTTGACCCGTATGTGATGGAGCCTGACGAGAACGGCAAATGGCCGAGTGGTCCTGTAGACGCATTCGGCCCGCTGCCAAGATACCATTACGAGGCGGGTAAGACAGAACCCACTGAGTTTAACTATGAGGTAAAAGAAGAGCAAGTCGAAGGATATTCTTCCGAAAGCAAGCTGTTACCTGTCACGGAGACAAGGGCAGGTTTTAACAGAGACACAGGCGGCACGTTTGGTGGGAGCAAGGTACTTGGGTATCAATGGACCTTTACCAACACCGCACTCACCTCCATCTCTGTCACAAAGAATTGGAACGACAATAATGCCGTGGAAGACCGTCCGAGTTCGATCAAGTTCGTCCTATACCGTAACGGTGTGGAATACAAGAGCGCAGAAATGAAGCCGGACGAAAACGGCAGATGGCCCGAAGGAGCGGTAGTCCTCTGGGACAACCTGGAGACCCATTATTACGATTACGGCCTCAAGCAAACTGTCCCATATGAATATGAGGTAAGGGAAGAAGCAATTAAAGGCTATATCTCCACTTCAACCACAAACAAGATTACTGTCACTGAGACCGGCTATAACAGGAAAGAAGGTTACTACAGCCACAATGTGGTGAAGGGCACCAACTGGACCTTTACCAATACCCCTGAGCAAGTTGAGATCACAGTCACCAAGGAGTGGGCCGGTACAGGCAATGAGAACTATCGTCCCAATGAACTCACATTTGAACTGTGTCTGGGTGAAACCGTCATTGACACAAAGACAATGACTCCCAACGCGGATGGCACATGGCCCACACTCACCTTCGGGAACCTGCCCAAGTATCGCTACGTGAGCGATGGCTCTGGCGAGAAGAAATGCGAAGAGTGCAAGTATAATGTGGTTGAGACAACATCGCTCGAAAACTTCGAAGTCTCTTACAGCTCAGAAACCGTATCCTCCGCAGTCTTCAACAGGGAGTCCAATCAGATGACCCAAAAGTTGGAATACAGTTGGACGGTCACAAACACCTATACACCTCCCACAACACCTTCTAATCCCCCGGAGAATCCATCGAATCCTCCCGAGAATCCGTCCAACCCTCCCGAGAATCCGTCCAACCCCCCGGAGAATCCGTCGAATCCTCCCGAGAACCCGTCCAACCCACCGGAGAATCCATCGAATCCTCCCGAGAATCCGTCCAACCCACCGGAGAACCCGTCCAATCCGCCGGAGACAACCTCACCCACGCCTGAGACGACTCCTCCGACTACGCCCCCGACTACACCTCCGACTACGCCCCCGACTACACCCGCGACTACACCTCCGACTACACCCCCGACTACACCTCCGACTACACCTCCTACAACTCCTCCCACGCAGGATAACCAGCCGGCGGAGAACAACGATACGCCCAATGAGCCTCAGACTCCTAACGAGCCCAACACGCCTGAGGATAATCTGAATCAGGACATTCCCAACAATGATGTACCTCAGGTTGATGTTCCTAATGTTCCGAACCAGCCAAACGTGCCGAACCCCCAGGAGAACAACCCGAACCAGGATTTGCCGAACCAGGATACTCCGTTGGACAACGGACCGGATCTGCCGGATACACCGCAAGATGAGCCTGGTACAGACCTTCCTGATGAAGATGTCCCGCAGAGCGATGCACCTCCCATGACAGGTGAGACCGTCATGAACATCATCTGGCTCACCCTGATGTTTATCTCTGGCGTAGGCATGACCCTTACCGCAATCACCAAGAAGCGGGAAGAGGCCTGATCTACTCCCTCACTGAGGCAACAGCTCAGGGCAACAAACAAATGAACTAAGAAGTGCCCCTGCGAAGCATAGCTCCGCAGGGGCACCTCTCTTAAATTTGTCATGTGCGACTTGGTTCTACATCACTGTGCATGTCAGGATATCGGGAAAATGCTCCGGAAACTCTGCGAGTACAAAGGAGTGGAATTCTCAAGGCGGAGGCCTGCCCGGACCACATCCACATGCTGGTGTCCATCCCACCGAAATACAGCGTTACAGTTCATGGGGGGACCTGAAGGGCAAACGCAGCCTCATGATCTACGACAAGTACGCGCAGCTGAAGTACATGTACGGCAACCGCTACTTCTGGTTCCGAGGCTACTACATCAGCACCGTAGGGAGGGAAAAGCGCGTGAGCGAGGCGTATATCCGGAACCAGATGCAGGAGGACTATGCCTGGGACCAGATCAGCATCAATGGACCCGTTTACAGGTCGGCGGGTGTAAAGAAGCCTGATACCAGCCCCTTTAGGGGCAGCTAGAAAACGTAGTGCGGTTGACAAACCTTCAATAG
>CANRFN010000098.1 GCA_947629915.1 uncultured Oscillospiraceae bacterium | reverse complement strand
GGGGCATCGGGGGTACCCCCCTGGGGGGTATCGGGGGCTAGGGGTGGGGTTTATCAACACCATTGCCGACTATCACCGTGCCTGAAAAGACACAGAGCAGCTCTTTTCTGCCGTGATATGGGAGTTCTCCTGCCCGTTTGATCGAGATGTGTGTCGGCCTGAAGCGGCAACCCGCCCGGACCGGCTGAATTCGGCTGTTTTCTCCCGCCCCCTCTGTTGACAGCCCTTCTCCCCCTCCCCTATGATTGGAAAAACCATTGCCGTGCCTCGGTGCACCCCGCGCATCCGCCGGCACATCGACCAGAGAGGGGAGACTACCCATGTTTGTCCGCCGCAAGGAGCACCACCATTACTTCATCCACGTCCCCGGCTGTCCTTTTCTGTCCTCCGTACCACCGGAGGATCTGGTCCAGGTGGAGAATGTGGCAACCGCATTCTCCGAGGGCTACGAGATGTGCAGTCTCTGCAGCCCCCTGCGCCAAAAGCTGCGGGTAGAAGAGGAGCGCATCAGCGCCTTCTGTCAGGAGAACGGCATCACCTATGTGCTCTGCAACAAGTACATCGCCGTCTCAACGCCGCTCAGCCAGTGGAGGATTGTCATCGCAGACAACGAGGCCGATACCGAGCTCTACCATCGCAACACCATACGGCAGGAGCCGAACATTCCCCCTTTCCTCACCCACTACCATGACCAGAAGATCCGTTTTCCCCGGCTCCTCCCCTACTTCCAGTACATCTTGCATCACGACAACTACCGCCTCCGCAGGCCTCTCCCCGAAAAGCGCAAAGGTGCACCGCCCAAAAAGGGCAGCCAGCGGTACCGCAAGCTGATGAAGCAAAAGAAACAGCAGGAGAAGTCCCGCTCCGCACGGAAAGTAGTCGCCATGATCGACAATCTGCAAACCAAGGGGAAATCCCGCAGGAAGACGAGAAAGACCGGCTGATACCACCCACACCGCCCCCCAGCGCGGCTCTGCCATCGGCAGAACCGCGCTGTTCTCCTGTGAGGCCAGGCTGCCGATTCCATGCAATTTCTGCATGAAACGCCATAGGAAACAGGTATTTGAACCCTGCCGCCCTCCGGAATATAATACCGGCACCGGATTGGACGGCTCTCCGCACACTTCAAAGCCGCCAGTGCGTTTATAGAAGGGACCTTTGAGGCATATGGGCAAGACAACAGGCGAGGAAGAACTCTTTGGAAAGACGGCCATTGGAAAGGCTGTGCTCTCCATGATCCTCCCCGCCATCGTAAGCCAGATCATCATCGTCATCTACAACATGGCAGACACCTTCTATGTGGGGCTCACCGAG
Source organism: uncultured Oscillospiraceae bacterium (assembly GCA_947629915.1). Lineage (GTDB taxonomy): Bacteria > Bacillota > Clostridia > Oscillospirales > Oscillospiraceae > Enterenecus. Next base: position 20,116 of record CANRFN010000098.1, on the reverse strand, counting down.
AACGCCAATGCGGTGGCGGCGGTCTCCCTGTGTCTGCCGGTGTACTCCATGCTCTCCGCCCTCAGCAACCTCTTTGGGATCGGCGGCGCAGCGGCCGCCTCCCGGGCACTGGGTGTCAAGGACGACCAGCGGGCCCGGTTGGTGCTGCGGTTCTCCCTCATCGGCGCCCTTCTCATCGCCGTCTGTTACACCGGCATTCTGGCAGTGTGCAAGCACCCGCTGCTGCTTCTCATCGGCGGGGACGATAGCACCATCGGCTATGCCGAGAGCTATGTGCTCTGGGCTGTCATCATAGGCGGGATTCCCACCGTGGTCTCCCCGGTCTGCGGACATCTCATCCGGGCCAAGGGGTATCCCAAGCAGGCCAGTCTGGGCATGATCCTGGGTGCCCTTCTCAACATCGCCCTGGACCCACTCTTCATCTTCGTGCTGCTCCCCAAGGGCCACGAGGTAACCGGCGCCGCCATGGCCACCGCCCTCTCCAACAGCATCGCCCTTCTCTATTATATCTTCCTCTACCGGGCCAATAACATCCTGGGAGAGCGGCCGGCATCCAAGGGCAGCCGCAAGACTGTCCTTCTGGAGATCCTCCGGGGCGGTCTCCCCAGCTTCTGTATGATCGCTCTCGCCATGCTGTCCAACTGCTTTCTGAACGCCATGGTCTCCGACCTCAGCAGCGAGGCGGTGGCCGGTCTGGGTATCGTCCGAAAGATCGATCAGCTGGCCTACGCCGTGAACCAAGGCATCACCCAGGGGATCCTGCCGCTGGCGGCGTACTGCTATGCCTCCAACCGGAGAAAGCGCATGTGGTCTGCCATCGGGATGTGCACGGCGATCTCCGAGGCGGTCTCCCTCACCAGCGCTGTGATCTCCACCCTGTTCTCCCGGCAGCTGGTCTCCATCTTCATCCGGGAGCCGGTTACCGTGGAATACGGGGCATCGTTTCTGCGGGTGCTTTGTCTCGCCATCCCCATCTACTCCCTCACCTTCATCATCATCGCAGTATTCCAGGCCATGGGATGCGGGAGACAACCTTTCATTCTCTCCATCCTCCACAAGGGCAGTCTTGACATCGTGCTGCTCTTCGTGATCCGCAGCATCGCAGGGACGGAGAATGTGCTATGGGCCACCTTGATCTCCGAGACGGTAGCCCTTCTCGCCGGAATTGGAATGCTGGCCCACTATAATAAGCGGAATGATGAAAAGCCGCAGGTGGCACGCAGCTGATGCGGTCGTAGCTCACCAAGCATGCAAGAACATCGGGCATTGCCCGCACAAATCATCAAGGAGGAACTCCAACCATGGCACTGAAAAGCGAACTGGGCTTCGGCATGATGCGCCTGCCCACCCTGTCCAGCGACCCCACCGATTTCGACTTCCCCCAACTCTGCGAGATGGTGGACACATTCCTGACGGCGGGATACACCTATTTTGACACCAGCTTCGTGTACCACAACGGGAAGAGTGAGGAAGGCGTCCGCAAGGCCCTCGTAGAGCGACACCCCCGGGACAGCTTCCGGGTGGCCACCAAGTACCCCACCTTCAATCTGAAGGCCGAGGACGAGATCGAGCCTACCTTTGCCCAGCAGCTGGAGAACCTCGGGGTGGACTACATAGACTACTACCTGCTGCACAACATTCAAAACGTCTACTATGATGGTGTGGACGGCAAGGGCGGCGTGGTAAAGACCTGCCATCTCATCGACCACGCCCTGGCATGGAGGGAAGCCGGCAAGATCAAGCACCTCGGTTTCAGCTTCCACTCCAGCCCCGAGCCGCTGGACCGGGTTCTCACGGAGCACCCGGAGTTCGAGTTCGTCCAGATCCCCGTAAACTACATCGACTGGAACAGCGAGCTGGTCCGGGCCAGAGAGTGCTATGAGGTGATCCGGAAGCACGGCAAACAGGTGATCGTCATGGAGCCTGTGAAAGGCGGAGGCCTTTCCATGGTACCGGACACCGTGCGGGCCAAACTCCAGCAGATGGACCCCAACGCCTCCATCGCCTCCTGGGCCGTCCGCTTCACCGGCGGTCTGGACGGGGTGCTGGTGACCCTCTCCGGCATGTCCACCCTGGAGCAGGTAAAGGACAACATCCGCACGGTACAGACCCTGAACCCCGTCTCCGAAGAGGAAAGGAACATCCTTCTCGGCGAGGTGGTCCGCCTCTACAAGGATGCAGGCCCCTGCGGCGCCGACCTCAGCAAGTACGCGGGCCTCACCCTCCATGGCGCCCCGGTAACCGCCATCCTGGAGGCGTACAACATGTGCCAGCTCCAACCGGACCCTGGCTTCTCCGACGACAACAACTACCTGAAGAACGTGGTAGCTGAAAAGGCCCATCTGGACATCTTCGGCCAGCTCCCGGAGGAGAAAGTCGTCCTGGCAGACGGCACCGATGTCTCGGAAGAGGTTCTGGCAGCCGAGCAGTGGCTCATCCAGCACAGCTTCTGAGGCACCGCAGTCTCTGATATCAGCAATCAACACCCCACATTCCCCCGTGCAAACCACCGGCCCGCCGGTGGTTTGCTTTTTCCTTCAAGGTTACACACGGCCCACCAGACGTCCTATCTTCCTGCGGCGCCATTCGCCAAATCCAAGTGGTTCTTGATTTCCCAGACCTCGCATGCTACACTACAGACATCAAATCGCGGGCGCCCTACCCCACAGATTGAATGGAGGAGCTCCAAATGACTTTTGACCGCACCCAACTGGAACAAGATCTGCGGGCCTGGATCGGACCGCTGTGCGAGGCGGTGGCTCCCACCGGCTTTGAAGACGAGGCGGAGGCGCTGGTGCGCTCCCTTCTGGCAGATGCAAAGGGACTCACCTATGAGACGGACAACCTCCACAACCTGATCGTCCACCGCCCCGGCAAGGGACAGAAGGTGGCCGTGGTTGCCCATCTGGATGAGATCGGCCTCATCGTGCGCCATATCGACGACCATGGCTTTCTCTGGATCGAGACGCTGTCCGGCGTATTTCCCCAGCAGCTCTTCGGCAAGCATGTGATCGTAAAGACGGAGACAGGCCATGTGGATGGAGTAGTGAACCACATCAACCCAGGCAGACCCGCTCTCTGCACAGAGATGCCCAAGGACCTCAGCGACTTCTTCGTAGACGTAGGCGCCGCCAGCCGGGATGAGGCAGAAGAGTTGGGGATTGAGGTGGGCAACCCCATCTCCATTCAGTACCCCACCCTGTTTCTGGGCAAAGGCGGCCGCATGGTGGCAGGCAAGGCTCTGGATGACCGGGCCTGCGTGTACCAGCTCATCGAACTCACCCGTCTCCTGGCCGATGATCCCGAGGGGCCGGACTTCTATGCCGTCTTCTCCACCCAGGAGGAGACCGGCGGGCGCGGGGCAATCGTGGCGGCTGAGAATATCAAGCCGGACATCGTCATCGCGCTGGACATGTCCCTCTCCACAGACCTGCCTGCGTTCCCGGACCGGAAGTTCATAAACCGCCTTGGAGACGGCGCCTCCATCAAGGTGATGGATCGGTCCAGCGGGTTTGGCTGCGGCGTGATCGCAGACCGGGACATCGTGCGGGGCATGAAGGCCGTGGCAAAGGAGCGAAACATCCGGTATCAGATCGAGGCGTACGCTGCCGGTGCCACCGATGCCAGCGTCATGCAGACAAAGGGCGGCGGCATCCGCGCCGGGGGCATCCAGATCCCCATGCGGTATGTCCACAGCTACGAAGCGGCAGCTGTCTCGGACATTCTGGACAGCTTAGAGCTCCTCTACTTCTATGTGCGGGGGCTCTGAGATTCAACTCCTGCAGCGGTACGGTCCGCAAATGGCGAATCCAGTCCAACGAAAACCAGCATTCGTATCTGCGTGTTCACGGGTGCGATGACATTCGAATAAACAAATGGAGGGGAACGACTTGTGTCAAGCTGTACAGGACCTAATACACAAAGGGGCAGTGGATGCTCGCGTGGAAGGCATTCTGCATATGATGGACTTCTTTCATGGCTCTGAAGAAGTAGCGCTTCAGGGCTTAGGTATCCCCGAAGATGAGTGGGATATGTACCGGGAACTGGTAGAGCAAGCGCGGGAAGAACAGGAAGATACCTGAGACCGATACCTTTCCCATTCCCACACCGAGTAGAAGCACAAAACCGTTAGGAATTGGCTGGCATCAGTCTACACTGTCCGATGCCAGCCTTATTGCGATTCTATGGCGGTTCGCCCCCCCATCTCCTTGCATTCGGTGCATCTATCCTCGCTGCGCCTATACCTTATAACATTGCAATCGCCCTCATAGCCGGCAGGCTATGAGGGCGATTGCTTGTTCATGCATGGAACGGACTACTCTCAGTAGGGATTCTGGTCCAGATGGACCCGCACCAGGAACTGTCCCAGAAGGCAGGGCACGGAGAAGCCAAGGATCAGCAGATACAGCCCACTGAAGGGGAAGGCGATGGCAGACACTGCCACGATGCCGATGGTGCACACCGCGGTCCCAATGGAACGGAGCGGCTTGCCGAGGCCGCAGATCACGGCCCGCCGCAAGGCCTCCTTGACGGACAGCCCATCAATCAGGAAGCCGTACAGGTATTCCCCGGAGAGGGCCGTGGTGAGAAACACTGTGGAACAGAGGACAAAGGGGGCAAACAGTAAGAAGTTCTCAGCCGCCTGCCGGAGATAGAACCAGGCCCCCACGCCGGACACAGCCAGCAGCCCTACGCTGAGGAAGAAGGCCGCATAGGCCTGCTTCCAGAACTTCCGAAAGCCGATCTTGAAGTCCGCCCAGTTGTCCTTGGGCATGCCCAGCACCCGGCGGCGCATGACATAGTGCATGGCATAGAGGGACAGCGGCATGGTGACCACCGGCAGGCAGCCCGCCAGGAAGAGCAGGTTGATCTGCGGCAGGGTTCCCCAGTTTCCTTCCAGGATCTCCCACAGTTTCGCCCCGCCTGTCTTCTCCGGTTGCTCCTGGCTGTCCGGCGACGTCTCCGCCTCCCAATCCCGGAATAAACGCATCGTACTCCCGCTCCTTCCAATCTGGCCGGATCCCACCGGTCCTCGTTTTTCACACCTTATAGCACGCTTTCCGGAGGGCTGTCAAGGGCGGGGAGAAAGGGGGTAAGAAAAGGGAGCATACACCAGGCCATATGAAACACCCGGCATCCGGGGACCGGCCTTCGGAAAAACGCCGGAGAAACGCAAGTGCCCGGGGTACTTCCTGGCATTTTAGACAAGAAACTTTGACCAAATTTGTGCATCCAACCAAAGTTTTGTTGTTTTATGCACGCATGTAACCAGACCTGCACATAAAGCGCTATATGTCTCATCTGGGCATATTTTCTCCGCTACCGGTTCATATACGGCGCCGCTCCTCTGTGATATGATTCCTGCAATCCAGCCGGCCCCCACATCGGGCTACCGGATGGGATACAGGAATCTAGCATAAAGAAGAGGAGTGGAACACATGAACAAAATTCCCCGCGTGTTGGCGGCGGTGTTGCTGGTGGCAATGCTGCTGTCCCTCGCCGGCTGCGGCACCTCAGACGGAAAGACCCACCTCACTTTCCAGATCTGGGACGTGGGCCAGCGGGACGGTATGCAGGCCATGTGCGATGCCTATACCGCCAACGTCAACCCCAATGTGGAGATCGAGGTACAGGTCACCAGTTGGGGCGAGTACTGGACCAAGTTGGAGGCCGCCGCAGAGAGCAATACAATGGCTGACATATTCTGGATGCACAGTGACCAGATCCTCTATTATTCTGAGTTTGGCATGCTGGCAGATGTCACCGACCTGTATGACGATGAGGACCCCAACTTCTATCAGGAGCACTACAGCGACATCTCAATTTTAAACGCCACCGGTGAAGACGGCCGGATGTACGGCGTGCCGAAGGACAAGGATAATGTAGTACTGGTCTACAATAAGTCCATGTTCGATGCCGCCGGCGTGAGCTACCCGGATGAGACCTGGACCTGGGACAACCTCATCGATGCCTCCCAGAAGATCTATGACGTCACCGGCAAGTACGGCTACATGGCGTACAACGATGAGCAGCTGGGTTACCACAACTTCGTGTACCAAAACGGCGGCTGCATCCTCACCGAGGACAAGACCCAGGGCGGCTTCGACCAGCAGGCCACCCGGGACGCCGTGAAGTTCTACGTGGACCTCCAGTCCTACGAATGGTGCCCGGACCAGGCCTACTTCGCGGAGACCAGCCCCGGCACCGCGTTCCTCTCCGGCCTGGGCTCCATGTATCTCGAGGGCAGCTGGAACCTGCTCTCCTCTATGAAGAACTACCCGGACATTGAGGGACAGTGGGATGTAGCGGTTCTGCCGGCAGCTCCCAATCCTGTGAGCGGCAACGGCCATGCCACCATCTCCAACGGCCTCACCTATGCCACCGCTGCCCACGGCAAAAACCTGGACATCTGCCTGGACGTGCTGAAGTACTTCGGCAGCGAAGAGGCCCAGCGGATTCAGGGCGAGTCCGGAGCCGCCATCCCCGCCTACATGGGTCTGGAGGACACCTGGATCAGCGCTTTTGACCAGTTCAGCTACCAGCTGGACCTGCAGGCCGTGATGGATCAGTTCGATTACGCCGTCCAGTACGTGAACAACTCCGCCCGTCCCAAGTGGAAGAGCAACGTGGTGGACATCATGACCAGCATCTACAACGGCTCGGTGGACATCGACACCGGTCTGGACCAGATCCAGAACCTGATCAACACCGAGACCGCCAAGAAACTGGCCGACAAGTAAAGGAGGGCGTCCATAATGGCAGAGCAAAAGAAAGCAAAGACAAAGATGTCTGCTGCCGCCAAGCGGGAGCAGAACTGGGGCTACCTGATGATCGCCCCCACCATCATCGGCCTGATCATCCTGAACCTGTGGCCCTTCGTCCAGACCATCTACACCAGCTTCTGCGAGCACCTGGGCTTCGGCCAGTACAAGTTCGTAGGCCTGCAGAACTACATCGAGATGTTCCAGGACCCCGAGGTGTGGCGTGCCACCTGGAATACCATCTACTTCTGCATTCTCACCGTGCCTCTGGGCCTGTTTCTTGCCCTTCTGGTGGCCATGCTCCTGAACGCCAAGATCAAGGGCAAGGGCGTGTTCCGCACCATCTTCTTCCTCCCCATGGTCTGCGCCCCGGCGGCCGTCACCATGGTGTGGCGCTGGATTTTCAACGCGGACTACGGCATTCTGAACCAGATCCTCGGCACCAAGATCAACTGGGTGACAGATCCCAACGTGGTCATGATCGCCTGCGCCATCGTGGCCATCTGGAGCAACATCGGCTATGACGCCATCCTGCTGCTGGCTGGCCTGCAGAACATCTCCAAGTCCTACTACGAGGCCGCCTCCATTGATGGCGCCAGCAAGATCACCCAGTTCTTCCACATCACCCTGCCCATGGTCTCCCCCACCCTGTTCGTGGTGATGATCATGCGCCTCATGTCCTCCATCAAGGTCTACGACCTGATCTACATGATGGTGGAGGATACCAACCCCGCCCTGACGTCTGTACAGAGCCTGATGTACCTCTTCTATCGCCAGTCCTTCGTGGCCGGCAGCCGTGGTATGGGCTCCGCCATCGTCATCTGGACCGTGCTGCTCATCGGCATTGTCACCGTGATCCAGTTCGTCGGCCAGAAGAAGTGGGTCAACTACGAAGTATAAGGAGGAGGACGCACCATGAAAAACATGCAGCGCAACGCACAAATCACCAAGGTCCTCACCTATGTCGTCCTGATCCTGGGCGCCGTCATCATGATCTTTCCCTTCGTCTGGATGATCCTCACCAGCTTCAAGACCCAGACCGAGAGCATGCAGGTAAACCCGATCGTCTTCTTCCCCACCCACTGGGATCTGAACAACTTCGTGGACGCCGTAAAGAGCCTGCCCTTCGTAAACATGTACATCAACACCGCCCTGATGATCTTCTTCCGGGTGGTCTGTGCCGTGGCGTTCAGCTCCATGGCGGCCTACGCCTTCGCCAAGCTGCGCTTCAAAGGCAAAAACATCCTCTTCGGCATCATCCTGGTGCAGATGTCCCTGCCCAGCCAGATCTTTATTATCCCGCAGTATCAGATGGTGGCCAAGTTAGGTAACCTTATCCCTGCCCTGGGCGCCAATACGGTCTTTGCATTGGTATTTCCTGGCATTGTGTCCGCCTTCGGCACCTTCTTTCTCCGGCAGACCTACCTGGGCATCCCCAACGAGATCAGCGAGGCGGCGTACCTGGACGGCTGCAACCAGTGGCAGACCTTCACCAAAGTACTGTTCCCCCTCACCGGCACCAGCGTGGCAGCCCTCACCATCTTCACCGCCGTGTTTGCATACGGAGACCTGATGTGGCCCCTGGTTGTGAACTCGGACCTGAACATGATGACCCTGTCCTCCGGTCTCGCCACTCTTCGGGGCCAGTTCTCCACCAACTTCCCCGTACTGATGGCCGGCTCCCTTCTGGCAATGCTGCCCATGGTGGTCCTGTACATGATCTTCCAGCGCCAGTTCATCGAGGGCATCGCCCACACCGGCGGCAAGTAAGCCAACCCCTGCAGTCTCTGTACTGCAAAAAACCTTTACAGCCTCTCAGCGGCTTCTGTCGCCTCCTCAGACCCTAACCGCTGTTGGCGTCCCTTACCTCACACAGCTCCGGCAGGCGTATTATGCCTGTCGGGGCTGTCGTGGTACCTAAGATTTTTCCCAGGGAGGTCTCCCACATGATCATTTTAGACCATAACACAGGCCTGATCACGCTGCACACCCGCCGTACCACCTATCAGATGAAGGCGGATCAGCACGGCGTCCTGCTCCACACATACTATGGTTCCCGGATCCGCGGGGACCTGTCCCGGCTCATTCCGTATGCAGACCGGGGTTTCTCCCCCAACCCGGACGAGGCCGCAGGCGATCGGACCTACTCCCTGGATGTATTGCCCCAGGAGTACTCCGGCAGCGGCAACGGGGACTATCGGCTGTCCTCCCTGGCCCTAGAGCTCCCGGACGGCAGCTGCGGGGCCGATTTCCGCTATACAGACTGTATAATTATCCACGATAAATACGAATTGGATGGCCTTCCGGCATTTTTTGGAATTTCCGATGAGGCCGAGACCCTGGTGATCACCCTAGAGGACACGGTGGCCCAAGTCTCTGTACAGCTCCTGTACGGCGTCTTTGAGGCCTATGATCTCATCACCCGGGCCGTCCGCGTGGTGAATCACGGGGACAGGACCATCCGGATTTTGCAGGCGGCCTCCCTGTGCCTGGACCTTCCCAGCGCGGACCTGGACCTCATCACCTTTGATGGCCGCCACACCTATGAGCGGGTCCCCCACCGGGCGCCGCTCCGTCCAGGCGTGCAGTCTGTGGGCAGCCTCCGGGGCATCTCCAGCCACCAGCACAACCCCTTTGTGGTGCTCTGTGCCCCGGACGCCGGAGAGGACCACGCCCTCTGCTACGGGGCCATGCTCCTGTACAGCGGCAACTTCCAGGCGGCGGTAGAGCGGAATCAGTTCGACACCGCCCGGCTCACCCTGGGCATTCACCCGGACGGCTTCACCTGGAACCTGGCGCCTGGTGAGACCTTCTGTACTCCAGAGGCGGCCCTGATATGCTCCCCAGACGGGTTCGGCCCCATGAGCCGCAATTTCCACCGGGCCATCCGGGACTGTCTCATCCGGGACCCCTGGGCAGGCCGTCCCAAGCCGGTACTGGTGAACAGCTGGGAGACCACCTACTTCGATTTTGACGACTCTAAACTCCTCGCCCTGGCAAAGGAGTCCGCCGCGCTGGGGGTGGAGCTTTTCGTCCTGGACGATGGCTGGTTCGGCCACCGCAATGACGACCGCGGCGGGCTGGGAGACTGGTGGACCAACGAGAGCAAACTTCCCGGCGGTCTGGCCCCGTTCTCCCGGAAGCTGAGGGAACTGGGCATGTCCCTGGGCCTCTGGATTGAGCCGGAGTGCGTCTCCGAGGACAGCGCTCTCTATGCCGCCCATCCGGACTGGGTGCTGAACCCGCCGGGCAGGCCCTATGTCCGGGGCAGAGATCAGCTGGTGCTGGACTTCACCCGCAAAGAGGTCCGGGATGCCGTCTTCGGCATGCTCCGCAAGACCCTGGACGGGGTGGATCTGGCATACCTGAAGTGGGACATGAACCGCTGTCTCACCGCCCCCTGGTCTGCCGCTCTGCCCCCGGAGCGGCAGGGCGAGGTCTCCCACCGGTATGTCCTGGGGGTATACGAGCTTCTGGAGCGGTTCCGCAAGACCTGGCCCAACGTGCTCATCGAGGGCTGTGCCGGCGGCGGCGGCCGTTTCGATGCCGGCATGCTCTATTACACCCCGCAGATCTGGTGCTCAGACAATACCGATGCCATAGACCGGCTCACCATCCAGTACGGCACCTCGTTTGCGTACCCGCCCTGCACTATGGGCGCCCATGTGGCCTCTGTCCCCAGCTGCCACACAGACCGCTGGGCCTCCCTGGCGGTCCGGGGCACCGTGGCCATGTCCGGCGCCTTCGGGTATGAGCTGGACCTGGGTGCCCTCTCCCCGGAGGAAAAGGCAGAGGTGGCCCAACAGGTGGCGGAGTACAAGGCCGTCCAGGACCTCATCCGCAATGGCGATTACTATCGGCTCTCCCGTCCAGACGGACCCTACACCGCCTGGGCCAATGTGTCTCGGAACCAGAGAGAGGCCTTGGTGTCTCTCGTGGCCGGTCCGGCCGTGGCAGCACCGCCCTTCCTGTTTCTGAAGCTGCAGGGTTTGGACCCAAAACTCCAGTACAGGATCAACGATGAGCCAGAGCTCTGGCCGGGAGACATTCTGATGCAGGCCGGCTACCCGCTGCCCTTGCTGCGGGAACACACGGCCATCCGGCTTCACCTCACAGCAGAATAGGGCACTAACGGAATTCTGATCTCAGACCGAAACAGGCACAAAGCGGCCAATCCGGTGCCATATGCAGGCACAAAACGGCACGTTTGCACGAGGCCAAGCGTTTTTCTTGCCAGCTTTGGCAGTTCAGGTGTACAATAGGAAATAGGATTCCCGGGTGAGAAGATAGCCCGGCAGCTGTGGTTCCCCACACGCTGGAGGGAACCGGAAAGGAGACGGCTATGGCAGACTTATCGTTTTCCATCTTTCCCAATGAGAACTTCCTGGACTTTCGTCTCTACCAGTACGGCTGGGAGCAGTGCGAACCGCTGCACTCCTTCGGCCCGTTCATCCGCAATCACTTCCTGTTCCACTACGTGATCTCCGGCAAGGGCAGGCTGGACGCCCAGAGCGAAAACGGCGACACAAACCACTACAGCTTGCAGGCCGGAGAGGGCTTTCTGATCTGCCCCGGCCAGATCAACACGTACTGCGCAGACAGCGAGGACCCCTGGAAGTACGTGTGGCTTGAGTTCGATGGCCTGCGGGTCTCGGAGTACCTGGACAGCGCCGGCCTGGGAATCCGCCAGCCGATCTACCGCCCCAGCGATGAGGCCGCAGGCCAGCAGGTGCAAGACCTGATGCTGTACATCACGGACCACGCCAGCGCCTCCGCTATCCACCTGATCGGCTATCTCTGTCTCTTCCTGGACGCCCTCATCCAGTCCTCCACCGCACACCGGGACGCCAGAGGCACCCGGCTCAAGGACTTCTACATCCAGGAGGCCGTGACCTACATGGAGCAGCACTATCAGCGGGACCTCACCGTGGAGGAGCTGGCAGACTTCTGCGGCCTGAACCGCAACTACTTCAGCCGGCTCTTCAAGGAGTGCATGGGCTGCCCGCCCCAGGAGTTTCTGATCCGGATGCGCCTTTCCAAGGCGGCGGAGCTGATGCGCACCGGGGATGCCCCCATTGGGGAGATCTCCACCCTCTGCGGCTATCCCAACCAGCTGCACTTCTCCCGGGCGTTCAAGAAGCGGTACGGCATCCCGCCCCGGGAGTGGCGGGACCAGAACAAGCTCCGCCACAGCAAGCGGAGCGGGCAGGCCTGAGAAAGAGGGACGAGCCCCACGCCTTTCTCACCGCACCCAAGGAGGTGCACACCTGGTCATTTCTCTCCAAGATCCTGTGATCCCATAGGATCCGCCCCGGCCGTTTTGGGCCGGGGCATATTTTTTCTCCGTCTTTGTGACAAATCCCCTTTCAAGATTGAGTATAGGGTGAAAGGAGGTCCTGCCTATGGACATCCAGCCGCAGCGTACGGGCGGCGAAATGGAGGAGATCATCTCCCGCTATCAAAACATGGTGTACGGCCTTGCCCTGGCCAAAACCGGCTCCCCGGCCGACGCCGATGACGTGTTCCAGGAGGTCTTCCTGGCCTATTTTCAGTCTGGCAAGTCCTTCCGGGAGGAGGAGCACCGCAAGGCGTGGCTGCTGCGCACCACCCTGAACATGTCCCGCCGGGTGACAGCCTCCACCTGGCGGAAAAAGAACGTCCCCCTGGAGGAGGCCCCTGAAACCCCCGTTTTCTTCCGGGAGCCGGAGGAAAACCAGGTCTGGGCAGCACTGTCCGCCCTGGGCGAGGGGTACCGCCTGCCCCTCTATCTATTCTACTTCCAGGAGCTCTCCACCGAGGAGATCGCGAAAGCCCTCTCCCTGCGGCCCGGCGCGGTGCGTATGCGCCTGTCCCGGGGCCGGGAGATGCTCCGGAAGGCACTGAAAGGAGATTATTTTCATGAACTCTGATCTGTTTCGCTCCATGAGAGAGCAGTTGCACCCCAGCGAGGGGTCGAAAACCGCCCTGCGGGAAAAGCTCTCCAACGCTCCGGTCCGGCGGAGCACATCGTGGAAGAAGTACATCGCCTTGGCCGCCTGCATAGCAGTTCTCATCGCCGCCTTCCCCATCTACACTGCCGTGACCGGCCGCGGTGGAAGTGAGCTGCACAGCTATACCCTGGTGGAGGACAACATGCCGGCAGCAGACACGGAAACCTTCACCACGACGGAAGACAAAGCCGGTGTGCAGGGAGTCCTCCCGGAGCCGGACCCGCAACCCGAAACGGCTGTTAGAGAGACTGGCATTCTCTCCCAGGACGAGGCCCAAAATCTCTATATCGGCCTGATGGAGTACTTCTCTCAGAAATACGGCAGCGTGTCCTATGAACCCGTCCTCCCAGACTGGTACGGCGGCGGCTACCTGGACAACGACCGGCCCGATAACATCGCACGGCTGTGCGTGGTGCTGGTGGAGGACCTGGACACCCCCGAACTGCGGCAGGAGATCATTGCCGCTCTGGGCAGCGACCATGTAGATTTTATCTCCGGCAAGTACTCCCGCAACCGCCTGCGGCAGCTTCAGGAGAGCTTTGCGGACTATCCCGCCATTGAGGAGGTCTTTGCCGGCTCCTGGGTAGATGAGGAAGAGAACCTCGTCCACCTGGAGCTCACCGAGGTCTCCGATGAAATCCTGGAACTGCTCGCTGAACTGGACCCGGACGATGACGCCATCTCTGTGACCGTGGGCCAGCGGGCCTCCATCGATGTGGGAGTGGCCTGGTAGCGCTCTGCCCTGAAAGCCCCCTTACGGTGTGTCTGCTCACCCTTCACGCAGGCCACACCAGGCGAAAGCGCAACCGCAGATAAGAAACGGCTGGCAGCGGACCACGCAGTCCAATGCCAGCCGTTCTATATTTGAAGTTGTATGAGACTCGTTAGCCGGCTCACCCTATTGCGATCAGCGGCAGGTTCCGTGCGACACCGATGATACCATCGCTCAGGGAGCTCAGAATCTCTTCATTCTCTCCTCCCGTGCCTCCGCAAGGGAACTGTCTTTGGGGAGAATTCCAAAGAGAGACTTGGCAATCGCGACACGGTCTTGATAGGGATTGGACAGTTTTGCGATCACCTGGCCGTTGCGCGTGATAAAGATGTCCTCAGAGGCAGAGAGTTGCAGGTACTTGTTGGTGTTGGCTTCCAATTCCGCAGCGGTTATCTGCATCATTCTCCCTCCTCATTGCTTTCCTATTCTCCCCAGGGTCCAGCAGGCGGTATATCTGCTGTTGTTGGGATCTCTTAGCCGGCTCTCAACATGGCGATGAGGGCGAGGATCAGGATGTGCAGCGGATAAAACGCATAGCAGGCGTACTGGATCGCCTTGCTCTTGGGTCCTGGCTTGCCGTTGTACAGCCAGATGAAGATCAGAGCCAGCACCGCAAAGCCCTGCTCCGGGATAAAGAGCTCCTTCCCCGCCAGATTCACGATGAGCTCCCGTCCGCCGATCATCTCGCAGTTGATATACAGCATGCCCAGCAGCTGGATGAGCTTGCCGAAGCGGAGGTCCCGGGTGACGTAGAAGAGCACGATTATCCAGATGCCGTATCCGCCGTAGTCCACAAAGGTGAAGGTGCCCACCAGGAAGCCCACAATGAGGACCACCAGGATGGCGATAATATACCGCACGGTGCCCTTGGCCTTTCTCTTCTCCATGTACCGCATGAAGAGCAGACCCAGGCAGAAGGTGAACATCACGTTCTGGTGGAGCAGTGAGGTGAAAGACCCGCTGTCCATGAGGTTGAAGGGGATCTCGGAGATCAGCGCAAAAACAAACATGCGCTTCAGATACTTGTTGAAATCGTGGGTGTGGTAGAAGCCCTCCACCAGCTGGAAGGCAAAGATGGGAAAGGCGATGCGCCCGATGCAGGTCATCCAATCCCACTGACTCCCGTGGAAGAGCGTGATCCAGGCGTGGTCCAGGAGCATGAAGGTGCAGGCCAGTATCTTCAGGTGCACCGCATTCAGGCACTGGATTCCTCCGCTCTTTCCGTCCGATTGTATTGCAGCATCCATGTGGGCAATCCTCTTTTCTAATGGGTTCTCTGGAGCTCGTTCAGGCAGGCATAGAATACCACAATTTGTTAGCCAATACAAGCAGTTCGGCCAAAAATCAGCACAAAATCCCCGATCCCCGATCACCACTCAAAGCGCCCAGGCCGGCAGCCGCCGGCCTGGGCGCAGTACTATGCAGTCTAGAGGGGCTCAGTCCAGGCCCAGAAGTCTCTTGGCGTTGCCGGAGAAGATGCGCTCCATGTCCGCCTCCGGGAGGTCCTCATAGAGCACACCTGCCACCTGCATCAGCGGGTCGCAGATGGGGTAGTCCGTCCCGAAGAGCATTCTCTCCGTGCTCACTTGCCCCGCCGCGTAGCGCAGCATGCCGTACCGGAAGAGACCGGTTCCAGAGATGTCCACGTAGACGTTGGGGTACTTCTTCACCCGGTCCAGCTGCGCCGTCCAGTCCCCGAAGTTTCCCGGATGGGCGTAGACGATGGTGAGGTGGGGGCACGCCTGGGCAAGCTTTTCCATGTCCTCCGCGTACGTTGGATGGCAGCTGATCACGAGACCCAGTTCCTCCGCATGCCGGAAGATCTCAATGGCGGCCGGGCTGGCATACTGATCCCAGGCCATCATGTAGGGGACGAGCTCTCCCACCAGTTTCAGACCGTTGGCCTTGATCCGGTCCAGTTCCCGGCAGCTCTCCTCCACGAAGTTGGGGTGGATGGAGAGCCCGGGGTAGTATGCGCCGGAAAAACGATCCCGCAGCTCCAGGGCGTGGTCGTTCATCGCCCGGATGGGGTCGAAAGAGGTTCCGTCCAGTCTCTGGATAACGCTTCCGGCGAAGCGGTGGATCCCGGCTCTGGCCAGATCTGCGGGAACCTCATTGGGCTCCCACATGGGGCCGTAGTACGAGGCGATATTCTCCTCCCGGCAGGAGAACGGGTGCATGTGGAAATCGATGATCTCCGGGAGCTGCTTCCACAGTTCCTCTCCAAAAAGCGCTTTCATCAGAAAGCCCCTCCTCCGTCTTTTGAAATCAGTCCTCCGAGAATCCGGCAACGGCGATGGCGTTCGGACCGCCATGGGTGGTGATGACCCCCTGGGCCTGGATCCAGGTGATGTTGTGGTATCCGCACGCCCGGGCAGCACTCTCCGCGGTCTCAATCATGCTCTCAGAGTAGCGCACGGTGTGCAGCAGCCACAAATGGTCTTTGCTGAGGTGGTTCTCGGCGGTGTAGTCCTTGATCAGGGAGGCCACGGCCTTCTCCATGCTCCCGCGGTACTTCTTGGTGGCCACCAGCTTGCCGTCCAGGACCTCAACTCTCGGGTGGAAGTGCAGCAGCCGCCCGCCCAGGAAGTAGACGACATTGCTGATCCGGCCGCCGGCACGCAGATACTCCAGGTCGTCCGGGATAAAGCACATCCGCGCCTTTCCCATGAGCTCCTTGGCCTTGGCAGCCGCCTGGTCCAAGGTGGTCTCAGGGTGCTTCTCCAGGTACTTGGCCAGGGCGATCACAATGGCACACTGTCCGGCGGAGACGTGCTTGGTGTCCAGGCAGACGATGTTCTCTCTGCCCTCCGATGCGATCACCGCGCTCTGATAGGACACGGTGGTGACGGCAGAGTACGCCAGGTGGAGGATGCCCGCATTGGGCCACTTGCTGCGGATGTCGTCAAAGGCCTTGGTGAAATCCTCCGGCGAACTGCCCGCAGTCTTGGGCAGGTGTCCCGTTCTGTCGTAGTAGGCGCAGATCTCATCCGGGGGGAAAGAACCGTCATCCCTGGTCTCTGCGCCGAAAGAGACGTGCATGGGGACGATATAGATCCCGTACCGCTCCGCCAGCGCAGGCGATATGTCTGATCCGCTCTCAGCGGTCAGAACGATGTTTCTCGTGATTTCACTCATTGCCAGTCACCTCGAAGTTTTTGGAGTATCGGTCCGTTGCGAACTTTCATCCGTTGGAGCGCCCGTCATTTCACACGGTCCCTCAAATACCGGATTCGTCTTATATCATACAGGATTTTCCTACTTCTGGCAAGGGGTATTTTCCGGATTTCACAAAACTTGACCGCACACCTCAGATGGTCTCGGCATCGGCCGCCGGCTGGCCATCCGTTCGGCAGCTTTCGACATGTTGAAAACTGTCGGAATGTGTCGGTCAGGGATGGATGCTTGCAAGTGGACAACAAGACAAAAACCCCCGCAGGCGCTTGAAATCGCGCTCCTGCGGGGGATTGTAGGTTATAGCTGCTCCTGAAGCCAGTTTTTCACATGGTGCAACGATGGCAGAACTGTCAGCGCATAGGACAGCGCCTCCCCGTCCGGTGGAGCGATGTCAGGGATGCAGATACATGCAATCCCCGCATTGTGCGCTGCTGCCAAGCCATTTGCCGAGTCCTCCAGCACGAGGCAGTGCGCAGCAGGCGTGTGCAAGAGCCTTGCGGCGGCCAGGAATACATCCGGTGCAGGCTTAGACCGCGCAATATCCTCCGCGCTGATGACCGCCGCGAAATACCTCGTAATCCCGGTGAGCGACAGGTATTTTTCAATCGTCCTTCTTGGGCTGCTGGATGCCACGGCGGCCGGGATGCGGTGTTCCGCAAGATAGTCCAGAAGCTCTATCAGACCCTCCTTCATCGGGACGCCGTCACGGTCGATTTTCTCCTCAACCATGGCATTCCGCATGGCCTTTGCCGCCGGATATTGAAAACCGGGCCCATAGAGGCGTTTGAATACCGCCGCACTGGCCTCTGGTGTCGCGCCGCGGATCTGTGCGATGGCATCTTCGCCGATCGGATACCCCGTACGCTTTCCAACCGCGATCCACGCATCCCGCGCCAGCGCCTCAGTGTCAAACATCAGCCCATCCATATCGAAGATCACCGCTTGCACCACGAACCGCTTCAGACCTTTCCTCATGAATTTCCGCAACCCCAACGGCAGCCTTTGGGGTGGAGATGCGGGTATCACATCAGCTTGTCCAGCATATCCCACACGCCCAGCATATACTGGACGCCCAGGGCCCGGTCGTAGAGCCCATAGCCCGGGCGGACGGTGCCTGGGCCCTCATCCCACAGGTGCCGTCCGTGGTCCGGGCGGATGTACCCCGCAAAGCCGCAGTCATGGTAGGCCTTCAGGATGTCCAGGATCCCCGTGTCGCCGCAGCAGTCCCGGTGTGCCGCCTCAGAGAAGTCCCCGTTCTCGAAGTGCTTGACGTTGCGGATGTGGGCGAAGGCGATGCGGTCGCAGTGGGCTCTCACGATCTCCGCCACGTTGTTTTCGGGGTTGGCGTTGAGAGAGCCCGAGCACAGGGTCAGGCAGTTATAGGGGTCGTCCACCATGGCGAGGAACCGGTCGATGGAGGGGCCGTCCACCAGAAGCCGCGGAAGGCCGAAGATGTCCCAGGGGGGATCGTCCATGTGGACCGCCATCTTGATATCGCACTCGTGGCAGACGGGCATGATGGCCTCCAGGAAGTACTGGAAGTTCTCCCAGAGCTTCTCCTTGGTCACCGGCGCGTAGGCCTTGAACAGTTCATCCAGTCTGGCCATCCGTTCCGGCTCCCAGCCGGGGAAGGTCATGTGGTACTTCTCTGTGAAGCTCATAATGTACTCCGCCATGGCCTTGTAGTCGGACTGGATCATGTCCTTCTGGTAGAAGAGCGCCGTAGACCCATCGGGCAGCTTGTGGAACAGGTCGGTCCGGGTCCAGTCGAAGATGGGCATGAAGTTGTAGCAGATGACCTTCACGCCGAAGGGCTGGAGGTTGCGGATGGTCTGCTGGTAGGCCTCAATGTACTTGTCCCGGGTGGGCAGGCCGATCTTGATGTCATCGTGGATATTCACAGACTCCACCACGTCCGCGTTAAACCCAGCGGCCTCGATCTGGTCCACCACTTTTTTGATCTTCTCCGGCTCCCACACCTCGCCGGGCAACTTGTCGTGAAGCGCCCAGACGATGGTGGAAATGCCGGGGATCTGGCGGATATCGGAGAGGGTGATCTTGTCGTTGCCCTCGCCGTACCAGCGCCATCCCATTTGCATCGGCATAGTACAGTCCCTCCTCACACCTTTACCTTTATGACCAGCTTTCGGACATGTACCGGCGCACCTGCGCTGATTCTACGGGGCGCATGGGCGTCATCGGGGGACACGGCGGCAAGCTCTCCAGGATGGAGAATCAAGGAGCACGGTGCCTCCGGCTCGCGGAAAAAGAGAAGGTCTCTCGTTGGGTCGTAGTCCATGGCCGTCTTGCACTCGGACGCAGGAATATATCCAAAGAGCTCCTCTCCCTCTATCATGTAGTGCAGGTCGAAATAGCGCCGGTGTCCTTCAAAGGGGGCATCTGCAGCCGGCAGCGTGTTGTACTCCTGCACTTGCGCATAGACCTCCTCCCCATCAATGGGGGTGACGCCAAGGGGCAGCGATTTGAGGTCCGTATCCCGCAGGAACGCGTACGCCTTGCGGAATCTGGATGAGAGAAAATCGTACTTGTCAGTGGTATCAATGGTTGCAGTCAGCATGATTTACCTCCGTAAGTTCTTTGATCTCCAGGAAAAGGTCCGTGGCCGCCTGTCTGCCGTAAGGCCATACCAGGAGCACATCCAGCGTGTATGGGTGGAAGGAAAGGCCCAGGAGTTGTCGTGCGAAAGACATGGCGGCGATTTCCGAGAGACATGCGATGGGCGAGCGGTTGGAGAAGGGCTTTCTCCAGAGCTCTACCCGCTCGGTGCGGGTATAGATTTCGGACTTGTGCCGCTCCTCCACCGCGTGGAAGAGCTCGTGGGCCAAAATGATCCGCAGAAGCTCCTCCCTGGGCGGCAGCAGATCCCCCAGCACGGAAGCCTTATCCAGGCAGTCCGTGAAAATGGTGATTTCATCTGGCTCCACAAACTGGGCGAACAGCACCTGCCCGCCTCCGATGGGGGTGCAAGGTGTTTTCAGCGTGAGCCCCATTTTCTGCGTCAGCAGGAGGGGATCGCGGGCGCCAAATTCGTCTGCGGTCTTCTCCGCCCACATCTCTCCGCACGCGTTGGCAGCACGGGTATAGGCCAGCTTCTGCTCCAGCGTAAACTTGCCCTCAATCGGGTCCCTGCTGAAGGCGTAGAGGCCCCACTGTCCGTCATCCAAGGTATTTAGGTACCTGGCCATATCCTCAGGTGCAAGGGCGGTCAGACCCGCCGGCGCTTTTTGTGCGGGAAAGAGTTTGTCTAACAAAGCCACGGCGGGTCCTCCTTCTTCGTACGTTGGTGTCTCTTCGCTTCTATCAGGCGCACCTGTGGGAATTTTCCTAGAAGTGCATGCGCTTCTTTAGTCGCGTTAGTAAGTTTTTTAACATGTTAGTTAACCTTAAAATGATTA
>CANRFN010000097.1 GCA_947629915.1 uncultured Oscillospiraceae bacterium | reverse complement strand
TTGAACTTTCCAACTTTTTGGGCTCACTCAACTCCGAACGATGTTTTTGCATGGCTCGAAGGTGGCACTACCATTTTTACCCATGCAAATGTTTTCGACGTTGAGTATATCTCAAGGAGACGGAGGAGGGACGAGAAGAAATGTGCAAGGTTATGCAGGACCTGATGGACGACAGCTATGATGAGGGCTGCTATGACACCCTGGTCAAGGATAAAATCCAAGAGATCAATAGAGCAATGGTTAAGCTTCGCTATACGCTCGATGAAGCGTACGACTATGCTGAGGTCGATGACGACATCGCTCCCGCAGTCCGAGAGGCATTTGGCATGAAGCCGGCATAAATCTGAGGGCAAACCGGCGCATAGGAGAGCTGGCTATAGCTACGAGCATCTCTGGTTGTGATCCAATGTGTTCGATACCCACACAAGGAAGTGACAAGAACAGATGAGTGAGGCTATGCAGAAACTGTTTGACGATGAACTCTTCGATTATCGGGTCGACAACAAAATCCGGGAGATCAATAGAGCAATGGTTAAGCTTCGCTATACGCTCGATGAAGCGTACGACTATGCTGAGGTCGATGACGACATCGCTCCCGCAGTCCGAGAGGCACTTGGCATGAAGCCGGCATAATCCAGTCGTCTGATCGGCACATCTGTTATTATTCTGGTTCACAGGTACCTCTCTGTACGGTCCAGGCGTTCGCTGCCTGAATCAGAAATCCAGACATGGGACATGGTGTTCCAGAGATACCAAGTCGATGATATCTATGTTCAGGGCAGGCTTTTCACGCGAAAGTCTGCCTTGCGCAGCTTCACAAATCCCTACACATATCGAAACCCGCCCGGGGCGCAGATCATATCTGCGCCCCGGGCGGTCTGTTGTCGATGCAGTTGGAAAGGCGCTCAGGTGAGGTTGGTGTACCCCATGAGGTAGGCGTCCACTTCCCGGGCGGCACCTCTGCCCTCCGCGATGGCCCACACCACCAGGGACTGGCCCCGGTGCATGTCGCCGGCGGTAAAGACCTTGTCGCTGCCGGCAAAGTACCCACCGGGCGCAGCTGCCACGTTGGAGCGGCCGTCCCGATTCAGGGAGAAGGCCTCAGGCAAGGTGTCCTCCGGTCCCAGGAAGCCTGCGGCCAGAAGCAGCAGTCCGCAGGGGATCTCCTCCTCTGTGCCGGGGATCTCCGCCATGATGGTGCGGCCGTTGTCTGCCTTCTTGGGCTCCAGGGACACGGTTACGATGCTCTTGAGGTTCCCCTGCTCATCTTTCACGCAGGCCTTCACGGTCTTCTGATACTGCCGGGGATCGGCACCGAAGACGGCGATGGCCTCTTCCTGGCCGTAGTCCGTCTTGCACACCCGGGGCCACTGGGGCCAGGGGTTGTTCTCCGCCCGTGTGTCCGGGGCCTTGGGCATCATCTCCAGCTGGATCACGCTCTTGCAGCCCTGCCGGATGGCGGTACCCACGCAGTCGTTGCCGGTGTCGCCGCCGCCCACGATCACCACGTCCTTGCCATAAGCGTCCATGGGGGTGCCTGCAACCAAGATGCCGTCCAGCAGCGCCTTGGTGGCGGCCGTGAGGTAGTCTACGGCGAAGTGGATGCCCACTGCGTCCCGCCCGGGCACATTCAGGTCCCGGGCCTTCTTGGCGCCGCCGCAGAGGATGATGGCGTCATACTGGTCCAGCAGCTCCTGGGCGGAGATATCCACTCCCACCTCGCAGCTGGTGCGAAATTCCACGCCCTCGGCTGCCATCAGATCTGCCCTTCTCTGGACGATCTCCTTCTGCAGCTTCATGTTGGGGATGCCGTACATGAGTAGGCCGCCCACCCGGTCTGCCCGCTCAAAGATGGTTATGCTGTGGCCTCTCCGGTTCAGCTGGTCTGCCGCGGCGAGGCCCGCTGGTCCGCCGCCCACCACGGCCACTTTCTTGCCGGTGCGCACTTTCGGAGGCACCGGGTGGATGGCGCCGGAGGCATAGCCCGCCTCCACCACCGCCAGCTCGTTTTCCTTTACCGTCACCGGGTCCCCGTGGAGGCCGCAGGTGCAAGCCGCCTCACAGAGGGCGGGACACACCCGGCCGGTGAACTCCGGGAAGTTGTTGGTCTTCAGAAGCCGGCTGAGGGCGTGGTCCTCGTTGCCGTGGTACACCAGGTCGTTCCACTCCGGCACCAGATTGTGCAGCGGGCACCCGGTTACCATGCCGGCCAGCACCACGCCGGACTGGCAGAAGGGCACGCCGCACTCCATGCAGCGGGCGCCCTGCTTTTTCCGCTCCGCCTCGGGCAGCATCCCGTGGAACTCATTCCAGTGCTTGATCCGCTCCAGCGGCGCCTCCGCCGGGTTGCCCTGGCGGCTGTATTCCAGAAATCCTGTGGGCTTTCCCATCAGTGCACACCTCCTGTTACGGTATAGAAGGCCTCAATCTCCGCCTCTTCGTGGCTGAGGCCCCGCTCTTCGCACTGGGCCACGGCCCGGAGCATGCGGTCGTAATCGCGAGGCAGGATCTTCTTGAAGCTGGACACCGCCTCGGTGAATTTGTCCAGGATGGCCTTGCCCTTTACAGAGCCCGTGGCGGCCACATGTTCGGTGAGCATGGCCCGGAGCTCTTCGATGTCGTGCTTCTCGGTGAGGGGCTCGATGGACACCAGCTCTTTGTTTACCCGCAGGTACAGGTCCCTTCTGGGGTCCCACACGTAGGCGATGCCTCCGGACATGCCGGCGGCGAAGTTCTTGCCGGTCTCGCCCAGGACCACCACCCGGCCGCCTGTCATGTACTCGCAGCCGTGGTCGCCCACGCCCTCCACTACGGCCATGGCGCCGGAGTTCCGCACGGCAAACCGCTCGCCGGCCACGCCTGCGATAAAGGCCTTGCCGGAGGTGGCGCCATACAGGGCCACGTTGCCGATGATGATGTTCTCGTCCGCCTTGAACTTGGCGGTCTTGGGGGGATACACCACCAGTTTGCCGCCGCTGAGGCCCTTGCCCAGGTAGTCGTTGGAGTCTCCCTCCAGCCGCAGGGTGAGACCCTTGGGCAGGAAGGCACCGAAGGACTGTCCGCCGCCGCCGGTGCACTGGACGGTGAAGGTGTCCTCAGCCAGCTGCTGGCCCCAGGCCCGGGTGATGTCCGAGCCGAAGAGGGTGCCCACGGTACGGTCTGTGGAGCTCACGTTCAGGGAGATGGTCTTCTTCTCCCCCTTCTTCAGGGCAGAGCCCAACTTCTTCAGCAGCACGGACATGTCCACGGTCTTCTCCAGGCCGAAGTCATAGACGTCTGCGGGGTTGAAGTGGGTCTTGTACTCGGGGCCGATGTAGGGGTTGCCCAGGATGCAGCTGAGGTCCACGGTTGCCGCCCGCTCGTTCACCGCCTGCTCTCTGGCCTTCAAAAGGTCCGTCCGTCCCACCAGCTCCTCTACGGTGCGCACGCCCAGTTTGGCCATGTGCTCCCGGAGGTCCTGAGCGATGAACCGCATGAAGTTCACCACGTACTCGGGCTTGCCCCGGAAGCGCTTGCGGAGCTCCGGGTTCTGGGTGGCCACGCCCACGGGACAGGTGTCCAGGTTGCAGACCCGCATCATGACACAGCCCATGGTCACCAGCGGCGCTGTGGCAAAGCCGAACTCCTCGGCGCCCAGCATACAGGCGATGGCCACATCCCGGCCGCTCATCAGCTTGCCGTCTGTCTCAACAACGACACGGGAGCGGAGGTCGTTCTGGATCAGGGTCTGATGGGTCTCCGCCAGGCCCAGCTCCCAGGGAAGGCCGGCGTTGTGGATGGAGGAGCGGGGCGCCGCGCCGGTGCCGCCGTCATAACCCGAGATCAGCACCACCTGGGCGCCGGCCTTGGCCACGCCGGCGGCCACGGTGCCAACGCCGGCCTCGGACACCAGCTTTACGCTGATCCGGGCCTCCCGGTTGGCGTTTTTCAGATCGTAGATCAGCTGGGCCAGATCTTCGATGGAGTAGATGTCGTGGTGGGGCGGCGGGGAGATCAGCGCCACACCGGGGGTGGAGTAGCGGGTCTTGGCGATCCAGGGGTACACCTTCTTGCCGGGGAGATGGCCGCCCTCGCCGGGCTTGGCCCCCTGTGCCATCTTGATCTGGATCTCCTTGGCGCTCACCAGATACTCGCTGGTGACGCCGAACCGGCCGGATGCCACCTGCTTGATGGCGGAGCACTTGTCTGTCTTCAGCCGCTCCGGGCGCTCGCCGCCCTCACCGGAGTTGGACTTGCCGCCCAGCATGTTCATGGCCTGGGCCATACACTCGTGGGCCTCCTGGGAGATGGAGCCGTAGGACATGGCGCCGGTCTTGAACCGCTTTACGATGCTGTCCACGCTCTCCACCTCGTCCAGGGGGATGGGCTCGTCTGCATAGCGCATCTCCATGAGGCCCCGGAGGGTGTGGGGCATGGTCTCATCGTCCACCAGGGCGGCATACTGCTTATAGAGGTCGTAGTTGCCGGTGCGGGTGGACTCCTGGAGCAGGTGGATGGTCCTGGGGTTGTACATGTGGTCTTCCTGGCCGCTGCGGGCCTTGTGGGAGCCGCGGGAGTCCAGGGTGCTGTCACAACCGAGGCCCAGGGGGTCGAAGGCGCGGGTGTGGTTGTGGTCCACCATCTGCTCGATCTCCTTCAGGCCCACGCCCTCCACTCGGGAGACGGTGTTGGTGAAGTACTCCTCCACCACGTCCTTGGCAATGCCGATGGCCTCAAAGATCTGGGCGGACTGGTAGGACTGGATGGTGGAGATGCCCATCTTGGAGGCGATCTTTACGATGCCGTGGAGGATGGCGTTGTTGTAGTCGTTGACAGCCGCGCTGAACTCCTTGTCCAGCAGGCCCTCATCAATGAGCTGCTGGATGGTCTCCTGGGCGAGATACGGGTTGATGGCCCGGGCGCCGTAGCCCAACAGGGTGGCGAAGTGGTGCACTTCCCGGGGCTCGGCGGACTCCAGAATCACGGAGACCGCGGTGCGCTTTTTGGTGCGCACCAGGTGCTGCTCCAGGGTGGACACCGCCAGCAGCGAGGGGATGGCCACATGGTTCTCGTCCACGCCCCGGTCTGAGAGGATGATGATGTTGGCGCCCTTCCGGTAGGCCCGGTCTGCGGCGATGCGCATCTGGTCCAGCGCCCGCTTCAGCGGGGTGTTCTTGTAGTACAGGATGGACACGGTGGCCACGCGGAATCCCGGCTTGTCCATGGCGCGGATCTTGAGAAGGTCCAGGGAGGTCAGGATGGGGTTGTGGATCTGCAGCACCCGGCAGTTGTCCGGGCTCTCCTGGAGCAGGTTGCCGTCATCGCCCACATAGACCGTGGTGTCCGTGATCACTTCCTCGCGGATGGCATCGATGGGCGGGTTGGTCACCTGCGCGAACATCTGCTTAAAGTAGTTGAAGAGGGGCTGCTCGTGGCTGGACAGCACCGCCAGGGGGATGTCGATGCCCATGGCCGCGGTCTCCTCTGCCCCGTTGCGGGCCATCAGGAGGATGCTGTTCTTCACGTCCTCATAGGTGTATCCGAAGGCCTTCTGCACCTGGGTGCGGCGCTCCGGGGTGTAGTGCTCCACCCGCTTGTTGGGGATGGGCAGGTCCTTCAGACGCACCAGGTTGCGGTCCAGCCACTCGCCGTAGGGATAGCGGGCGGCATAGGTCTCTTTGATCTCATCGTCATCGATGATGCGGCCCTGGACAGTATCCACCAGCAGCATCTTGCCGGGCTCCAGCCGGGACTTTTTCACGATGTCCGCCGGATCAAATTCCAGCACGCCTACCTCAGAGGACAGGATCAGCTGGCCGTCTGCGGTGATGTAGTACCGGGAGGGGCGCAGGCCGTTGCGGTCCAGCACGGCGCCCACCTTGTCGCCATCGGAGAACAGAATGGAGGCCGGGCCGTCCCAGGGCTCCATCATGGTGGCAAAGTACTGATACAGATCCCGCTTGGAACGGGACATATTCTCGTTGTTGGTCCAGGGCTCCGGGATGCAGATCATCACCGCCAGCGGCAGCTCCATGCCGCTCATCACCAGGAACTCCAGGGTGTTGTCCAACATGGCGGAGTCTGAGCCGCCCTCGTTGATCACCGGGAAGACCTTGTCGATGTCGTCCTCCCAGACGGGGCTGTACATGGTCTCCTCCCGGGCCAGCATACGGTCTGCGTTGCCGCGGATCGTGTTGATCTCGCCGTTGTGGAGGATGAACCGGTTGGGGTGGGCCCGCTCCCAGGAGGGATTGGTGTTGGTGGAGAACCGGGAGTGCACCAGTGCGATGGCGGACTCGTAGTCCGGGTCCTGGAGATCGCAGTAGAACTGGCGGAGCTGTCCCACCAGGAACATGCCCTTGTAGACGATGGTCCGGCTGGACAGGGACGGCACATAGGTGTTGTCGTTGGACTGCTCAAACTCCCGGCGGACGATGTAGAGCTTGCGGTCGAAATCCAGGCCGCGGGCCAGGCGGGCGGGTCTCCGGACAAAGGCCTGCATGATGCAGGGCATCTTGGCCAACGCCTTGGAGCCCAGCACGTCCGGGTTCACCGGCACGGTGCGCCAGCCGATAAACTCCAGGCCCTCTTTCTCCGTGATCAGCTCGAACATCTTCATGGCCTGCATCCGGCGCAGGGTCTCCTGGGGGAAGAAGAACATGCCGATGCCGTAGTCCCGCTCGTCCCCCAACTGGAAGCCGCACTGGGCGGCCGCCTTGGTGAAGAACTTGTGGGAGATCTGCAACAGAATGCCCACACCGTCTCCGGTCTTGCCCTCGGCGTCTTTGCCCGCCCGGTGCTCCAGCTTTTCCACGATCTTCAGGGCGTTGTCCACGGTCTTGTGGCTCTTGCGGCCGGCGATGTCTACCACGGCGCCGATGCCGCAGTTGTCGTGCTCAAATCGGGGATCATACAGCGGCGCCTGCGGCCGCTCTGCGGATTCCATCATGGGATCACCTTCACTCTCTCAATTCAGAAATCAAAGAAAATCGCGGCCCCCTGGGGTGTCGATATGGCAACAATAGCACCGTATCCTGCCCCCCATTGGGCCGCGAAAGTCGGGTTATCAGAGGATGCTGCGAATGCGTGCCACGGCTTCCTCCGTGGCAGCCGCATCACCGAAGGCGGTGACGCGGATGTATCCCTCGCCGCTGGGGCCGAAGCCGGCGCCCGGCGTGGTTACCACACAGGCCTCGTGGAGGAGCCGGTCGAAGAAGGACCAGGAGCCCACGCCGTCCGGGGTGCGGATCCAGAGGTACGGGGCGTTCACACCGCCGTACACGGTGAGCCCGGCGTCCTGGAGCCCCTCCCGGATCACCTTGGCGTTGTGGAGATAGTAGTCTATGTTGGCCTTGATCTGTACCTGTCCCTCGGGGGTGAATGTGGCCTCGGCGGCCCGCTGAATCACATAGGGCACGCCGTTGAACTTGGTGCCCTGGCGGCGGTTCCAGAGGGCGTTCAGGGAGACGCCCTGCCGCACCAGCTCCTTGGGGATCACGGTGTAGGCGCAGCGGTTGCCGGTGAAGCCTGCGGTTTTGGAGAAGGACCGGAACTCGATGGCACAGGTCTTGGCCCCCTCCACCTCATAGATGGAGTGGGGAATGCCGTCCTCCCGGATGAAGGCCTCATAGGCGGAGTCGTAGAGGATGACGCTGTCGTGGGCGTTGGCGTAGTCCACCCACACCTTCAGCTGTTCCTTGGTGGCGGCGGCGCCGGTGGGGTTGTTGGGGGAGCAGATGTAGATCATGTCCGGCACCCGGTCTGCGGGCAGCTGGGGGAAGAAGCCGTTCTCCGCGGTGCAGGGCAGGTACACCAGGTTGGACCAGTGGTCTCCCTCATACTCGCCCGCCCGGCCGGCCATGGCGTTGGTGTCCACATACACCGGGTAGACGGGGTCGCAGACGGCCACGATGTTGTCTGCGGAGAAGATGTCGCCGATGTTGCCGCAGTCGCTCTTGGCGCCATCGGACACGAAGATCTCATCGTCCGCGATGTCCACGCCCTTGGAGACATAGTCGTCCCGGATGGCAAAACGGAGGAAATCGTAGGCCCCGCAGGTCTCCTCACAGTAGCCCCGGAAGGTCTCTTTGTGGCCCATCTCCTCGGTGGCCTTGTGCATGGCCTCGATCACCGCCGGCGCCAGCGGCAGGGTGACATCGCCGATGCCCAGGCGGATCAGCGGTTTCGGCGTGCCAGCTGCGGAAAAGGCCTTCACTCTGCGGCCGATCTCCGGAAACAGATACCCTCCTGGGAGCTTCTGAAAGTTGGTGTTGATTTTTGCCATATCGCGTTCCTCCGCCTGCAAAAATAAGGTTTGCCATATGATACAACGCGGTTTAGGCGGCGTCAATCGGCAAGTTTTACCTATTTTTCTTGCAAATATGCACGTTCCCTGGCCTATTTAGACGGTTCAGACAGCTCTCCATCGTATACCGTGGCGCAGGGGCCGTTCAAAAGCACCTCCCCGTCCGTTTTGATCCGCACCCGCACTTCCCCGCCGGGCAGCCGCACCGTGACGTGCTGCCCGCATTTTCCCTGGCTGCACAGCGCCGCCACGGATGCACAGGCGC
Source organism: uncultured Oscillospiraceae bacterium (assembly GCA_947629915.1). GTDB lineage: Bacteria > Bacillota > Clostridia > Oscillospirales > Oscillospiraceae > Enterenecus. The sequence continues at coordinate 13,149 of CANRFN010000097.1, read as the reverse complement.
CGGTCCCGCAGGCCAGTGTGATGCCGCTGCCCCGCTCCCAGACACGAATGGTGAGCCTGGCCTCAGAGTCGATGCGCACGAACTCCACGTTCTGGCCGCCCTCGAACACCGGCCAGTGCTCCAGGGTGGGGCCCAGCGCAGACAGCGGAATCGCCGCCGGGTCTGACACCTCGATCACCAGATGGGGATTGCCCACCAGCACGGGGACAGCCACAACGCGCTCCACTTCCAGCTGCATCTCGATGGGCTCCCGCACCACGGCGTGCCCCATATGGACCGTGGCCGCCACGATCTCACCCCGCTGAGGACACAGATCCACCGCCCTGATCCCCGCCTTTGTCTCGACCAGCATCTCCGTCTTTCGGACGATCTTGCGGTCCCAGACATACTTTCCGAGACAGCGGATCCCGTTGCCGCACATGGCCCCCTCAGACCCGTCTGCGTTGAACATCACCATGCGCACATCGGCGATCTTGGAGGGAAACACGCAGATCAGCCCGTCTCCTCCGGGGCCGAAGTGCCGGTCCGAGAGCTGCACCGCCAGCTGCGGCAGATCCGGTGGGACCATGCGGGTGCAGTCCAGGAACAGATAGTCGTTGCCGCAGCCCTGCATCTTGGTAAATTTCAAATGGCATACCCCCTGGCATATTGCTGCCAGAGCATATGCGGGGCCGGCCGGGAAGTTGCATTCTCCATCGCCCGGATTTAGAATGGGGCATGCAAAACGGCCGTTCGATAACCCATCTATAGGCCATTAGGGTTAGATCGAGTGTGTTTGTAGTCTTCGGACAACGTGCCACGCCGAATCTTCACGTCATGTCATGACTCGTTGGGAGAATTCCTGGGCCAAAGCATTAGCAGGCGGATATTGCTGAGGCAGTATTATTGGCCGAAAGTAGGCCGACATATTTTCAAGGAGCATCACATAACAAGAAAAATCCGCTGCAATTTCTGGAAGTCTCAGAAACTGCAGCGGGCGTTTCATTTCCACCCCCATTCCCACATTGAAATAGAATACTCTCAGGGGATAGGCCGGCAAAAAGGTAATTTGTAACCTCCGTAATTCAAAAGAAAAAGCAGAGATTCGCCCGGAACGACCTCTGCTTTTTCTTTTGCCATAAGTCCTAGTCAATGGCTCACGAGTGGGAGCCGGAAAAACGACTCTTACCGAGATGATGGCCAACTCGCAAGACTTACTATTGACACCGCTAGAATACCACATGGCGCAGCGTACGTCAATCGTGATTTGCACGAGGTTAAGAATCTGTTTTTGTTCACATTGCACACCCCAGCTTTTTTCCCACAGAAAGGTCAACAAATCTCCCTGTGCGGTGAGCTACACGGTGTGAAGGCCCGTCCTGGTCTCCACCTACATGGACAGCTTCTGCACGGTCCTGCCTTGTGGTCCCAGATGTATTTTCCGCGGCAGCGGATCTGTTGCTGCACATGGCCCCCTCAGACCCGTCTGCGTTGAACATCACCATGCGCACATCGGCGATCTTAGAGGGGAACTCGCAGATCAGCCCGTCTCCTCCGGGGCCGAAGTGCCGGTCCGAGAGCTGCATCGCCAGCTGCGGCAGATCCGGTGGGACCATGCGGGTGCAGTCCAGAAACAGATAGTCGTTGCCGCAACCCTGCATCTTGGTAAACTTCAAGTGGCATACCCCCTGGCAAATTGCTGCCAGGGGGTATGCGGGGACATCTTGGAAGTTGCATCCGGACGCAACCTGCCCTACAATGGGAACGCTGAACCGTGGCCTGCCTGTCCCCTGCACGCCGGCACAGACTGGCCGTTGCAATCCCGTGAAAAAAACTTTGAACCCAGTGAACCTTTGGGCCCATTTCGAGGTATATCAGGGTGTAAGGCGCAGGAGGTGATGCAAATGCTGGACGAAGCCATTCAACGCTATGGCAGGCGCCTGTACGGTCTCTGCCGCAGTCTGTGCCCCAATCCCGCAGATGCAGAGGACCTCTACCAGGACACCTGGCTCAGGGTACTCCGCTCCCTGGACCACTACCAGCCGGAGCGGGACTTCATGCCGTGGCTCACCCAGATCTGCGTCAATACGTACCGGAGCACGCTGCGGCTCTCCAGGCTGCCCCTGTTGGACTTCTCCTCGGCCGAGGAACAGGACCGCACCCTGGCCGCCATCCCGGCACCGGAGCCGCCGGACTACGGCCCCCTCTATGACGCCGTATCCAGGCTTCCCGAAAAGCTCCGCATCACCGTGATCCTCTTCTATTTTCAGGACTTGGATCTCAACGCCACCGCACAGGCGCTGCAGATCCCAGTGGGGACGGTAAAGTCCCGGCTGAACAAGGCCCGCAAACTGCTCAAGGAGGTGTTGACCGATGACTCCGCTCTTCCCTTTTGACGACTTTCCCCCGCCGCCCCTGACGGAGCAGTCTCTCCGGAGAAAGGCGGCAGAGCGAAAACAGCGCTGGCAGATTATCCTTCTGCTTCTGGCCGCCGTTCTCTGGGAACTGGCGCTGCTCTCCCTCACCATTCTCCTCTGGGAGGACATTCCGCTGCTGGCTCAGGCCACCCTGTTCCTGCTGGTCTGCGGCCCTGCCGGCAGCATTCTCCTGGCCGTCTTCTACACCCAAAGAGGAGGTACCGGCCAATGGAAACCCCAGCAATCCTTCTAACAGTCCCTCTTGTCGTCTTTCTGCTCCCCGGCCGCCTGGGCTTTGTGCCCGATCTGGCTGTCTCTAACACCTGTTCCTTTCCGAAAGGAGGTCCTTTTCCGTGTCAATCAACGCCCCATACATGGCAGCAGTCCTGCTGATCCTCCTGATCTTTTTCATCGTCTTTCTCCTGATCGTCCGCTATGTATATAAGGATGCGAAGCGGCGGCATATGAATGCCCCGCTCTGGACCTTGATCGTCCTTCTGGTCCCATTTTGCATCGGCTTTGTGCTCTATCTGCTGGCCCGCAGCTCCCATCCGGACCTGATCTGCCCCAAGTGCGGCGCCCCTGTGTCCGATCAGTATACCGTCTGCCCCCAGTGCGGTACCCAACTGCAGCCCGCCTGTCCCCAGTGCAACAAGCCGGTAGACCCCAGTTGGAAGTACTGTCCCTGGTGCACCGCACCTCTGGACGGCGTCCAGCAGCCCACACCGCCCCAGCCCCGTCCGGACAAGTTTTTGTTCCGCCTTCTGGTGGCGATTCTCCTAGTGCCGATCCTCATCATGACCTTTGCAACCTTTGCCATGGTGAACATCCGCCAGAGCGGCGTAAGCACCCTGAGCAAGGTCTACCTGGATACCGCCTCTTACTATACAGAGGTCCCCGATGATGTGGCGGAATCCGTCCGCCAGTGGTTTGAAGGGCTGGATCTCAATCTGAACCGCGCCTATGTCCTGGAATTTGATGAGAAAAGCTCCCTGGACAACCTGTACCATCAGTATTTCCTGGTGTATGCGCCGAAAACCGCATCAGATGGCATATTTGGCATACACAACGGGCTCTTCCGCTCTGCGGTGGAGTTGAAATTCAATGAAAGCAGCCAGCCAGACTATTTCGCCCTTTTGGAAGTACAAGCTACGAAACACCTGGATCTGGATATCTACGTAGGGGGCAAAAAGCGCACCACCGAGGTCCAGACCGTGGATTTCAATCCCACCACGCTGTTCCGGATGCCCAACTTCGCAGATGGCCCATCCGCCGCTGCACTGCCCCAGCGCTTCAAACTGACCCGCTTTGTGGACGGAGAGAACGCCGGCATTTTGGAGATCGGCGATGCGGAGACCATGGAGAAGATCCTGAGCGCCATAGACAGCGCCCCAAGAGTGCCCATGGAGTCTGCCCCAACCCTGGACTCCGATAAGACGCCGCTCCGCTTCCACATCACTGTGCAGTACACCATGGGAGACCCGGAGACTGAGGCCACCTTCCTGTTGTATCAGGACGGAGATGCCTACTATCTGCAGGACGACCGGGTTACAAACACCGCAGACGGCTCCTCTATTCGGCTGATGAGCGCTGATTTCTGCAGCTATCTGGAGCACCTGTTCAATGGAACCGCATGATGGCCTAAGGTGTTTGTCCGATTGCGCGTATGCTGGGCAAAATAGGAAGAGCGGAACTGGAAATCCAGATCCGCTCTTTGAAAAGCCACCGAGTGTGCGTGCACATGGCAGAGGCCTGGTGGAGAAGTTGTCTGCATGATACTCCAAAGAGGAGGAATAGTCAATACCGATTTCAAAGAAATTTTCAATAGATGTATCATGATAGTGAAAAGCAATGATTGGCCATTTTTCATTCATAATAAGTGATTTAAGAGGCAGGCCTCCACGGCCCGCCTCTTATATTCTTTGCACTTAGAGCAGGATACATTGCCGTGCAAGGAACTGTAAAGGGATATTACGATACAGTGAAATTCGGATTCAGTGCACAGCCACGGTCCCTGCGTCTCCCCTTCGTACGCCGCCAGCACATCATCGAAAGCGGTGCGGTACCGCGCAAAACCCAAGACAGCCAAACCGGGAGACCTCTTTGAGGCCTAAAGAGCGGTAGAAGGTGGTGGTCTGCGGGGTGCGTCTGTGAAGAGTTCCAGCTGATAGAATTTCTCATACCGCTGCAGTACCGCATGCATCCGCCTGGTGCCGATGCCCTGACGCTGGTATGCCGGCTCCACCAGCAGATCCTGCACCAGCACCACGGAGTACCAGCGTACCAGACCAGCCTATTTTACCATCCGCCTAGGCCCCCAGTTCCCCGCTTTGTTGTCCTCGCGTGTACGGCCAACCTGTACTGGGCGAAAGACAAAAATAAGAAGAGCGGACACCGGTGACCCAGGTCCGCTCCTCATGTAAGCCACCGAGTATGCATGCTAATCGCAGAGGCCAGGTGGAGATGTTGGTATCATGATACACCCATGCGAGGGAAAAGTCAACGACTTTTTAAAGCAAAAGCTGCTATACAAACCTGTAAAGCGATATCCCTGTACAGGATAATTTGGGGTCTGGCAATCTACACACTCAGCGAGGAGCCAGTCTTAGACGGTCTGATACCGCACAAACCCAAGGCAGCCAAACCGGGAGACCTCTTTGAGACCCAAAGAGCGATAAAAGGCGATGATCTGCGGAGAGTCGTCTGTAAAGAGCTCCAGCTGATAGACGTCTTTGTACTTCTCCATCACCGCCTGCATCAACCTGGTGCCGATGCCCTGCCGCTGGCATTCCGGCTCCACCAACAGGTCCTGCACCAGCACCACAGAGTACCCATCTCCCACGCAGCGCACCAGACCCACAAGCCGTCCGCCTTTGTAGGCACCCAAGGTCCAGAGGGAATGCTGAAAGGCGTTTTGGAGCATCTCTGGGCGGAGCGTGTAGTTGGTCCAGCCCACGCTGTGATAGAGAGCCAGCACCGCCTCCATATCTGGGGTGGTGATCTCCCGCATTTCGATCTGTTGCTCCACTTTGTTGGATGTCATGATGTTCGCAATCAAGTCATCAAAGCGGCCGACCTCCCCCACAAGCAGCGGTGAATTGGGATCATGCATGCTGCGGTTGTCTTTTACCGTATCTGACCTGGTGTTGGCGAAACAGTACAGGCACCCATGTCCGCAACAGTCATACGCACCGATGTCGATGCTTTCTACACAGCCGCACTCCGGGCGCTGGTATAGGTCTTTGTGCAGGTTCAGCCTACAGTTCCCAATGCGCTCCAGACGGCTCTTATCGATACAGCTGGCGGGAGAGATCCCCAAATTCTGAAAATCGATCTTCTCAGCGCAGGCATCGACGGTCAAGCCATACACTTTTGCGATCTCTGCAAACCTCTGCATCAGTTCACACTGCATTTCAAAGGTCCCTTCTTGGGCGTTGAGCGGCTCCACATTCTTCTCTATTTTCTTGTACGACTTCAAAAAGCTCACCGTGCACTTCTCGGTACAGCCAGAGAGTTTCGCCACCAAGGTGCGGAAGTACTTGCAGTGATACTCCATGGTGTATCGATCATTGAAGAAAATGGGGTCATACCGCCATACCACACGCTCTCTGCCGATTGCCTTTGCCAAGTCTCGTATCGCTGGGAGAATCACATTGTTCTTGGAGGGAAGGTTCGGCTCCACATCCCGATCATAGCCGTTGAGGGTGATCTGAAAGTAGTACGGGTACTTGTCCAGTTTTGAGAGATGTTTCAACATGGGCTCTGGATTCTTCGTCCAGAAGACAATGCCGTCCACCACATCGGGAGACAGGTCAATTTTACGGACCTGATTGTGTCTCACAAGGCTGCGCACCAAGACGTACTCCTCTTTGATCCGATTCACAAACCACTCCGCGTAAAAAGCTGGAATGTCCGTCCTGCGGCTGGCACTGATAATCATATCCTGGTCTCCTTCATCATGTCTCTTCGTCCGTACCATCCGGAGGCAACCGCTCGGAGAGCTCTTTCATCGGCCGATAGCCCCGCTTCTTTGCCTCTGCGTACCACTTGGCAGCCTGTTTCTCGTCTCTCGGGATGCCGAGGCCCTGGTCGTAGAGGGTGGCCAGCAGATACGCCCCCTGGGCATCCCCGTGTTTCGCGGCCCGCTTGGACCAGTACACCACCCGGCCGATGTTCTTCCCAATGCCCAAGCCCTTCAGGTAGCACATGGCCATCTGGATCTCTGCCATGGGAAAACCGCTCAGCGCCATGGACTGGCAGCGCTGAAAGCCCGTCTGTACCCGAGTGGGCTGGTTCAGGTCCAGCAGCACCTGGGCAAAGTCCTCCAGCTTCTCCACCGGGATGTCATCTATATAGCTCTCATCGATATACAGGTCGTACTGATAGAGCCAGCTATCCTCGAGATTCATCTATCCTGCCCCCATTCCTTCTGCAATTCTCTCTGATCTGGCTCGAAACTCCGTTTTCTCACCACAAACATCTGTATAGCAATTTCCCTTTACAGTTCATTCTTTACTTGCTCTTCTTCTCTTTCTGCAGCCGCTCAATGGAGGCGATCCGGTCGCTGAGGGGCGTATGGGTCCACTGCAGCACCACTTCCAACTTAGACGGAGACAGGTTGCTGAGATTCTCCCGGGCCAGCTTCTTGAGGCCTGAGATCAGCTCTCCGCCGCAGCCCTCCGCCACCGCCTGGGCGTCTGCCCGGTACTCCGCCCGGCGGGACACCCAGGACATCACCGCGGAGAAGAAGGGCTCGATGAGGGGCAGCTCTGCCATGGACACCAGCAGCAGGGCCAGTCCGTAGTTGCGAGCGGCAAAACCGAAGTCCGGGTAGATGGCCTCGGTGCGCACCGTGAGCCAGGCCAGCAGCACCAATACCACCAGCTGGAGTATGCTGAGGGCCCCATTCTTCACGGTATCTCTGTGAAGGCCGTGGCCCATCTCGTGGGCGAAGACTGCCACGATCTCATCGTCCGTCATGGTGGTGCGGATGGTGTCGTAGAGGACGATGGTCTTGGTCTTCCCGGCCCCGGTGAAGTACGCATTGGACCGGGTGGTCCTCCGGGAGGCGTCCATCACCTGGATCTCCCGCACCGTGTAGCCGTTTCGCTCCAAGAGAGCCAGTAATCTCTGGCGCAGTTCCCCGTCCTCCAGAGGCGTGAACTTGTTGAAGAGCTTGGAGAGCCAGGGATAGAGGAGCAGCACCAGAAAGAGCACTGCAATCAGGATGGCAGTGAAGAGCACCAGGATCCAGTCCCCCAGGTTCTCATAGATCAGGATGAAAAGACTCATGAGGGCGGCCATCACCGCCATGCTCACCAGCCACTCCTTGATCTGGTCCACCACAAAGGTGCCCACGGTGCTGCGGTTGAAGCCGTACTTCTCCTCAATGCGGAAGGTGCTGTAATATCCGAAGGCGGCGCCCACCAGGGCGTCCAGGGTGAACATGGGGACCAGCACCTGCAGCATGGCAACCCAGGGGTTGTCTGAGGTAGCCAGACGAGCCAGCACCCCGCTGCCCAGGAGCACCATGTAGAGCGCGGTGGTAACCAGCGTGCTGATCCCGCTGAGGTTCTGGTTCTCCCGCTGGTAGGAGCGCCACTTCTGGTATGTCTCCTGATCGTACACGTCCTGCACATTGGCTAGGATGGGGTTATCTGCACTGCGGCGCTTGGCAATCCACAGGATCAGGCTGTACCCGAAGGAGATCCCCATGAGGATGAGACACAAGATCCGGTAGTTCAATTGCAATTCCCTCTCTCTGATCATGGGCAGCCTGTCCATCCGCCGCCCTGTCTTCTTTTCAGAGGATACCACAGCATGGCACAGAATTCCACTCTTTTTCGCTTTCTGCACCACCTATTTTGCAGTGGGATCGTCTTTTCATGCATTTTGGAGACAAGGACAGGCGCCGTCTGTCCGCTCTCGCGGACAGACGGCGCCTCGTGCGCTGGTATTCAGCTTCCGGACAGGATCTCCCGTGCGGTGTCCACCAGTTTGGCCCCGTTGTCCATGCTCCGCTTCTGGAGGTACCGGTGTGCCTCCTCTTCGGTCATGCGGCCGTCTTCCATGAGCAGGGCTTTGGCGGCATCGATGAGATGCTGCTCCTCCTCGCTCCGGCGGGTGGGACGCCTCCCTTTCGGGTTTTGCTCCTGGAACTGGGTGAGCATCCGCACCGAGGCGATGAACTCGCCCTTATGGACGGGGGTGGGGAGCTGGAAGATTCCCGGCGTCTCGCACATGTCCAGATTGGACTGTTTGGACACCATCAACATCGCACAGTAGTCCGGCAGGTCGTGATACAGGTCCTCACAGGTCTGATCCACCAGTTTGAACCCACAGACAATGCTGCTGATGCGCAATTTCAGCACCGTTCGCTTCACCTCGGCCGCCGAATGGCAGACCAGGCAGCTGAAGGCACCTTCGCTCTCCAGAACATCTTTCAGTCTGGTAGAGACAGACGCACTCTCAAAGGCCAGTATCACTTTCCGCATAACGACTCACCCCGTTGCTAGGATATGTGGGAGAGAACTGCGGCTCAGTAGACGACGATATACTTGTCGCGCTCCCAGCTGGAGACGCGGGTGCGGTACTCATCCCACTCGGCCTCTTTGCCGGCGATATATTGTCCGGTGACGTGCTCACCGAGGGTATCCATGATCAGCTTATCCCGCTTCATGCAGCCGATGGCCTCCTCCAGGGAGCCGGGGAGGGCATCGATGCCGCGGCGGCGGCGGGTAGCCGGGGTCATGGCGAAGATGTTGTCCGTGATCTCCAGCGGCGGGGTCATGCCCTTCTCGATGCCGTCCAGACCGGCGGCCAGGCACACGGCCAGGGACAGGTACGGGTTGCAGGAGGGATCCGGGCAGCGGAGCTCCACACGGGTGGACTGGCCGCGGGCGGCGGGGATCCGGATCAGAGCGGAGCGGTTGGAGGCGGACCATGCCATGTAGCAGGGGGCCTCATAGCCGGGCACCAGGCGCTTGTAGCTGTTCACCAGGGGGTTGGTGATGGCGGTCATGCCCTTCATGTGGTAGAGGATGCCGGCGATGAAGCTCATGCACTCCTTGGACAGCTGCTTGTCTCCATCGGGATCGAAGAACACGTTCTTGCCGTCCCGGAACAGGGACATGTTGGTGTGCATGCCGGAGCCGTTGATGCCGAAGATGGGCTTCGGCATGAAGGTGGCGTGGAGGCCATTCTTCTGGGCGATGATCTTGACGGCCAGCTTGAAGGTCATGATCTTATCGGCGCACTCCAGAGCGGGGGCGTACTTGAAGTCGATCTCGTGCTGGCCCTGGGCCACCTCGTGGTGGGAGGCCTCGATCTCGAAGCCCATGGACTCCAGATCCAGGCAGATCTCCCGGCGGGTGGACTCGCCGTGGTCCAGAGGGCCGAGGTCGAAGTAGCCGGCCTCATCGTTGGTCTTGGTGGTGGGCTTGCCCTCCTCATCGGTCTGGAACAGGAAGAACTCCAGCTCGGGGCCTACGTTGAAGGAGTCATAGCCCATGTCCTTTGCCTTCTGCAGCACCCGCTTCAGCACGCCGCGGGGATCGCCAACGAAGGGCGAGCCGTCCGGATTGTGGACATCGCAGATGAGACGGGCAACCTTACCCTGCTGCGGGCGCCAGGGGAAGATCACAAAGCTGTCCAGGTCCGGATACAGGTACTGATCGGACTCGTTGATGCGGACGAAGCCCTCGATGGAGGAGCCGTCCAGCATGATCTCGTTGTTGACAGCCTTTTCGATCTGGGAGGCGGTGATGGCCACGTTCTTCAGCTGACCGAAGATGTCGGTGAACTGCATGCGGATGAACTTGACATCCTCTTCCTTCACCTTACGAATGATGTCTTCCTTGGAGTAACCCATAGTTGATATCCCCTTTCTTGTGCCGGCTCCGCCGGCCTATGGACAATCGTTTTTTTCGTCACAGGTAACAAAAAGGACGTCCCGACCCCTTTCGGATCAGAACGCCCTTGTTCTCCCGTTCGCCGCTAGTATATGCACGAAGCCCCGGTTTGTCAACGATTTTTTGCACGGATGTCGAATTTCAGAGCAAAATACAGGTTTCACCATGCCTCAAACCGGGAATTTGTGAAATTGCTACAGATCCATGCACAGATCTGCGCCCATTCACACCGGATCCTCCGTCCCGTCCTCCACTGCGATGGGGTACCGCTCGGTGAAGCAGCCATCGCAGAAGCCGCAGGTGCAGTCCGGTGCGATTTTGTGAAGGCTCTCCACGGAGAGAAAGCCCAAGCTGTCCGCCCCGATGAGCTGCCGCATCTCCTCCAGGGAGTGATTGCAGGCAAAAAGTTCCGCTTTGGACGGGATATCGGTGCCGAAATAGCAGGGCGCCACAAACATGGGGGCGGAGGACAGCATGTGTACTTCCGTGGCCCCGGCGTCCCGGATCAGCTTCACCAGCTGGCTGGAGGTGGTGCCCCGGACGATGGAGTCATCGATCACCACAACACGCTTTCCCGCCACGGTAGACCGGAGGGCATTCAGCTTCAGGCGCACCGCGTTCTCCCGGTTCTCCTGCCCCGGCTGGATGAAGGTCCGGCCGATATAGCGGTTTTTCACAAGGCCATCGTTGTACGGAATGCCGGATTCCAGCGCGTAGCCCTTTGCCGCGTGGATGCCGGAGTCCGGCACGCCGATCACCACGTCCGCATCGATGGGGTGCTCTTTTGCGAGGTATCTGCCGGCCAGAATCCGGGCCGCGTGCACCGCCTGGCCATCGATGACGCTGTCCGGCCGGGCAAAGTAGAGAAACTCAAAGACACAGAGGCCGGTGTTCTCCTTGCCCACAGCCTCTTTGATGGACTTCAGCTCGCCGTTGAGGTCCACGTACACCACCTCGCCGGGCTCCACGTCCCGCACAAAGGTGGCCCCCACGCTGTCCAGGGCGCAGGTCTCACTGGCAAAGATCCAGGCATCTCCCCGCCTCCCGATGCAGAGGGGCCGGAATCCCCAGGGATCCCGGGCGGCGATGAGCTTCCGGGTGGACATCACCACCAGGGAGTACGCACCCCGCAGCTGCCGCACGGCGTTGGCCACGGCCCGCTCGATGGACGGGGCCAGCAGCCGCTCCTGGGCGATGATGTAGGCGATGATCTCGGAGTCCGTGGTGGTGTGGAAGATGGCGCCCCGGTACTCGTAGTGCCGCCGCAATAGATCCACATTCACCAGATTGCCGTTGTGGGCCACGGCAAAGGAGCCCTTCACGTAGTTCAGCGTCAGGGGCTGGGCGTTTTCCCGGAGGGAGCCGCCGGTGGTGCTGTACCGCACATGGCCCACCGCCATGGTGCCGTTCAGCTTCTCCAGGTCCTGCCGGGAGAACACATCTCCCACCAGGCCCACGTCTTTGCGGCAGCGCATATCCAGTCCGTTCACCGATGCGATGCCGCAGGCCTCCTGTCCTCTGTGCTGCAGGGCGTACAGCCCGTAATAGGTACTTTGGGCACAGCCCCCCTGGCGGTCGTAGATGCCAAATACGCCGCACTCCTCGTGGATTGCCAATGCGATCTCCCCTTTGATTCTGCTTGCATTGGTCTCCACCCCGTTGCAGAGGCCCAGCAGACCAAACAGTATCACGATTCCCCAGCCCTTGCAAGCGTCAAAAGAGACCGACTTTTGCCCGCCGAACCGGCATTTTTCTGCTGGTATGCCAGTTTTTCCATGCCAAATCGCCTTATGGAAATGGCAGCCTTTCCCATACTTCCAGAAACGCTGGGAAACTCCACAAATTCATTGCAAGAAAACACAAATATCCTTGACAATCCGTCCGCATCTGCTAAAATAGCAGTGCTGTGTCCGAGCAGTTTTTCCCTATCACGAAGTCAGTATTTGGAGGTAGATTAAAATGTCTCACAAGTATGTCTACCTTTTCTCTGAGGGCAACGCGAACATGCGCGAGCTCCTCGGCGGAAAGGGCGCAAACCTGGCCGAGATGACCAACATCGGTCTTCCGGTCCCCCAGGGCTTTACCATCACCACCGAGGCCTGCACCCGCTACTATGAGGACGGCCGGAACATCGCCCCTGAGATTCAGGAGGAGATTCTGGATAAGCTCACCCGTATGGAGCACCTCACCGGCAAGAAGTTTGGCGATCTGGAGAATCCCCTGCTGGTCTCCGTCCGTTCCGGCGCCCGTGCCTCCATGCCCGGCATGATGGACACCATCCTCAACCTGGGCCTCAATGAGGACGTGGTGGAGGTTCTGGCCCAGAAGTCCGGCAACCCCCGCTGGGCCTGGGACTGCTATCGCCGCTTCATCCAGATGTACTCCGATGTGGTCATGGAAGTGGGCAAGAAGTACTTTGAGCAGCTCATCGACAAGATGAAGGAAGCCCGGGGCGTGACCCAGGACGTAGAGCTCACCGCAGACGATCTGAAAGAACTGGCCATGCAGTTCAAGGCCGAGTACCGCGCCAAGATCGGCAAGGACTTCCCCTCCGACCCCAGAGAGCAGCTCATGGGCGCCATCAAGGCCGTGTTCCGCTCCTGGGACAACCCCCGCGCCAACGTGTACCGCCGGGACAACGACATCCCCTACTCCTGGGGCACCGCCGTCAACGTGCAGTCCATGGCCTTCGGCAACATGGGCGACGACTGCGGCACCGGCGTGGCCTTCACCCGCAACCCCGCCACCGGCGAGAAGAAGCTGTTCGGTGAGTTTTTGACCAACGCCCAGGGCGAGGACGTGGTGGCCGGCGTGCGCACCCCCATGCCCATCAGCCAGATGGC
>CANRFN010000096.1 GCA_947629915.1 uncultured Oscillospiraceae bacterium | reverse complement strand
GGGCTCATTACCAATGTCCGACCCCAATTCGGTGCTAAAACCGGCAAATCAGGCCGGTTTAATCAGTCGGATAACAGTTGTAGCTCACCACGATCCACACGATCTGCACGGCGTAGCTTGCCGTGGGGATGAGATAGAGCAGGATGCCGGTGACCGCCATCAGCACACCGGAGATGGCGATCCACGGCCGGGCCTTGCCCTGTTTCGTGCGAGTCGCATCTATGATGCGGCCCATAATTATGTTAGTTACAGCGTCAAAAATCTTGGAAAATACCGGCATCATGGTCAGGAAGATACCGGTGAAGCCCAGCACATCGGTGTAGAACTGGGTGAGGTAGGTGCCGGCCACCGCGTAATAGACCATGTACACCAGGCACGGTCCGGTGAAGTAGCCCAGCCACATCTCGCTCTTCTGGGTGTTTGCGGAGTGAATCCGGGAATCCAGTGCCGGGGCGCTGAAGATCCGGGCCAATCCCTTTTTCTTCGTCTGCATACGTTCCATTCCTCCTGTCTGTTCTCAAAAGCCGCTGCAGAATCGCCAAGGATCCTGCGTTTCTACCCCACATTGTACTTGCAAAACCACAAATTGTCATCTACAATGGAGGACATGGAATTCGCATTTCCAGACATGGGGGGAGTCACGATGGCGCAGTTAGAAGATCTGGAACACCTGCCGATGACGCCGCTGGAGGCGGCACTGAAATCTATCCTGGAGCAGCGTCCGGACATCAAAGGCAAGGTTCTCAACGCGCAGGAGCTGATGGACTACATCACATGGATGGCAGATACCTTTGGCAGCAGCTATCATCTCGCAGCAAAAGACCTCCCCTCCTTCGCAGCAACAACAGATATCGCGCAGTTGGGACGGCGTCTCTTAGAACATCCAGGAGATTCCCAGGCACTGCAGCAGTTGGCCTCTGGCTACACAGAACAGAAGGAGACCCGCTACATCGCCGAGGGCCACGACATCTCCGTCTTCCGCATGTTCCGCTACATGCCCTCCCACTGGCACACAAACCAGTACTTCGAGATCTACTACGCCTTCTCCGGGGACTGCCCAGTGTACTTCCCAGACGAGGTGGTTACGGTCCGGCCGGGCACGGTGCTCATCGTGGCCCCGGAGACGCTCCACGCCAGCCCCTGTTTTGCCGACGACTGCTGCCTGCTGTACTGCATGGTCCGGGCCAGCACCTTTGAGCAGGTGTTCTGGAACCAGATGCCGCCGGAGAACCTGATGTCCGCCTTCTTCCGCAGGGCCCTGGACAGCGCCCAATCCACCTCCTACGTCCAGTTTGACACCGGTGAGGACCCGGATGTGCGCCGCATCATGCGCACCATCTATCAGGAGCACCAGCAGGCCGAGGCGTACAGCGCCCAGATGCTGAACGTCCTCATGAGTGCCTTCTTTCTCACCATTCTCCGCCGTCACGAGGGATCTGCCCGGCTGCCCCGGACCGAGAACTTCTTCTGGAAGCACGAGTTTTCCGCCATCTTCACCTATATCCAGCTGCACTACGCCCACACCTCCATCCAGGAGGTGGCAGACCGCTTCAGCTACAGCCAGCGGCAGATCAGCCGCATCGTCCTCAACAGCACCGGGAAGAACTTCGCCCAGATCATCACCCAGCTGAAGATGGAGAAGGCCGCGTCTCTTCTCTGGCAGCGGGAGTTCTCCGTCCAGGCCATCGCGGATGCGGTTGGGTACTCCACCGTATCCAGCTTCTATCGGGCCTTTACCGCCTACTACGGCTGCACGCCGGTGCAATACATCAACCGTCTCGGCGCAGGGGCAGACAAGTGACCGTCCAGCACGGAGGAACCGTCCTGAACGCGAAAAAACAGAGGCACAGCACCGCAATTCTTCTCTTTTGCCAGGAGGGGAGTACTATGGAATCCATTGATCTCCGCTATATCTGCTCCGCCATCAACCGGCTCTCCAGTGTGCCAGTACGCATCTACGATGGCGGCGTGCAAGTCTTTTTCCAGAGCGTGTTTCCCCTGCCGGCAGACCCGATCCGCCCCTATGAAAAGCGGATTCTGGCCTCTCCAGACAAGGTGGGCTACCTCATCACCGAGGACTTCGACTTCTACGGCCTCGTCCGGCACGGCAGGACGAGCATCGTCATCGGCCCCTCCCGGCAGTCTCTCCGCACCCCCCAGGAGCTGCAGCGCCTCGCCTTCGACCTGGACATTCCCCGGCAGGAGGTCCCCCAGTTCATCGCCGCAGTGGGGGCCATTCTTCCTCTGCCCCTGGACTTCATGCTGGAGATCCTGTGCATGGTGAACCATGTGCTCTGTGGAGAGAAGCTGCAGCTACGGGATCTGCGGGTGACGGACCTGCTGCAAACTACCCTCAGCACCCAGATCACCGCCGAGCAGGTACAGAGCAACTTTGAGGCCATCAACGAGAGCAAGCCCAACGATGTATACCGCGCCCACCAGGTCGAGCAGGAACTGCTGGCCATCGTCCAGTCCGGTGACGTTGAAAAGCTGGAGGAGTGGGCTGCCAACATGTCCGCCGTCCGGGCGGGACAGACCTCTTCCAACGCCCTGCAGCAGGACAAGAACATCTTCACCGCCACCGTGACCCTGGTGTCCCGCGCCGCCATTCAGGGTGGGATGGATCTGGAGGATGCCATGCGCCTCAGCGACTCCTATATCCGCAAGTGTGATCGGCTGTCCTCCATGGAGGAGATTGGGAATCTTCAGTACCACATGGTGCACGCCTTCACCGAGCAGGTCGCCCGGATCCTGGACTGCGGCGCCCAGTCCGCGCTGGCCCGACGGGTTGCCGCCTATGTGCGGCGTCACCTGTCTGAGCCCATTCACACAGAGGATCTGGCCCGAGCGCTCTTTCTCAGCCGGGGCCATCTCTCCACCAAGTTCAAGAAAGAGCAGGGCATGGACCTCACCGCCTTCATCCGGCAGGTGAAGATCAACGAGGCAAGGCATCTGCTCCAACACACGGACAAGAGCCTGCTCACCATCAGCAGCTACCTGGGGTTCTCCTCCCAAAGCCATTTCTCCCGGGCGTTCAAGGCGATGACCGGGGAATCTCCAGGGGACTATCGGAGACACCAGCAAGTCGTTCCCCAGCCAACCTCTTAACCTACTGGGACGGAGGAACCTGATATGGGCCACGTCAGCTTCTGCGGCCTCCGGTGGAAATACTGCTTCTAACGAGGACGAGGCCAGCAACCGCGCCCATCCCAGCGTGGGCATGACGACCCAGGACACCGTCCGCACTCTGATCCAGGACGGCTATGCCATGGCAGGTCCGCGAGGTACCGTGGGCTGGCGAGCCCACCCTGGCAGGTCCCTGAGACCACCAGCCGCTCAGATCGCCTTCTCCATCCAGGCCAACGGCATGGCGATTGACGATGCCTGGGCAACGGCCCCCACAACTACTGCTGTTCCTCCCTCCGCGCTCTCTTCGCCTATGCGGGCCAGCGGTTGCTCCGCATCGCCCAGGCGGAGGCCCAGGCCAGAGCCAGATGGGCCTGTGAGGTCCCGGAAGGCAGCTTTCCCCCATTCCATCTGATCCGGACATGAGAAGACCCGGACCGTTGGCATCGCTGCGCCAACGGTCCGGGTCTATTGTCTTGTTCTTGTCTGCCGGGGATCTCCGGTCCACCGGAGCAAAGCAAACCCACCGGCAAAGAGTGCGATGCCGATCCGGTTCACAGCCCCCAAGGCGATCTCCCCCTCCCCGAGCGCCACTCCCTGCAGAATGGTAAGCCCGGCGGAGGTCGGGCAGCCCCCGTTGAAGCCCTGCCATCTCTTGATAGCGCTGGTGCAGGAACGCCAGTGCGGAGACGATCAGCAGAACCGCCACCATACCGGGGAGGCCTGCCAGCCCACCAGGATCGGCGCATTCACTGCGCTGGCTCCGGGACTGGGCCCATCTGTTTGTAGCTGTACGGACGATGTGCAGTCAGCCCCGGATCATCTTTCCCAGCCCCCGGAGAGGATGTCCGTTGGCCATGTCGATAAGGCCCTTGGCCACGCCATCGCTCATGGCGCCGTTGGCGTTGATCACCACCGCCCGCATGGGGCAGTCTGTGGAGCAGATCAGCATCATCCGGTACGCGGGATCGGAGAGGTCCTTCTTCCCGCCGAAGCTCTTGGCGATGATGTTCTCCGTCACGGAGTACATGATCTTCATGATGAGCGAACTGTCCTTCATCTCCAGGCTGGTGTTGTCCATGGTGTAGCTGCCCTTCTTCGGCTCCGGCTGGACAGGCACCGCATAGCCCATGGCCTTCTCCCAGTCCGCCCGGGGCGGGGCGCCCGCAGGACTCTCATACCAGCTGCCGGCCTGCCAGGCGGGTGCCGGGACAGACACCCCGGATACCTCCATCGCGCCCCGCAGCAGGATATCCCGGCTGGAGGCGGCGAGCTCTATACCATAGGTGCCGGCGGGGACCTTCCAGCCGTTGTCCCAGACGGCAAAACAGCGCTCGTCCAGGGAGAAGGACACGGTCCTGCACTCCCCAGGCTGCAGAAATACCCGGGCAAACCGCTTCAGCTCCCGGATGGGCCGGTGGATCCCGTCCTGGGGAGGCGCCACGTAGAGTTGCACCACCTCCGCGCCGGGGACTGTGCCAACGTTCTCGATCACCGCAGAGACCTCACGGTCCTGGATCCGAAGGTCCCGGTACTGGAACCGGGTGTAGCTGAGGCCGTATCCGAAGGGGAAGCGCACCGGCAGCTGGGCCTTGTCGTAGTAGCGGTAGCCCACGTAGATGCCCTCCCGGTACTCCGGGTGGTACCTGCCAAAGGTATCCTTGGAGGGCACGTCTTCATAGGTCATGGGCCAGCTCTCGGTGAGCTTGCCGGAGGGACAGACTTTCCCGGTGAGCAGATCCGCTGCCGCCTGGCCGCCTGCCTGGCCGGAGAGGCCCATATACAGCACGGCCTTCACCTGGTCCAGCCAGGGGAGCTCCACCGGGCTGCCGGCCAGCAGTACCACCACGGTGTTGGGATTGGCCGCCGCCACCGCTGCAATCTGTGGCCCTCCGGCATGGCCATGTCCTCCCGGTCCAGTCCCTCAGACTCATACCGGTCCGGTAGGCCTGCCACCACCACAGCCACTTTCGCCTTGGCAGCCATAGCTGCCGCTTCCTGGAGGGATGCATCGGTAACAGCGCCGTCCTTGTCGCAGCAGGGACAGTACGGCACATCCGGCAGGGCATCTGTGAGGCTCACCAGTTTCGTGGGGTTGATGTGGCTGGAGCCCGCCCCCTGATAGCGGTACTCCTTGGCCATGTACCCGATGAGCGCCATGTCCTCCGGCTGCACCGGCAGCAGGTTCTCCTCATTTTTCAGCAGCACTGCCCCCTCCCGGGCGATGTCCAGGGCCAGGGCGTGGTGGGCCTCAGCATCGAAAGGCCGCTTCTCCCGCTGGCCGGCAAAGGCCACGGTGAGGATCCGCCGGACAGAGGCATCGATATCCGCTTCAGACAGGGTGCCGTCTTTCACGGCCTTCAGGGCAGCTTTCTCCATGAATCTGGCTCCGCCGGGCATGTTGAGGTCGCAGCCGGCCCGGAAGCCGGAGATGCGGTCGTTGAGGGCGCCCCAGTCCGTCACCACCATGCCGTCAAAGCCCCACTCCTCCCGGAGCACATCCCGGAGGAGCCAGCGGTTGTCGCTGGCGTGGATGCCGTTGATCTTGTTGTACGAGCACATCACAGTGCGGGGCCTTCCCTTTTTCACCGCAGTCTCGAAGCCAGCCAGATAGATCTCCCGGATGGTCCTGGGGTCCGCCTGGCTGTCTCCCATCTGCCGCTTGTGCTCCTGGTTATTCATGGCGAAGTGCTTCAGGGAGGAGGCGGTCCCGGTGCTCTGCTGTCCCCGAATAAAGGCGGCCGCCATCTCTCCCGCCACGCAGGGGTCCTCGGAGAGGTACTCGAAGTTCCGCCCGCAGAGGGGATTCCGCTTGATGTTGCAGCCGGGGCCCAATGCCACTGCCACGCCGGCGGCGCAGGCCTCTCTCCCGATGGCCTCTCCCTCTTTGGCATACAGCTCCGGGTCCCAGGTGGCCCCGGCAGTAACCGCTGTGGGGAAGCAGGTGGCCGGGACGGAGTTGTTGATGCCGATCATGTCCCCGGTGGCCTCCTGATACCGGAGGCCGTGGGGGCCATCAGACATCTGGAAGGCGGGGATGCCATACTGGGGCATGGCCTTGGACTCCCAGAAGTTCGCCCCGGTACAGTACGCGATCTTGTCCTCCAGGGTCATCCTGGAGAGGATCGCCTCGATTTTCTCATGCACGCTGGTGCTCATAGGTGTACTCTCCCGTTGATACTGTGATGGGCGCCTGCCCGGGCAGGTCGATCTCCGCCGTGGTGTTGGCCGGCACCCGGATGGTGTAGCGGTACCGGTCCCCCGCCCTCTCCCAGCGGACGGACACCGCCCCGTAGATGCTCTGGTAGGTGAAATCGGCAAAGGTGAAGCTGCCGCCGGGCCGGGGTGCGATCTTGAAGTGGTTCTCCCCGTCCGGCCGGATGCCGCACATCACGGAGAACACCCACTCCAGGCAGGCGCCCTTGGAGTAGTGGTCCAGGGAGGCGATGCCGCCCTGGGCTTTGGTGCCCTCCCAGGACTCCCACACGGTGGTGGCGCCGTTTTTCGGCATGAAGAGCCAGCCCGGCATCTCCTCGTTCTCCAGAAGCCGGTATGCGTACTGGATGTCCATGTCCCCCAATACGTAGAGGATCAATGGCGTGGAGAGGAAGCCGGTACCCACCCGCCAGCCATAGTGGTCCATGGCGGCGACGAGCCGTTTTTTGGCGTATTCCGTCTGCTGCTCGTTCAGCAGGTGGAAATACAGCGGCCGCACCAGCCTGGCCTGCTGATCGGTGTCCAAGGTGTAGTCTGGGGTGGTCACCAGCTCCTGATAGGCCCCCTTGCAGCCGTCCCGGTACTCCCGATAGAAGGGCAGATCCTCTGTCTTGCCCAGTTCCTCCGCGATCTCCGCCATCACGGCCATCACATAGGCGGTGTAGGCGGTGGACACCTCGGGATGGGGCGCCACCATGTCTGTCCACTTATTGGGGTGGATGTCCGCCGGCTCTGCCCACTCGCCGTAGGACTGGCCGGCATTCACGGCGTACTTCTTATACGGTCCCTTCAGCCCCAGGGGTTTTGCCATGAGCCCCAGTCTGCCGCAGCGTCTGGCCATAAACCGGGCGTACCGGGCCATGGCATCGTAGTTGTCCTCCAGGATCTGCCGGTCTCCGTACTGCTTCCAGAGCCGGTACGGGATCAGCACCCCGGCATCTGCCCAGCCCACGGAGCCGTTCATGGTGTCCATGTAGAAGTCCACCCCGCCGGCCGGGGCGATCTGAGGGAATGCGCCGTCCTTCCGCTGCCAGTCTGTGAGGTCCCGGATGTGCTTGCGGGCAAAGGGGATATAGTGCATCAGGTAGTTTGCCGTGACGCAGAACAGCTGGGAGTCCCCCGTCCAGCCGTGGCGCTCCCGGGTGGGGCAGTCTGTGGGGACATCGCAGGAATTGTTCTTGGCGCTCCACAAGGTATTCTCCACAAACCGGTTCAACAGCGGATTGGAGCTGTTGAACTGCGCTGTGACCTCCAGATCGGAGTAGACGGCGATGGCGGTGAAGTCCTCCGGCTGGAAGGGCACCTCCGTGTCCACCTGGACATACTGAAAGCCGAAGATGGCAAAGGTGGTCTTGTACCGGTTCTCCCCCGCCCGGCAGGTGTATTGGACCCGCTGGAGGGGCGTGGCCTTCTGTTTGGACACACACTGGATGTTCTTCAGTGTGAGCTCCCCGCTCTCATCCAGCAGCTCGCCGCACTGCAGCGTTACGGTCTGCCCTTCCTTTGCATTGAGATGGAAGGCCACTATCCCGGCGATGTTCTGGCCGAAGTCCAGCACCTTCTTCCCGGAGGGCGTGACGATGAGCACCGGCTTTAACCTCTCGTGCTCCGTGACGGGGACATTGTTGGAGGCGGTGGGGACCACTCCGTGGCTGGTCTCCTTTGCCCTGCGATAATAACCGGGGTGCATCCGGGCGTCCACGATCTCCCCGTCCTTGTTGTCTGCAAAGCGGATGGGGCCGTCATCGGACCACTGCCAGCTGCCGTCTGTGCAGACCTCGGTCACCGCGCCGTCCGGGGCGGTGAGCTCCAATTGCGCCAACAGTTTGGTCTCCGTGCCGTACTGGTTCACCAGACCCCAGGCCCCGCAGGAGCCCCGATACCAGCCGTCCGCCAGTTGAAAGGTGATCTCGTTCTCCCCGGCGCGGATGAGATCCGTCACGTCATAGGTTTGATACTGCACCCGCTTTCGGTAGTCCGTGTGGCCGGGGGCCATGACAAAGCTGCCGATCCGCTGTCCGTTGAGGCAGCCCGCATAGAGGCCGCATGCCGTGACATACAGCCGGGCTGAGGCCACCTTCCTCGCCTGAAACACCCGGCGGAAACAGCCCACAGGATAGCGGGTCTTAGGATTCACCTTGTACCTGCCGGCGATCCACTTGGCCCTCCAGTCTGAGGGACGCAGCAGGCCCATCTCAAAGAACGCGGTGCTGGCGGGTCCTGGCATATCGTTCTCATCCCACAGGGTAACCGTCCACTCCACCCGCATCCTTGAGCGGAGGGCAGCCCCGAACGGTATACCCGCCATTTGGGAGGAGATCACTTTTCCACTGTCCCAGACGGTCTCGCCAGCCGAGACCGCCGTGATCTGATACGCGGTCTGGGTGGTGCCGCCCTCGCAGTTCCAGAAGAGGCGGGGCCGGGGGATGTCGATGCCGATAGGGTTCTCCAGGTACTCTGTCCGCAGTCTGATCGCTCTCATCGCTGTATCTCCCAAAATCGTATGCCATCTCATTGCTTCAGTTCTCTCTGGATGCTGACCCGGAACGCCGCGGCATCTTTCCGCTCTTTCTCCCAGGCGGCCTTCTCCTTCTCAGTGAGCTTAACGTCCACTGGCTCCGCCGCAGTGCCCTCCCGCAAGGCCTTGATCTCCGCCTGCTTCAGCGGGATCGCCTTCTCCACATCGAGGAACTTCAGCACGATCACAAGGAGGATCGCCGTGAATACCTCCAGGCCCACAAAGGCAAAGGTGATGGTGTCCAGCACCCCCTGGGGCTGCACCGCGGCCACAGTCTGGCCGGCGGCGTCCACGGAGGGGGCGATGTACCCTGCGCCGGCCAGCATCAGGTTGAAGATGCCAGTGCAGATGCCCACCATCGTCACGGAGATGATGTTGTACACACTCATGGCGGTGCCGTCGCAGCGGAGGGAGGACTTCCACTCCAGGTGGTCCAAGGTGTCTGCAAAGAGGGCCATGAACACATAGGAGCCGGGCAGGCCGCCGATATTCTTGATAAACTGGCCGATGAGGACCTGTACCATGCTGGTGGGGTTCAGCCAGCAGATGATGCCGCCGATGGCGTACAGCACAAAGCCCGCCAGGGTGACGTTTCGCTTTCCGAACTTGTTGGCCAGGGGCCAGACGGCGAAGATGCCGATGCCCATGGGGATGCCGCCGATCACGGACACCATGGTCTGGGTGATGCCGTCATTGTAGGTGCCAAGCACGTAGTTGCAGTAGTACACCAGGCCCAGGTTTTTCATCACCGTGCCGATCGTACTGATCAGGAAATAGCCGTAGATCAGGAGCATGTACCGGTCTGTGAAGGCCAGCCGCACCTTGGTCAGGAAGGGGGCGTCCTTCTCCTCTCCGCCGGCCGCTGCGGTCTCCTCCGTCACCCGCTCTTTCGTGAAGAAGTATTCCAGCAGGATCAGCGGGAAGGAGAGGATGGCAAGGGAGGACATCACTGTGATCCATTTGCCCTGATTCACGCCCAACATGGGCAGCACAACCATGGGAAACACCAGCGCCACCAGGATGCCGGACATCATAATGGTGGCAATCTGGTTAAATACGGAAAGTTTGCCCCTCTGGGTGGTGTTGCGTGTGGACAGGGGCACCATCAGGTTGTGGGACATGTTGTAGATGGTAAAGGCGAAGGAGTAGAAGAGGTTGTAGCTCAGCATCACCCAGATCACCTGCACAGCCTCACCGGCCCGGGGCACCGTGAACAGGAGAACGCCGGTGATGGCCACCAGGGGCGCGGAGAGCAGCAGCCACGGTCTGGCCTTGCCCTGGGCGGTGTGGGTCCTGTCGATCACATATCCCATCAATACGTTGGTTATCGCATCGATGATCTTGGAGGCGATGGGGAGCACCGTGAGAAAGATTCCGCCCCACACATGGGTGAGGTCCAGCACATCGGTGTAGTACACATTCAGGTAGGTGGCCAGCACCGCATTGAACAGCAGTGCTCCGCAGGGACCGATGAGATAGCCCAGCCACCGCTCCTGCGCCGTGACGTTCTCGCTCTTGACCCGGGAGGCAAAGGTCTTCCGCTCCAACAGACCGCTTGATTTCATCCTGCAGCATCTCCTTTGGGAATATGAGGTACACGCTCCGCTTTGCTGTCTCCACTATAGCGATTCTGAACGCGGTTTTCTTGCACGATTGTACGGTTTGTGGCAGATCCGTCCGGACTTTTCACCATTTTCTCCATTGCAGGCCACGGGAACAGAAACCTGGCCATCTGCAGAACTGTGCACGAACTGCGGGCACTCCTCTCCCGACTCCCGCCGCAGCAGGCATCAATCCCTCCACAGAATGCGCCATTGTGGAAAACTATGTGGAAGTTGTTGAAGTTTCACCGCCTCCACTCGCCAACTTATCTTCCCTGCGCCCGGTAAGACTACGGCTTTTGGACCGAAATCGCCGCTTTCCAGCGCCCCAAATTCCATCTATTACCAGGTAGACCGTTCTCGCCTTCCCCACCATCCGTTCTGTCTCCCGGCGCCGCAGACTTCCACAAAACAGCGGCCCATGTGGAAAACTTTGTGGAACTTGTTGAAGTTGTAGCTCCATCACTCCCCATTTATCCTCACAAGGAGAGCAGCCGGCTTCCGTCTCCCGCATCAAGCAGGCCTCCCCTGCGTCCCAGACAAGGGAATACAACGCACTGCAATCGGCCGATCTCCCCTGCTCTCCTCCATCATTCTCGGAAATTGTTCCTGGCAGACAGGGTACAGCCACGGGTATCTCCCCCTGTTCGAATTCCTCTTTTTTCCAGAAAATTCAGCCGTCCGGCGAGATTTACGCGGTGCAATCACTCGGAAATGGAAATCCCGCTGCCTGCGGTGCTCTTTATGGCAACAGCAGCCCAACGCAACCGGGGGTTCCGGAGCACCCCACGCTACGTCAACCCGTTTCGGGCCCCTTGTTCTACCACCCCATTTCCAGCGCCATACTCTTCCACCCCCGTCTCCCGCAGCCTCCTTGCATCGGTACCCGCCGCTCTCTACGCTCTCCCATCTATCGCCTACTCCCTGTCTGGCAAGGCGAAGAACTATGTTTTCTCCTGATCTGGCGGCGTGTAATCGGTACACGCACTTCTCTGGTAGTACTCCATCTGTCCGCCACAGAGAAACAGCCCCCGACCGGTTCCCGCACTCCGGACCAGCGGCCTCCGCCTGCCGATGTTCTCTCCGATCCATGCACGCCCCTCCCTCGTCCATGGCCCGGAGCCCGGCAACGCAGCGCATCCCAGACATCGCCGCGGGCCGCCGATCCGGCAGCCCGAGCGGTGTCTGGGATGCATTTGAGGTAGAGACGAGGAGCATCTGCGCGTTCTGCGGAAAAGGCAGTCCCTCCACATCGCCATGCCATGGTCTGGAAATCTGTAGGCCGGGGGCGGACAAATCCGGCCAAAACCTGGCATTTCTTTCACTGCTGGCGGACATTCCGGGCAAATCCGCAGAGCAAAAAAGCAAATTCAAAATGAGCTTTTGAGAGGAATCCGGAGATTAAGAGAGATCAAAGGAGCATTTTGGCCCCTTCAAAAAGTTTTTGCATTTTGCCGTTGACAGCCCCCCGGCGGCGGTCTTATAATACGCGAGGTTCCGCCGGAGAGGCGGGCATTTCTTTGCTTATTCATATTTTTTCAATACAAATGGAGGAAACCGATATGTCTACCTTTATGGCAAACAAGGCAAACATCGAGCGTAAATGGTACGTCATCGATGCTGCCGGCCGGCCTCTGGGCAAGACTGCCGTTGCAGCCGCTGTGCTGCTGCGCGGCAAGCATAAGCCTGAGTACACCCCCCATGCGGACTGCGGCGACTACGTCATCGTTGTGAACGCGGAGAAGGCTGTCCTCACCGGCAAGAAGCCCGAGCAGAAGTATTACCGCACCCACTCCGGGTATGTGGGCGGTCTCAAGGAGACCAAGTACCGCATTCTCATGCAGCAAAAGCCCGAGCTGGCTGTCCGTCTCGCTGTCCGCGGCATGATGCCCCGCAACATCGTGACCAAGGACTCCCTCACCCGTCTGAAGGTCTACCGGGGCGAGGAGCATCCCCACGCCGCCCAGAAGCCCGAAGTCTGGAACGTGCAATAAGGAGGTAACCGATCATGTACAAGAGCAAAAAGCCTTACCTGTATGGTACCGGCCGCCGGAAATCCTCCGTTGCCCGGGTCCATCTGTTTCCCAATGGCACTGGCAGCATCACCATCAACGGCCGTGACATCGACGACTATTTCGGCCTGGAGACCCTGAAGATGGTGGTCCGTCAGCCGCTGAACACCACCAACACCACCGGCAAAGTGGACATCGTGGCCACTGTCACCGGCGGCGGCGTGTCCGGCCAGGCCGGCGCTCTGCGCCACGGCGTGGCCCGCGCTCTGCTGGGCATGGATCCCGAGTTCCGCGGCCCCCTGAAGGCCGCCGGCTTCCTCACCCGCGATCCGCGCATGAAGGAGCGCAAGAAGTACGGCTTGAAGGCCGCCCGCCGCGCCCCGCAGTTCAGCAAGCGCTGATTCTCCCTGCAGCTTCAAAATGCCCCGATGCCGGACCCGGCATCGGGGCATTCTTTTCTCACGGATAGCGGTGGGTGCCACCCCAGGGGGAGCCGAAGAAGGCGTCCTCCTCCACCTGCACCGCTTCGGGCATCTCCACCGCCCGCAGCTTGATGCAGTTCAGAAAGGCGCCGGACTCCAGCCGCTGTGCGCCGGGGATCTCCACGCGCTTCAGTTCGAGGCAGCGCTCAAAGGTGTTCCAGCGGATGGTCTCCACCCCGGCGGGGATGGAGATGGCAGTGAGGGCCTCACAGAACGCAAAGGCCCGCGCCCCCAGCGCTGTGAGCTTGGCCGGCAGCGCAACCTCGGGGAGACTGCGGCAGCCGCAGAAGGCCACCTCGCCGATCTCTGTAACGCGCTCCGGGATGGCGATCTTCTTCAGCGCCTCGCAGTCCATGAAGCACTCATCCGGAATCCTCTGAAGTGCAGGCGGCAGGCGCACAATCTTCAGATCGCGGCACCGGTGAAAGGCGCCTGTCCCCAGCTCTGAGACACTGTCTGGAAGGTACAGAGCGGCGATCTCGCTGCAGTTGGAGAATGCCAGGTCCCCGATCCGGCGAAGCTCACCCGGCAGGTGGATCTCCGCCAGGGCGGCACAGCCGTGAAATGCCTTCTTCTCAATGGCCTCCAGGTGCTCCGGGAGCGCCACCCACTCCAGGTTCGGGCAGTTTTCGAAGAGGCTCTCCGGCAGCACCTGCACGCCCTCCGGGATGTGCACTTCCCTAAGGCCGGCGCCCATAAAGGCGGACACGCCCAGCTGCTTCAGCCCCGCAGACAGGGAGATCTCCCGCAGTTTGGGGCACATGGCAAAGGCGTGGGCGCCGATCTCCGTCACGGAGTCCGGGAGGGTAATGCTGGTGAGGGAGCGGCACATCTGGAAGGCCCAGTCCGGAATGCGGGTGAGCCCTTTCGGCAGGCGCACCGCCTCCAGTTCCGTACAGAGGTTGAAAGCGCCGTCCCCGATCTCCTGTACGCTGTCCGGGAGGTATACCCGCCGCAGCGCCGTCCCTATGAACGCCTGAAAGCCGATGGAAACCACGCTATCCGGTATGGAAACCGTTTGTATCTGACTGCGCCAGAAAAAAGGCCTCTCCCCGATGGCGGTGACCCCATCCGGGATCACTACGTTCTGTGCACTGCCTTTATATTCCACCAGCACACCGTTTTGTACTACAAAGTCCTCATCCAGACCCATTTTCAGGCTCCTTCGCCTTTTTTCGCCGTCTCGGGACGGCGGTCTGTCCCCCGGTATACGGGTTTGTGGAAAACTATGTGGAAGTTGTTGAAGTCTCCGCTTTCGTCCATCCGCTTACCTTCAACCCGCACCGGGCCGCCCTGTTTCGTCTTCTTCGGGGGGGAAACTGCGTGCTGCCGCCATGGGAATGGCGGCAGCACGCGGTTGGATGCGGTCAGACTGTCTCTGCCGGTGCCTCGTTGGGATAGGGCTCCAGGAAGGCGTGGAAGTGGCGCATGGGCAGATCCCTGCCCCACACGATCCGCATGTTCGGGATGCTCTCCCGGTCCTCGTAGAGCGCCTTCACCGCGGCGATGACGTAGTCCAGGTGCTCCCGGCTTAGCTGGCTGCGGTTCACGGCGAAGCGCACCACGTTGCAGAGCTCCGCCTGCTGTTCAGGGGTCTTGCGGTCGTACTCCATGGAGTAGTCCCCCAGCTCAGACACCCGGATGCCGTAGCGGCGGATGAGCTCCACGGAGAAGCCCTGGCCGGCAAAGGTCTCGTGGCCCCGTTTGCCGTCAAAGAAGTCGGTCATATTGATGTAGACCCCGTGGCCGCCGGCGGGCAGGATGACGCCCTTCACACCGGCCTTGTAGAAGCCCTGGGCCAGGTACTCGCACTGCTCCACCCGGGCCTTCTGGTAGTTGAAGTTGCACTCCTCGTAGAGGCCGGCCGCCAGGGCCATGATATCCCGGCCGGACATGCCGCCGTAGGAGTCGTTGCCGTAGCAGGAGATCTGCTTCACCTTCAGCAGCACCCCCACATCGGTCTTCACCGTGCCGTCCGGGTTGAAGTCCGAGAACTTCCGCCAGAAGCAGCCCCTGTCCCGGAAGGCCAGCATGCCGCCCATGTTGGCGTGGCCGTTCTTCTTGGCGGACATGGTGAAGCCATCACAATAGGAGAACATCTCGGTGGCGATCTCGGCGATGGACTTGTCCCCGTAGCCCGCCTCGTTCTCCTTGATGAAGTAGCAGTTCTCCGCCCAGCGGGCCACATCGAACATGAAGGGGATGTCGTACTTGTGGGCGATGGCCGCCGTCTCCCGGATGGACTTCATGGACACCGCCTGGCCGCACACGGTGTTGTTGGTGATGGTGGTGTAGATCAGCGGCACGTTCTCCGGGCCCAGGGTCTGGATCAGCTGCTCCAACTTCTGAACATCCATGTCCCCCTTGAAGGGGTTCCTCTCGTACTTGCCGCCCTCCGGCACCTCGTACAGCAGTTCCTTATTGTAGAGGTTGCGGGGGATGGAGCCCATCTGCTTGATGTTGCCCTCGGTGGTGTCGAAGTGGCCGTTGGAGGGGATGGTGAACACCTTGCCAGGATAGCGCTTGGACATGATATTGCGCACCATCTCGAAGAGGACGGACTCCGCCGCCCTGCCCTGCTGCAGGATGAAGGTGTTGGGCCGCTCCATCTGGGCCGCGCCGCCGTTGAAGAGGCCGCCCTCGTACTCGCAGAGGTAGAGCTCGTCCATCATGCGGTCTATGTCGGTGCAGTTGGTGCGGATGAGGTCGATGGACCGCTTCCAGTTTCGCTCGCCGCCCCGTTCGAACACGTCCCGGAAGGCGTCCAGCAGCACATAGTAGCCCTTGTTGCGGCCGTAGGACTCATCGCCAAGGAACATGGCGGCCCACTGCACATCGGTCATGGCGGTGGTGCCGGAGTCTGAGAGCATGTCCACGGTGAGCATACCCGCGGGGAAGGCGAACTCGTTGTAGTGGGTGGCAGCCAGGGCCCGTTCCCTCTGTTCTACCGTGACCTCGGGGATGTTGCGGGTCACATAGGTGTGGGAGCGGGGCGCGGGAACCGGCAGGGGATACTCCATATGACTATTCCTCCTCATCAAAATGCGGCCTTCTTGAGGCAGCTTTTTTAGATCTTTCAACGAAATAGTAGCACAGGAGATGGGGGCTGTCAACGAATTTGGAAGAAGATACAACTTTCTTGCCCGATTGTCCAGCTTTTCGCCCTTTCGGCCCGGGCTGTCCACAACAGGAGGACATTCAGCCACCGCACGCGTACAATTTTGCATTTTGATTCTCCTTGCGTCACCGCGCTCCGGCCAATCATTCCTTCCACGTTTCCTGACATTTTGCACATTTTTAAGCGGGACCGATTGTCTCAAAGGGTTTTCTCTGGTATCATAGGGAAAAGCGCTCTCCAGTGCGCCATACCGCTGAAAGGAAGCGATTTCCGTGGCCAAAGAACCTTCTCTCTCCGCCCTGGACCCGATCGGCGGGTTGACCTCACGGCCGAACCCCACCGGGCATCTGGCTGGCCTGCCTCTGCAGACGCCTTTTGCAGAAAACAGCGGCAGCGTAGCCCCAAAGGAGCTTTACGAGACGTACCGCACGATGGCGATGACGCAGGCAGCACAGCTCATCACCGCCGCAACTAAGAAAACCAACGTATACGATTTGGGAGATCGCATCGATGTCTGCGCCGCCCTTGCCCTTTTCGACAGCGCCATGGATCTGGACGAGAAGGCCGCCAGCAAAGATCCAGTCTTTCTCATCCTCTACATCCATCTCAGCTTCTCTGCGGAGAACTACCCCTATATCCCGTATTTCAACCGTCTGCTGGACAAGGCCAAGGCCAAGTCGAACCTTTTCGAGAGCTTCCAGGACCTCCGGCGGCAGATCATGCGCTTCACCAGAGAATCCCTCTCCCTTGCCAGGTTCACCATAGACTACAAAGACCGCATCCAGCAGGGTTGGGAGGCCCTCGCCCAGATACTGCCCAAGGTCAGTCAGTCGAGGCAGGCGGACACACAGGACCTCTGCGTAGAGATTCAGTTTTGTCTCTCCTCCTACATGGGGGTCATGGGGCCTGTCACACCACCGGCCACAAAGGGCGGAAAATGCGCCATCCGGCTCATCGCCACAGTCCCAGAGACAGACCTCTATCCCATGCTGTATGTGGTGGAGCATATGCCGGAACAGCTGCGGGACATCGTAGACATCTCCTGCGAGCCTCCGAAACCGGAGGTGAGAGATGTTCGGGACTTCCTGACAGAGCAGCCCTTATACCAGAACCTCCGATTTGCCCTCAAGGAGTCTGAGGGGCACAACGGCGTTGCCCTTGCCGTCTACGGGCGGGACCTGCAGAAGCTGGATCAAGACGGCCTCCTCCGGGTAAAGACCGCCATTAGCGCTACTCTCGTGGATCTGCTGGGCTACTACGGCAGGCACTTCGCCATCCAATCTATCTCGGTACTGCGCCAGGGAACCCCGCCGCTTGATGCCGTCTCCCTGATGCAGCTGCCCCAGGCGCTCCAGGATCTGGGCTATTCTCTGAACATCACCCTGGCAGACCTGAAGCATATCTTGCACCGCACCTACACCGGCACCTCTTCCGGCGGCACCGCCCTCCGGACAGACATTCTCACCGGCGAGACCACCTGCTATCAGCTCCACGCTGAGTACCTGGCGGGGCGCACGGAAGCGGCAGACCATCTCATCTTCATGGGGGTCACCCCCTGTTTCCTGGCCTGGCCCAAATCCATCATCCCAGACGATGAAAAGGCCTTCTGCCACCGCCTGCTGGACTACCTGGAGGCCCACGAGGCATCTCCCCTCTACCAGGTCCTGGGCACCGCCAGCGGCAGCCAGTACTTCTACCTGGACCTGCTGTCCTGGTCCATAGACAACTTCATCAAAGACGTGGAGGCATACTTTGCAACCGTTCCCGGCGGAGACCAGGTGCTGCTGCAGGGCTTCCGCCACGGCTCCAGGCCCGGCCCTGCCACTTTGGAGCGCCTGCAGCGCTTTGATGACGCCAAGGGAGTGGAGGACCCGCCGGACAAGGCCCGCATCCCCGGACCCCAGGGCCCCGTCAAGAAGAAGGGGAAGAACAAGAAGAAGCGCAAAAAGTGATGGCGCCCCATTGTCTCTCAAGCATGCCTCTCCACCTGTTTTCGATTCATTCCCAAGGAAGTGATTCATATGTCCATGGCAAATCCCCTTTTCTCTAGCGTTCCAGGCAGTCTTCTCACCTCCCGGTCCGGGAGTCTCCTCGGCTCTCTTCAGCGGTTCCAGTCCGATGGGAAAGACGGCGCCGACTCCAAAGAGATGTACGACATGCTCCGCACCCTGACCATGCTGTCCGTGCAGGAGATCATGGAGTCCGACAACGAAGCCGCTGCAGATGCGGAAGAAGACGATGCGCCGTCCTCTCTGGGCACCCGGGATCGAGTAATCGGTACCCTCTCCCTCTTCGATGTCCTCCTGATGATGGACGAGGAGGCCGTACACCAGGACGCCGACCTGCTCGCCCTCTTAATCTGCATGAGCTTCTCCGCCGAGAGCTATGCCAATATCCCGGAGTACTGCCGGTATCTGGTAAAAGCAGAGCCCACCGAGATCAGTGAGAAATTCATAGAAGACATCCCGAACCTTCTGTATCTCGTTGCAGAAAACATCTCTCTCCCCCGCTACCGCGCCGACTACAGCCAGCGCGTACAGCAGGGGTGGGAGTCCCTCGCCCCGCTGCTGACGGACATCACCAAACAGTGGCGGAAATCGGCGAAAGAGCTTGCGATTATCAACGCATCCTACACCTTTGCCGCCTATCTGGGTTTCCAAGCCACAGTCTTCCCGCCACCCAAGCGAAATGGCAAGTTCTCCATCTGGGTCTCCATCCTGGACGTTGCGGCAGATCTCTACCCCATGCTATATGTGAAAGAGCACCTCCCGGAGGATCTGAAGGACAAGGTGCAGTTCGCCATGGAATCCCCCAAAGCCGCCGCCAAAGAGTGGCGCGATGTGCTGAAAGAACACCCGGAATATCTGGACATGCGGCTGGCCCTCCAGGAGTCTGAGGATCACACCGGGGTCTCCATTGCGGCCTATGGCTCGAAACTGCAGGAACTGTATGCTGAGCAAGGCGCCGAAATCTCCAACCATCTGGACACCATCCTGGGCCAGCTTCTGGGCTTCTACACTTGGTGCTACAACGTCAAGCGCGTGACCATCCCGGAGGAGGGGACAGCGCCGGCAGATGCCGTCTCCCTGATGCAGCTGCCCCAGGCGCTCACGGATCTGGGCTACTCTCTGAACGTCACCCAGGCAGACCTGGAGGAGAAACTGCACCGCACCTACACCGGCACCCCGTCTGAGAACACCGCACTGCGGATGGACATTCTCACCGGGGAGACTTCCTGCTACCAGCTCCACACGGAGTACCTGGAGGGGCGCACCGATACCGCAGACCATCTCGCCCTTCTGGGTGTGGTCCCCGCTTTCCTGGCCTGGCCCAAGTCCATCACCTCAGGCGATGAGCAGGCCTTCTGCAACCGCCTGCTCTCCTACCTGGAGGAGCGGGAGGACTCCCCCGCGTACAAGGTCCTGGGCACCGCCAGCGGCAGCCGGTACTTCTATCTGGACCTGATGGTCTGGTCCCTCAACACCTTCGTAGACGATGTGGAGGCCTACTTCGCGGAAGTCCCCGGCGGAGACCAGGTGCTGCTGCAGTGCTTCCGGGCCGGCTCCAGGCCCGGCCCCGCCACCCGGGAACGTCTGGAGGCCTACGCCGAGACAGACTATGAGGACGACTATGAGGAGGAAAAGGCCGCCAAGGCCAAGGGAAGCGGTAAGAAGCACCCCTCCAGCAAGAAGAAGAGCAAGAACCGGAAGAAGCACAAGAAGTGACGGACTCTCTCCCCCCTCGCACCAGTTCCCCCCGCACCCCCCGATCCTACGACTTGGGCGTGATTCTATGGACAACGACAATGAAAACACCCTCAGCCCAGACAGCCTGGAGGACAGCATCGTATCCTTTCCAGATCCAGACGGTCACTTTTTAGAAGGCCTCAAACAGTTCCTGCCGTCCGATGAGGATCTGGACACAAAGAAGATCTACGATGCAATTCGTATTCTGGCCCTCTCTGAGGCGAATAAGGGCATGCGGATCTTCTTTCGGAGCCTGAAAAGCAACCCGCCGTACTGGGACAGGCGGGTTGCGATGGTCTCGGGGCTGGATCAGCTGGATTTTCTCAAAAAGATGGACATAGATGCCGTGCACCAGGACTGCGATGTCCTGAGATACTATGTCATCTTTTGCTATGCCCTGGAGCGCTATCCTCTCGTGCTGGAATACAACCAATATCTGCTGCGTGCAGAACCCGCAGACAACATCCCGAAGTACCGCCCAGTGATCAATCTCTTGGCGGCCGATGCGCAGAAGGCACTCGATCTTCCCTCTTTTCGCATGAGCTACTACACCCGCACACAGAAGGGTTGGGCGGCCAATGCATCGGTTCTCGGCAAACTGTACAAGCACAAACTGCCCTCCGATGGCCAGGCAGACCCCTTGCTGCCCCTCAAGGCGCATGTGGGCATGGACGTCAAAGTGTTCCCGCCGATCAGAAAGTTTCCCCGGTGCGCCATTGTGTTCCATCCCGCGCCCATCGCAATAGACTTCTACCCCATGCTCTATGTGGCAGAGCACATGCCGGAGGACCTGCGGGACAGAGTAGAGCTCACCTGCGAAACGTCGAAATTGTCCTGGGAGGCGATCTGCGATGCGCTGGGCGAGTACCCCACACTCCGGGATCTGCGGCTGACGATGATCGACACCGAGGAACACAAAGGCGTTTTCATGGATGTATACGGACCTGGCCTCCGGGGGCTGGAGGAGGACGCGAAAGCCGCCACTGAAATCGCTCTGACCAACATTCTCATCCACTATCTCGGCTTTTTCACCTGGTTCATGGACATCTATTCCATCTCCATAGAGATAGAGGATGACGCACCGGACGATGCCATCCCCCTGGAGCAGCTGCCCCAGGCACTCCAGAATCTGGGCTATTCCCCGTATCTCTCCCGGGGGGATGTGGAGGAACAGCTGCACCGCTCATACAGCGGCACCCCGTCTGAGAGCGCTGCACTTCGCTCAGACATTCTCGCCGGGGAGACCACCTGCTATCCGCTTCAGGAGGAGTATCGGGACGGGTGCACAGACACCGCAGACCATCTCATCAACCTGGGTGTGGCCCCCTGTTTTCTGGCCTGGCCCAAGTCCATCATCCCGGACGATGAGAGGGCCTTCTGTGAGCGCCTGCTGGCCCACCTGGAGGAACTGGGCGTCTCCGCCATGTACAAGGTCATCGGCGCCGCCAGCGGCTCTGTGTACTTCTACCTGGACCTGATGGTCTGGTCTCTCCCCACGTTCATCCTGTATGTGGAGGAATACTTTTCTCAGATCCCCGGCGGGGACCAGGTGCAGCTGCAGAACTTCCGCCACGGCTCGAAGCCCGTTCTGGCGACCTTGTCCGCCGCGGGATACCGCCTCAAAACGCCGTCTGAGACAGGCGAGGCCGCCGATGCCAAACAGGCAGGCAACAATGGCCCTGCAAACAGCAAGGAGAAGAACAAGGGGAAAAAGAAGGGCAGCAAGAATAAGCACAAGAAGTGACAAGCCCGATCCCCCTTCGCACCAGTTCCCCTGCACACCCCACCAAGACTTGGATGTGATGATTTATGGACAACAACAGCCCTTTCAATAGAATCGGCCTTCCCAATGCATTCCAATCCAGCGCAGACCAGATGCCTGAAGAGGCAGTACTCATAGCAACACAGGCAATCACGCACGGCATCAGGGAACCTGGCAAGCGTCCCTACTGGGACAATCGCTATGATCTCTTCGCCGCCATGGCTGCTCTATATCGTCACCTGGAGCGAGATGAATCTGCCTTCTACAAGGACAGCAATTTGCTAGCATCCTTCACAGTTATCACCTACGCTCTAGAACGCTACCCGGAAGTACCGGATCTCATCCAGCGGCTGCAAAAAGCAAAGCCAACAGACCACTCAAGATTGCTTTCCCTTGGTTACCCCAATCTGGCAAACGATACCCGGGAAAACCTGTCCCTTCCAAGATTTATGCTGGATTACAAAACCAGGACAGAGCGTGGTTGGGAAGCGGTTGCAAAATTGCTGAACCTGGCTCGTCTGCATAGAGGATATGACCTGGCTCAAAAAGTTCACTAGACCAGCCAAAACTGATGTATCTCC
>CANRFN010000095.1 GCA_947629915.1 uncultured Oscillospiraceae bacterium | reverse complement strand
ACGTTATGGAAGCTGTTGACGGTGTTCAGGTTGAAGAGGCGGGTCTCCTCCTGGGGCACCAGCTTGACATTCTTCTGGGTGCAGTGCCGGCGGGAGCACAGGGCATCGTAGCCAGAAGCTCCGTCGGTCAGGACCAGACTGTCGGGAGGCAGGTGCTCCGCGAGGGCTTCCTGCAGCTCGGCGTTGGTCGGCTTCGCCCGGTTGACAGACCTGGCATAGGTGACGCCGTTACGCCCTACGGAAGTACAGATGCAGATCTGCTCGTTAGAGAGCCCGGGCTTCTGGGCGGTGCCGCCACGTTTCCTGACAGGGCGATCCGTAACAGTGGCGATGGCCCGATCGCCCTTGTAGCTGTCAGGAGTATAGGTTTCGTCAAGCTCAAATACATCATTTGCATGCTCAAAAACAGGAGAACAGTTGGACTCCTCCTCGACAGAGGGATCGCTGGGGTCCTGCTCCAGGAAAACAGCGCTGGGAGCGAGCGCCACAGAGTCAGGCATGGCGGTAGACTCGAGGAGTGCCTGCATCGCAAGGAGCACCTTGTGCCGCATGTAAAATGAGGTCGGCACCCCCACGCCGATCTTCGCCGCAGTCTGCGCTATGGAGCATCCGTCCAGGGTATCTGAGAGCACCGCAAGCCAGGAGCTGGTGGGCTGGTGGGACTTGAACATGATGGTGCTGGTCGTGGAGACGAACGACTTCCCGCAGTCTCTGCACAGGTAGGCCTGCTTGCCGTGCTTGTGACCGTTCCTCACGATGCGCTTCGCGCCGCACGCGGGGCAGCACTCCATCCTGTTGGAGCTGGCCTCCCCCAGCTTGAGCACCGAGGCCTTCACGCGCTCGATATCCGCTGCAGGCAGCCGCTTAAGGGCCGACACGATCTCGGTGATGTTCTCCTCTATCGGGCTGTCAGCGATGGGGAGCTCGTCGGGACGAGGCTGGTTAGTAGCCATGTAGATCACCTCATTTGTATAAGTTATTATACACCCAGCGCCCCACCCCCGTCAAGCCCGCTTTTGTGGGACTTGACGAATTCGAGGTCGATCAACCCGTTTCCGTAATTTCGCCAATACTTTTAGGGTCTCCTATGGATAAATTAATTATCCTGGTATTTGGGGCCGTTGCGGGTTCCCCGCTATCGCCGTCCATCATTCGCTTTACAGCTCGATGAAGAACATCGACAAATAGTCTGTCATCCGGGACAGCTTCCATAACCTCCCCAAAACCAATATCCTTTGGCCGCAAGATGGGGCGTACGTATACAGGGTGACTAATAGGGGCTTCATTTTTCCTCAAATCACCATAAATAGCGAATGAAACCATTGATGTGCCGTGAACACGATTTCTGCTCTCATATCCACTGGCATAATCATCAGGATCATCAATGATAACGCGTCCACGAAGGAGGCAGTGGTTTTGTATTGGCATGCCATCAAAAACGGCAACCACTGGATCACCGGTTGGCAAAGGTGCTTCTTTGGTAAAAGTAACTATTTCAGTATCAGTTGCGGGAACAAAC
The DNA here is from genome assembly GCA_947629915.1 of uncultured Oscillospiraceae bacterium. Lineage (GTDB taxonomy): Bacteria > Bacillota > Clostridia > Oscillospirales > Oscillospiraceae > Enterenecus. Next base: position 20,647 of record CANRFN010000095.1, on the reverse strand, counting down.
GCAGACTGACAAACGGGGCGAAAGAACATTATATCATCGATCTGGGACAGCTTAATATCTTCGTAGCGATTCACTAAATTCTCTACGGAGTTTCTGGGCAGTTCAACTAACACACTGTGATAAGAGATTTCACTTATTACACATTCTTGGATAATATGTCCTCCCAAATGTTGAACCTCTTGGCGAATTGCGTTAGCAGCAGCCTTCCTTCTATCTTTGTCCTTTCTGTAGAACAGTTCAATCTCAAATGGAACAGCTGAATCACCATCGAGTTGCAGATTTTCACGCCAATAATCTAACGCATGTGTTTCCGCAATTCTATCGCTTGCATTCCATTTTCGAATTGTTTTAATTTGGGTAAAAACATCACGGAGACCTGCGAAGCCCCTCTTGAATACTTCGGCTTCACCATTGAGGTGCCTTTGCCACAGCGATAATAACTGGTTTAATGCCTGCTGATTCGACATTACACAATAAAGCTTCCCATTTAGAGAACTATCAACTCTGTTGCCGTCTTTGTCAATTTGATAAAAGTCATCGTCAGGCTTAAAGGGCTCGGACTCGCTCTCAAACATCCATTCAAGACCAGCTGTCTTTGCTACAGATTTGTAAAAATTATCAACGCTCCCGATTATTTCAAAAACCAGTGCTAATTCAGGATCGAGCCCAGTGGGAGATTGTTGAATCGTTAGTGCCTTTTGTTCGAAGGCTTTAGTAAGTGCTTTAAAAGAGGGCTGCAATCGATTGAATTGCTGCCCGAAAGTAGGCGTTTCTATCTTTGGTAATACGCGCTTTCTTTTCTCACGATCCGCACGCTCTGGGGACGGAAACAATATTAGTGGTCTGTCTGGCATGTTTCTACCCCTTCTTTGCTGATGTGTGCTGTAATCACCTGGGATTGCCAGCTGCAGATGGTTCTCTCTGTAATTTCTTTCGCATTACCGTTCGGAAGGCTCAGTATATAATGTCTATAAACTGAAAGAGCAAATTCCTCTGCTTCTGCATAGCTTATCCCCAAGGTCTTCTTTGCAAGAATACTGGGATTTATGCCAAACTTAAAATCTCTTTCTCGCTCAAAGAAACGATAATATTCTTCTAAGCTGCTCAAAGTTGGCTTTGGCAGTTCCAAACGGATTTGAAATCTACGCCATGCTGCCTTATCGAGCAGGGTGTCATGATTTGTTGCGGCAATGATAATGACATAACTAGGAAGCGCGTCGATCTGCATCAACAGAGAACTTACTACACGCTTGATTTCACCTGTCTCATGGATATCTCCGCGTTCTTTTCCTAAAGTCTCGAATTCGTCAAAAAACAAAACACACTCTCTTGTTTTGGCATAGTCAAACAGCCTTGAGACTCTTGATGCTGTTTCACCGAGATAGGAGCCGATGATGCTCTCGTACCTAACAGTTAGGAGTGGTATCATTAATGCCTCAGCGATAGCTTCAGCAAGTGAGGTCTTACCGTTTCCAGGAGGACCGATGAGCAGCAACCTGTTCCGAGGTTCTATTCCATAGGATTGCAGTAAATCGGAACGAACCTGCTCATTGATCAAGTCTTGGCATGCCGCCTGAACATGTTCTGGAAGAACCAGATGGCTCAGCCTCTTATGAGGGGTTTTCTCTGAAAACAAATTAGACTCGGAAGCATTACTACGGACGATTGTGGGCGGTATCCTGTTTTCTCTTGAAATAGGCTTGGGTGTGGCGTTAAGCAATTCGTCGATTCTCGATGCAAGAATGGCATGCTGCTTTGCCCGTTCTTCCGCGCACAAAGCTTCTGCCGCTTTTCTAAAACTCCCGGAATCGTTGGTCAGTCCATATTTCACTAAATCGCACAACAAGTCGGCTCTTGCCATAACACTCACCTCCTAAATGATTCCAACAGCGCTCGACGTGGGTTCATAACTAACTATTGGGGATATCGATGAAATTAATCCGATGGAAAAGGATGATCCCTGCAAAATCTCCAAAACGAAACGGGTTTTGACAGTGAAGGCCTGTATCGCGGAAGCAAAAATGCTGAGGTGGTACAGCCGGGCATTTGAGTGTTGCATGCTTTACGGACCAATTAGAGGTAGTATAGCACATTTGGAATTACGGTGCAATAGTTTTCCTGAAAATCACCCGTGCCTTGCAACAAAAAGCACGGCGTAACCCCAAGGCAAAAAGCCTGTTCCGCGCCTGATAGCCTTGCCTCATGCGGCTTGTCAACATTCTCACAGTACTCCACACCACCCATCTTGCCGTCCGGCTTGCGGCCCTGCCGGCGTACCAGATACCCGTGCTGCTCTAACTCCTGGATGTACTCCATGACCAGCATGTGGGCCTGGGCGGGGTCAGCCAGGATGCGCAGCAGGACCTCGTCCGAGATGTAGGCACCGTGCTGCCGGATGGCGGGGATGACATCGCAGGTGATCCAGCGCTTGAACTGCTTCGCCGCCGGGAGCTTGCTGGAGAGGACGAGGGAGTAGAGGCCGCTCTCGTTGATGACGACCATCTTCTGGGCACCGCCAAGGGTGTCACACTTCGTTACCCCCTTGTCGCTGGGGTCAACGTGGTCTCCGATGGCCTTGCGCGGATTGGTGTAGCCCAGGGCCACCGCAACGTCCCTGGCCACGAACCACGGCTTGCCATCAATGACAGTGGTCCGGACGCTGCCGAACTTCTCATTGGTGAAGACCTGAATCTCGTTGCTCATTTTCTTACCTCCTGTGTCTGTGTTGTTTTGGGCGGAAACGAAAAAAGGGCGTGCACCCAGCCCCCACTGTGGGAGGCAGATACACGCCCTGACTTCATGAGATGAAAATAGCGCCTGCTGTCCGCTCCTGTATTTGGAGCCGATCGCAGACGCTCTACTTCGCTGTATTCATTTGCCGAGATGCCGTCCTTTCGGCGAGGTGTAGGCCGCAGCAGGCCGGGGGGGAAAATAAAAGACCCGCAGAAAGTGAGCAAAAGTGCCCGATTCCGCGAGAATTCCGAACTTTATTGTGTTAGACCTAAAATGGCTCCAGCATCCGCCTCGGTGTACTGGGCCTGGAGATCGGCCACGTTGTCGAAGGGGAAGTTGCCGTAGTTGTTGTATGCGGGGGTTGCCTTCTGGTCGTAGACGTAGGTCTCGATGGAGCGGCCGGAGGGATTCACGGTGCCCATCAGAATGCGGCCCAGGGCGTTCATAGCGGTGCGGCCAGTGCCGGGCGCCAGCAGAACGGCGCCGATGGAGTCATAGTCGTTCACAAAGCCCAACTGCATGGGGTTGTTGGCGTTTACCACTACAATGACCTTGTCAAAGTTTGTGGCCACGAGGTCGATCATGTCCTTCTCGGTGCGGGACAGCTCCAGGTAGCTCTGGCCATCCTCGAAGTCATCATAGGCATCGGAGTTGTTGTTATAGCTGCAGGCGTAGTAGCTGTAGTTGGGGTTGCCGTTGGCGATGGTCTGCTGTACATCGTTGTATGTGCCCTTGATAACAGCGCCCATATCAGATGGAAGGTCCTGTCCTTCACCGCCGGACCGGGCCAGTACGATGACGGCCACATCGGAGAAGGACTTGGCGTTGTTCATCAGGGAATCGGTGTAGTGGTCTACCGGAGGCTCGGGCAGGGACCAGTCTGTATAGCCCACAGAGACCACATTGCCGCCCAGGTTGCGGCTGGGGCTGTACTCGGTGTACATGTCGATGATCTCCTGGTTGACCTCAAAGCCGGCGTTTTTCAGAGAGGTGAGGATGTCGATGTTGCCCTCGTTGCTGGAGGAGCCGGATCCGGTGCCGCCGTAGATGGGAATGGTGGAGGCCCAGCCGAAGACGTTGATCTTGCTGGTGTTGGTGAGGGGCAGCACGCCGTTGTTTTCCATCAGGGTGATGCCCTCATCGCCTACCTTCTCGATCACCGCTTCAGAGTTGGCAGCGGTCTCGGGGGAGACGGCGCCTTCGTAGTTGATGATGGGTGCCAGGTTGTTGTACATGGGGCCAAAGCAGATCATGTTTGCGATGACCACTACGATGAGCACCCATGCCAGGATGGAGCTCACGGCTGCGATGTGGCGGATGCCCTTCTTCAGGACGAACTGCACGGCGATGGCGATGACGATGGCCGCCACTAGGGTGCCGAGGATCGCATAGATGTACCCGCTGAGGTTGTAGACGTACTGCTGCACGTCTACCGCGGAGACGCCCATGCCCTCAAAGATGGGGGTGAGCAGGTTGATCAGGAAATCCAACATTTTGTACTCCTCCTATAGTTCTTTTCCAGGGGTTCGGGGGATTCGGTGTTGTTCCCCCTTTGCTGCGCGTATCATACACCGCCGGGATCTGAATATCAAATACCTATTTTGAGTAAGACTCTATGCAGAACAGGCATAGATTTAGAAACACAAAGGAAGGCTCTGCGGCATCCGCCCGGGACATGCCGGCCGCAGGTTGCTGCCCGATTGGGCTCGCACCCGGCGGGACCAGGCATCTTGTACCACAGGGATCCCTCGGTCTGTGTATTCGCAGCCACGCAGAGACCGAAAGCAGAAAACGCCCTTCCCAATGGCCAGACAGGCCATTGGGAGGGGCGTTTTTGTCTTTCAGGGTCAGGCGCACTCTCTGCACCGGTTGCCGGAGCACACGCCGATGACGCCGCGGGAGTTGGGGTCATCCCGGATAATCTCCCCCACGGAGGGGACAAGGATGGACCCGCTCAGGGGGTTTTTGATGCTGAGCACCGGTGTGGTAACAGTGGCTTCCACCTGGGATTTTTCGAAGGCCAAGTCGCAGTCGATCATCTCGCAGTCAATGAGCGTCAGGTTCTTGCAGTAGCAGAGCGGCTGGGTGCCGATGATCTTGCAGTGGTCCAGGGTCAGACCATTGGAATACCAGGCCAGATACTCACCCCGGATGACGCTGTTGCAGACCACAACGTTCTCACCGTGCCAAAAAGCGTCTTTGGTGTCGAAAGTGCAGTTTACGAAAACCGCATTGCGGATGTACTGGAAGGAGTACTTTCCCTTCATGCTGACGTTACGGAAGCAGAGGTTCTCCGAGCGCATCATGAAGTACTCGCTCTCCGCAGTGGTATCCTCCATGGTAATCCCCCGGGTGGACCAGCCGAATTCGGGAGAGATGATGTCGCAGTCCCGGATGGTCACATTGGAGCACTCCCGGAGGGCCTTAATCCCGTGCATTTTCAGCCCCTGGATGTCGATGTGGTCCGAGTACCACAAGGAGGCCCGGCAGAGAGAGGTCATCTCACCGCCGTGAATCTTCAGGCCGTGCACATGCCAGAAGGGGTACCGGAGATTGTAAAAGCAGTCCTCGGCGACAATATCCGAGCACTCCTTGAATGCACTCTCGCCATCTGCGGGGCCGTCAAAGGAGCAGCGGATGGCGGTGAGCGCATGGCTTCCATACAGCGCACGCTCCTGGTCAAAAGTCTCATTCTGGATGATGGTCATGGTTGTTGGCTTCCTTTCCTCTCCCGGGAGAAATCCGCCTCTGCTGCCGCTGAGCGCGGGGATGGTGGAGACCCCACTGACGTTGTTCGGGTCCTCCCACTCTTCTATTCCACGGGTTCTGGGTTTGATGTTGTTCCCTTGCTGTGCGGTATCATACATCGCCAGAGGCAGGACATCAAATACCTATTTTGAGTAGGAAAGTATTCAGGAAAGGCATGGATGGACGGCCTTGGAGAACACAAGGCGAGATGCAGGGGTTGCCCTCTTTGATCGCTCGGACCGGTATGGGCAGGATGCGCAAATCGTGTCTGCGATCCAGATGCCGAGAAATCATCTATCCAATCTTTTTGCACCGACCTGGTGCAAAATTGCAAGGCGTGCGGGGCACTGGCTTAGGAGGATGCCGGTCTCAGGATCATCTCCTGGTCCCTTGCTGCGGTCAGATTCCTGCGGATGCAAGACAACTATTTGAACAGTTTGCTAGAAAAATGAAAGCATTTAATTTAGGGCACAAAGCGCCGTTAGAATTGAAAGATCACGCAGGTTAATTGGATAATCTGTAATGTCTCGCAGAAAACAGTATGATACAATGCTTTTATCACAGGGGGAGACATCCCCGGGAAGGAAGTGCACACATGGCGAAGAAAGAGCGGGTTCTGGACGCCAATGGGTATCCAAAATTTACCATGCTGGACAACATCGCCTATGCGGCGGGAGACTTTGGGTGCAACATGAGTTTTGCCCTCAAAGGCACCATGGCCATCTTCTGGACGCAGTTCATGGGGCTGGAATTGTGGTACTCTCTGCTGCTGGTAGTGGTCCAGGTATGGGACGCTGTAGACGATTTGCTGATTGGAGCCATCATAGACGCAGATCATCACCGGTACAAGAGAAACAAGTTTCTCCAGTACATCTGGATCGGGTCCATCGGCCTGATCATAGGGGGAGCATGCTGCTTTGTCCCCCTGCCCAATGCCCCTCTGGCGGCCAAATGCGCCATCTTTGTGGGCGGCTACGTGATTTGGGATGCATTTTACACGGTGGCCAATGTGCCGTACGGCTCCCTGCTGGGCCTTATCTCCGAAGACCCCGGAGACCGGGCCTCTCTGTCTGCATTCCGCTCTGTCGGGTCTTTGGTGGGCAATATGGCCACCATGGCGATCCTGCCGGTCTTGATCTACGATGCCAGCAACAACATCGTAGGCCAGCGAGTGTTCCTCGCAGCCCTGATTATGGGCTTCCTGGGATTTCTCTGCTTCCAGTTCATGATCAAAAACACAGTCGTACGCGTGAACACCGATGTCAAGGTGGACGATGCACCCCGGTTTAACGTGATCACTGCTGTAGTGAACTTCGCGAAAAACCGCCCCGCCATGGGCGCCACACTGGCGGCCATGGGCATGTTCCTTGGAATGCAGGGTGCCTCCACTGCCACAGCCGTTATGTTCCAATCGTACTTTAAAAACGCGCAGATCTCCGGCCTGGTGAGCATGTTCACGATGATCCCCATGATTCTCTTCACCCCATTGGCCCGGAGAATGGTGAACCGGTACGGCAAGAAGGAGCTCAGCATTGTAGGGGCCATCGTCTCCTGCGCGGCCTGCACCATGATGCTGATCCTCCCCATCACCCCGGACGGCAAGGGAATTGCCATGTACATGGTCTGCCAGCTTGTCAACGCCCTGGGGCTGGGTGTCTACTCCACAGTGTCCTGGGCCATGATGGGCGACGCCATAGACTACAACGAGTGGAAGACCGGCACCCGGGAGGAGGGCACCGTGTACGCGATCCACTCCTTCTTCCGCAAGCTGGCGCAAGGCTTGGGCCCGGCAGCCGCCCTGGTTGTCATGACATGGCTGGGCTATGTGGGCAGCCTGGGTGCGGCGCAAAGCCCCGAGACTGCGCTGAACATGCGGTACTTTGTCCCCGCCATGACCCTGTTCTCCGCCCTGCTGCAGCTGATCGGCCTGGGCCTCATCTACAACCTGGATAAGAAGACCACGGCTGTGATGAAGCAGGAGCTGGATGAGCGCCACGCCTGAGTTCGTCTAGAAAAGCAATAATGATTGTGCAACACGGAAATCGAAAATGAAGAACATAAGGAGGCATCCGATGTGAGAACTGTTGTGAACCTGAACTACAGATGGGCCTTTACCAAGCAGGCCACGACTGTGCCCACGGCGATAGACCCCAAGTGGGATTTCGTGAATCTGCCCCACACCTGGAACGCCATAGACGGCCAGGACGGCGGTGGAGACTTCTATCGGGGCGCCGGGTACTACGCGAAAGCCGTGCAAAAGATGGACCTTCCGGAGAGCGAGCGGTACTACCTGGAGTTCCGGGGCGCCAACTCCTCCGCAGACGTGTACTGGAACGGCAAGTTGGTGGGCCACCACGATGGCGGGTATTCCACCTGGCGGGTGGACATCTCCGCAGAGATGGCGGCAGACAACCTGATCGCAGTGGTGGTGGACAATTCCCCGGGCAACACCGTGTATCCCCAGATGGCGGATTTCACCTTCTACGGGGGTCTGTACCGGGATGTGAATCTGATCTGCGTGCCGGAGAGCCACTTTGATCTGATGCAGACAGGCGGCCCGGGCATCCATGTCACCCCGGAGATCTGCGGCGATGACGCCAAAGTGAAGGTGGAGACCTGGCCGGTGGGCGTGCAGCCGGGACAGACTGTGCATGTCGCCCTGACGGAGCCGGACGGCACGGTTGCGGCCCAGGGCAGCTGGCCCTGCGGCACCCCGGCGGAGCTGGTGATCTCCCAGGTACACCGCTGGCACGGCCGAAAGGACCCCTTCCTGTACACCGCCACGGCGGAGCTTGTGAATGCAGACGGCACCGCGGTAGACTGCGTGTCTGCCGCCTTCGGATGCCGCACCTTCGCCATTGATCCGGAGCATGGTTTCCTGCTGAACGGCGAGGAGTATCCCCTGCACGGCGTGTCCCGGCATCAGGACCGCTGGGGCATCGGCAACGCCCTGCTGCCGGAGCACCACCGGGAGGATATGGACCTCATCTGCGAGGTGGGGGCCACCACCATCCGCCTGGCCCACTATCAGCACGACCAGTACTTCTATGACCTCTGCGATCAACGGGGCATGGTGGTGTGGGCGGAGATCCCCTACATCTCTCAGCACATGCCGGAGGGACGGGAGAACACCATCTCCCAGATGACCGAGCTCATCACCCAGAACTACAACCATCCCTCCATTGTGGTGTGGGGTCTGTCCAATGAAATCACCATGAAAGGGGCCGATGATCCGGACCTGATCGAGAACCACCGGATCTTGAACGACCTCTGCCACCGCATGGATCCCACCCGCCTCACCACCATGGCCATCGTGTCCATGTGCCCCCTCAATGCGGCATACATCCAGATCCCAGATGTGGTGAGCTGGAACCACTACTTCGGGTGGTATGGCGGCGACACCAGCATGAACGGCCCCTGGTTCGACCAGTTCCACGCGGCCCACCCCAACATCCCCGTGGGCTGCTCCGAGTACGGCTGCGAGGCCCTGAACTGGCACACCTCCAATCCCCGGCAGGGAGACTACACCGAGGAGTATCAGGCCTTCTACCACGAGGAGCTCATCCGCCAGCTCTTCAGCCGCAAGTACATCTGGGCCACCCACGTCTGGAACATGTTCGACTTCGGGGCGGACAACCGCAGCGAGGGCGGCGAAAACGGCCAGAACCACAAGGGTCTCGTCACCTTCGACCGCACCTACAAAAAGGACTCCTTCTATGCGTACAAGGCCTGGCTGTCTCAGGAGCCCTTTGTGCACATCTGCAGCAAGCGCTATGTGGACCGGGTGGAGCCCCAGACCACGGTGAAGGTGTACTCCAACCTCCCCCAGGTGGAGCTGTTCTGCAACGGCGTCTCCCTGGGCACCCAGGAGGCTCCAGGCCACTTCTTCACCTTTATCGTTCCCAACCAGGGAGAGTCCCACCTGGTGGCCAAGGCCGGCGACTGCACGGACGAGGCCCGCATCCGCAAGGTGGAGGAGCCCAACCCGGATTACATCCTCCGGGAGAAGGGTGCCATTCTGAACTGGTTCGACATCACAGAACCCGAGGGATATCTCTCGCTGAACTCCACGCTGAACGAGATCCTGGCCACGGTCCGGGGCAAGATGCTCATGGTCTCCTTCGCGGGTAAGCTCCTCCCCAAGAAGGGAGACAAGGCCATGGGCTTTGAGCTCACCGGCGACATGATGAAGATGATGGGCAGCTTTACCGTCCTGCGGCTCACCAGCATGATGGGCCTGGCGGCGGGCATGGCCGGCGGAGATGCCGGTGAGCCTGCCGTGACGAAGGAGGCGCTGCTGGACCTGAACCACCAGCTGAACAAGATCCGGAAAAAGGGAGACTGAGTTTCTCACCGCTGGTTCCCCTCTCTAACCTTCCTTCCACCGGGAAGCGAGGCGGCCAGACCTACAAAACCCAATGAATGCGGCGAGGACCCTGCAGACAGTTTGCAGGGCCCTCGCCTTTTTCGCGGCACCAGCGGCATGCTGCTGGAATTCGGCTCACCGGTTGGTGCCATCCGCGCCGGATTTGTACCGCTGTACCACCCGGCTTTTGTTTGGCCTGTTTTCCCGCTACGCTCTCCCGATTGCCCAGTTTCCGCTCTCTGTCTGCAGCTCCACCATCCGGGCGTAGATACCGTTCTGTCTCAGAAGCGCATCCGGCTTTCCCTGCTCGGCCACTTTTCCGTCTGCCAGCACTACGATCTTGTCTGCGCCGGCCACGGTCCGCATCCGGTGGGCGATCACCAGCACCGTCTTGTCTCGGATCAGCCGGGACAGCGCCGCCTGGATCTTCGTCTCGTTCTCCACATCCAGGGAGGCGGTGGCCTCGTCCAGCAGGATGATGGGCGCATCTTTCAGGAAGGCCCGGGCGATGGAAATCCGCTGCCGCTCCCCGCCGGAGAGCTCGCAGCCGTTCTCACCGATGTTGGTGTCCCACTTGTCCGGCAGCTTCTCGGCAAATTCCTCGCATCCGGCCAGTCTGGCAGCTGCCAGGACCTCCTCATCCGTGGCATCCCTTTTGCCGATGCGGATGTTCTCCAGGATGGAGTTGTCAAAGAGGGTGACGTCCTGGAAGACGATGGAGTAGAGAGACAGGAGCATCTCCGGGTCTACCTTAGAAATGTCCATCCCCCCACAGTGATCCGGCCCTTGTCGATGTCCCAGAACCGGGCCGCCAGACGGGACACTGTGGTCTTGCCGCCGCCAGAGGGACCAACCAGAGCCGTCACTTCACCCTGCTTTGCGGTAAAGGACACGTCCTGCAGCACCGTCTCCCCGTCATTATAGGAGAAGCCCACGTTTTCAAAGGCGATGTCATAGCCGTGGTTGGTAAGGGTATCACCGCCGGTCTGCACCGGGTGCTCCAGGATCTCGTTCATCCGCCCAATCTGCGCCCGGCAGGAGATGATCGCTGAGAGGTTCTGCAAGGCGCCCTGGAGCGGGTCATACAGGCGGGAGGCCAGCAACAGGAACGCGAAAAAGGTGATCAGGTCAAGGGAGCCACCCGCCAGCAGCACGGAGCCCACCAGGGCAGCGGTGGCGATGCCCAGCTTCAGAATGAGGCTCGCAGACACGACAAACACGCCAACACCCAATTCGGTAAAGATAGAGCGTTTCTCCACCTCGTCAATCTTCCGGTCCAGGCCCACGAGATAGACGTCCTCCGCGTTGTTGGACTTCAGATCCCGCACAGTCTCGATGAACTCCTGTATCCCGTCCGCCAGGGCCAGCTTCGCCGCAGAGGATTTCGCGTAGATTTTATCTTGTATCCCCGCAGACAGCAGCACCACGGCAAAGGATACCGGCAGCACCCACAAGGCGGCCAGCGCCATCCGCCAGTCGAAGCAGAACAGGCCCACCGCAACAATGGCAGTCGAGAGGAAGGAGCCGGCCAGCTCCGGGATAAAGTGAGAAAACGCCGTCTCCATATAGGTGCAGTCGGCCATCAGCGTCCCCGTGAGGTCCGAGAGATCTTTCTTGCCGAAGAACGAGAGGGGGAGCTTTCTCAGCCGCTCTGCCAGCGTCACCCGGCGAACGCCGCTTTCGATATAGGTGGCAAAATAGGTGGCATTATACTGGACATACGTTGCGCCGAAAACGAGCAGCAGGCAGACCGCGCAGCCCAGGCCGTAGAACATGGCCTTTCCGCCGATCCCATCCCCGAGAAGGTCCCGCACCAGCAGACACAGCAGGGACACCGGCAGCATCAGGGCGAGATTCTGCAGGGTGCAGCCGAGGCATCCCTTTACCAGGTCCACAGCGCCCTGCCGACTGAGCGCCAGTTTTCTTTGCAGCATCGAGATCATACGGTTCCCTCCCTGGAGACCTTCCATTGTGCGGAGGTCTGATATTCCTTCCACATGCGCTGGAACAATCCCCCCTGTTCCAGCAACTGGCTCCGTGTGCCCGCCTCCGCGATTCTGCCATCATCGACAGCATAAATGCGGTCTACACCCGCCACCGTGGAGAGCCGGTGCGCGATCAGCAGGACGGTCTTGCCGCGGGCCAGAGCGGACAGCGCCGCCTGCACCTTGTTTTCATTGTCCGGGTCGGCAAATGCCGTTGCCTCGTCCAGGATCAGGACCGGTGCGTTTTTCAGCATGGCGCGGGCAATGGCGATGCGCTGCTGCTCCCCGCCGGAGAGATATACACCGTCCTTCCCAATCACGGTATGGATACCCTGGGGCAGCTTCTCCAGGATGTCCCCGCACTGGGCCGTCTCCAGCGCCGCCAGGACTTCGCTTTCGGAGGCGTCCGGCCTTCCCATCCGCACATTGTCCAGGATGGACGCTTTGATGAGGCGACTGTTCTGGAACACAAAGGAGACGGCATCCATTAGCTCCCCTTTGGGAATATCCCGCACGTCCACGCCGCCGATCCTGACCGAGCCTCCCTGTGGGTCAAAGAAGCGGGAGACAAGGCTGGCAAGAGTAGACTTACCACCCCCAGAGGGGCCTACAAAGGCCACGGTCTGCCCCGGCTTGATTTGCAGGGATATGTCGTGGATCACCTCGTTTTTGCCGTCATAGCTGAATTTGATACCTGGCTTATCTGCATAGAGGATACGACCTTGCCCTATAAGTTCATTAGAACTTCAGAAATTACGATTTTTCAGAACTTTTCAGATCATAAATGCCTCGCCTATGACGATCCTGGATTTGAGCGGAGGATCCTCTGAACTTCTGAAGGCCATAAAAAAACCGGTCCATGCATTGTATCGCCAAAATCCAGACTGTGCGCCAACGAAGGACAGCAGCTAGGGCGGCGTATATTCAACTCAGCTTGGGTTCGTTTTGCATCGCCAGCAGCAGTTTTGCCCCCGTTTAAGCCCAATTTGCTCTGATATTGCAACGTTTGAATCGGGATTCGCAGCTTAACATTGGTACTAACCCAGGACTCGCCCATGTGGCTGCTTTCATATGCTACTATGTCCATCATACGCACACACCATAGCTCATTTCAGTAATGTGTGTTACCTTCCATGCTGGGGGGCAAATTAAGGAACTTTTTCGAAAAAGCCATATCCTCTGTGCAGATAAGCCAGGAATTTGATATGCTCCAGCTCCACAGAATTGTCCCGGGGCGATACTGGTGTCTTTGTTTCGGACAGCGGCGCAAGGGCCAGTATGCCATCGATACGGGAAAGAGCATCGCCTACAATGATACCGTTTTCGCCCATGAACATGATTTTCGTCAGCGTCAGCGCAATTACCGGCGTGATGATGATGTAGAAGAGAAGGTTTGTCAAAAACGCAGCCGTCACACCGCCGCTTGTGAACCAGAACGCCCCGGCGATCAGCGCGGCAAACACGCCGTTGATCGCGGTGGTATAAAACATCATGGGCAGGCGCAGGTCCTTTGTATAGGCTATAACCCACTTTTCATAGTTGTCTATCGCACCTTTGAATCGCTTGAAGGAGAACACCGTCTGTCCGAAGGTCTTCACCACCGGTACGCCCCGCACATATTCCACGGCCTCATTCGCCATGTTGTCCAGCGCGTCCTGATACTCCTTCATCTTCTGCGCCAGCCGTGCGCCGGTCATGGCCATCATAAAGACAAAACCCAGCACCACCGGCACGAGGCTTAAAAGCCCCAATCTCCAGTCAAAAACGACAAGCAGGAGCAGCAGGCCGCAGGGCGTGGCGATGGCTCCCGCCTTGTCAGGAAGCTGGTGGGCCAGATAGGTCTCCGTCGCTGCCGAGGATTCGTTGATGATCTTCCGCAGTTTTCCGCTGCCGAACGTCTCCGCTGCACCCAGGGGCAGCTTTGCGATATGCCGCACCAGTTCCTTCCGCAGGTTGCTGGCCACCCGAAAGGCTGCCATGTGCGAGCACATCAGGGCTGCAAAGTAGATCAGGAAGGACAGCGCGGCAAACAGCACCGCCAGCCATCCATATGCGGTAAGGTGCGCTGCGGTTTCAAAGCGGGGCGCGGCATCCAGCACCGCATGGATGATCCGCCAGATGTACCAGAACGGCACCAGCGCCACAAGGGCGCTGAGCGCAGACAGGGCCCAGGACAGACAGAGCAGCACCCGCCGGCGCCCGGCGTAGTCCATCAGCCTGGACAGGTTGGATTGTTTCATTGCGTATAGGCCTCCTTTTGGTCTCAGTATGGTGATAAAGGGCGCATTCGCAGCCCAAATATCCGCTTGTTGGTTAGCAATCACTAACCTTCCGGTGAAAAATGAGGGGCATTCGCCCCGCCATTTTTCGTTTCAGTGTTCAAAGACCGCTGTCCATCCAGCGATGTAAAACGCCCGTAGCTGCTGGGCAAAGGCTTTGGCCCGCTCCTTCGGCATATCGTGGCGCACCACCTCGAAGATCCCGTTCATCATCCCGCTGGCGATCATGTGGGCCAGCTCCCTGTCCGGATCGGGAACCTCTCTCCCCAGGCTCCGCAGCACGTCCATGTAGCGGAAGGTGGCCTCCACCTCCACATCCACCATGCGGTCTATGAAGCCGGCGTATGAGGTGCCGTCGCTGCTGCAGATGAGCAGCTTGCAGTCTGGAAAGTGGTCGTAGATGTAGTTCAGCATGAAGTCGATACATTGCCCGGACTCCACGCCCATGTGCTCCGGCTGCTGTTCCCGGGGCAGCTCCGAAAAGTCCGTCTGCGCCCCCATAAACGCCCCCATGATGGCCGCTGCGTGTGGCTCCACGATAGAGGCGAACAGGGCCTCCTTACCGGAGAAGTAGCCGTACAGGGCGCCGGTGGTGACGCCTGCCTCCTTGGAGATCGTCCGCAGGGAGGCGTTCAAAAAGCCCTTCTCCCGGAATTCCTTTCTCGCCGCGTCCTGGATGCGCTCCAACGTCGTCTTGTCCATCTCACCCATGGTTCTCCCTCCTTATAACGCTGTTATATAACAGTGTTATAAGAATAGCAGGAAGGAATCCCCCTGTCAAGGGGGGAAATGAGATTTTGACTCGTTTTTTGCTAAGGCCACCGCCGCCTCTCCCCTGTCCGGCAGCAGGGCTGCGGACAGGGGACGGCAGCGATCACCGGGAATGAGAGGATCCCTGTTCAAGCCTCAATCGCGCCGCAGGATCACCATCTCTGTGTTCTCGTATCGTCCAAGAGGGGCAAACGCAGAGGCCAAGCCCTCCGTCAGGCAGATCCCGCTGTCTGTGATAAACACCGCCTCAAACCCGCCGCTTTGTCTCCAGAAATCCGCTGCTCTGTCCAGTCCCATCACGAACAGCGCCGTGGACAGCCCATCACAGGTCAGACCGCTCTCTCCCACAACCGTTACAGACAGAAGCCCGCTCTCCGCCGGAGCCCCGGTCGCGGGATCGATGATATGGTGGTACCGCACGCCGTCCTGCTCAAACCACCGCTCATATCCGCCGGACGTCACCACAGCCCGGTCTCTGATCTCCACCACGCCCGCATAGCCCTCCCCGGACGGGTCTGCAATCGCCACTCTCCACAGGGACCCGTCCGGTTTTGCCCCCAGCGCCTGCACATTGCCGCCCAGGCTGATCATCGCGCTCGACCCGCCGTTGGACCGGAAGTACTCCAGAATGGCATCTCCCAGCCAGCCCTTGGCAACGCTGCCCAGGTCGATCTGCATCTGGTCTCCCAGCAAAACCTCGTCTCCGGCACGCAGTTCTATTTTGCGGTAATCCACGTACGGAAGCAGCGCTTGCAGCGCATCGGGATCCGGCACGCAGTGTTCGCCGGTTGTAAAGCCCCAGGCTCTCACAATTGGGTAGACGGAGATGTCGAGGGCGCCATCGGTAAGGGCACACAGTTCAAGGGAGCGCTCCAAAAGGGCAAATGTGCTGTCCGAAACCTCTCCCCGCCCCTCTCTGTTCAGCCGGGCGATCTCACTGTCTGACCGCGTCACGGATAAGCGGGCCTCTGCATCGGTGATGATATTCTCCGCGCCTGCCAGCAGATCTTCCCCACCGCAGACGGACAGTTCCATGACCGTGTCCATGGCAAACACGGTCTTCGTGTGCTGTTCGGCAGGTTCGGCCTTCTCCTGACAGCCGCACAGGAGCAGAAGGCATAGGATCAGGATGCTGGCTTTTTTCACGGCGATGCCGCACCCTTTAGTGCGTCTTCCACCGCATCAAGGATCCCGCCGGACGAATAGGTCGCCCCGCTGACCGTGTCGACCTCGATGGACTGCGCAGAGAGGATATCGTCAATGACAGCGAGTGCATCGCTGTAATAGGGGGCATCATCGCGGGAGGAGACAACAGAGATGTCCGCGATCTCCCCGTTCAGAATGGTCACCTCCACCGTAATCTCTGCATTCATGCCCATTCCGCTGCCCGTGTAGACGCCGTCTCGCAGAACACCGCTGTCCAGGACCGGATCTTCAGTCCCTTCCGGCATCATGGTCGGTGTGTCATTCGTCTGTGTGTCGTCCGACTTCGCGTCAATGGTCTGTGCGTCCCCCGTCTGCGGATCGGGCGTCTGTGCATTCTCTATGTCTGCTGTTGGCTTGTCTGCCGACTCAGCTGCGCGTTGCCGGTCATTCTGAAAAGCCGGGATCGCAATCACTGCGGCAGCCAGGAGCAGGCAGATTCCCGCCGCACGGACCTGCTTTCGCGCCAGCCCCGCCGCGTTTTTCCCCTTGTCAAGCGCTTTCAGGATCCGGCATGCAGCATAGCTTACAAAGATCGCCGAATAGACGAATGCACTCAGAAGAGATTCTGCCCGCCCCGCCAGCGCATTCGGCATCGTCAGAAGCATAATGTGGCAGTACAGCAGGCCATAAAACCCATATGCGCTGCGCTGCAGCCGTTTCCATGATTTCGGGCGCATTTTCTTCCGCACAGACGGAAACGACGTGATAAAAAGGGGCAGCATGATCAGGATCATGACAAGGGAGCAGACGGCGGCGGCGCGGGTCGCGGACGGCAAAGACGCGGCCGAGGCGAACAGCCGCACAAAATAGGTCCTTCCGTAGGCAATGTTGTGCCCAATGGTCAGGATCGATGCAAGGATGGAAAGCTGCCCGCGGATCGGAAAAAGCAATTTGATAGGCTTTGAGGCATTCGGAAACGCGCCGGCCCACATGACAAGGATGAATAGGGCGCCGGACAGCCCTCCCCGTGCGAACATGGGGAGAACCCATTCCGATATCACCGCCGGGAACCGCAGCCCGCTCCACACCGCGAGCACAGATGCGGCGGCAATCACTGCAAAGCCGGCGTAAAACGGCACGGGATGTTTTCGCAGCGGCTTTCCCGCCCAAACCGCAAAGGCAGCCGAAACCACTAAAGATAGTAAAATAATCATCGTATCTCCTCACGTCAAAACAACCGCAAGGATCGCCCCTGCGGTTGTTTTGATCCTGCGGCTTCAGTGGCCGCCGTGGTCTCCGCCGCCGGGTCCGCCCTGCTGCTCATCTGAGGTCAGCTGTGTCAGCTCATTTGTCAGCGAGCCGACTCCCTCAGAAGTGGGAGCGGTCTCATTCAAAAGAGCCTCCGCCTCAGCGATGTGGGACGATAGCATGCTGTCCTCGGGATTGGCCTCCAGCTTCTCCTTTGCCGTTGCCAGTACAGCTTCCAATGCCGCAATCTGGTCCCCGGATGCCGGGAGGGCCACGGTGACATCCGCATAGGAATCCGAGGAGATAACTGCCCCATACGTGCCGCCAGCTGCAAGTTCTGCCAGCGGAGCGGTATCCAGCGGATAGGAAGCCGTCCCGCTCACGAGATCGGTTTCCAGCAGAACGGTGACCTCTCTGCTTCTTCCCGCGCCCAGCGTGTACGTGGCCGTGAGCTTCCCGTTCTCAAAATCGCTGAAATCATCTGTGGAGAGCGTGACCTCGTCATACGCATCATTCACTGCGGCGCTGAGTTCGCCTGCATAGAGGGGCTTGATATAGATTCCCGCAAATTCATAGATGTAAGCGGCATCGGGCGTGATGTACGTGATTTTGGTCACGGTCTCGCCGGTGAGCTTTCCGAGCTCTGTGAGGTTGTCAAAGGCCGCGATGTGCGTGTTGTGGCTGTTGTCCTCGGGAATGTTCCAGGACAGCTCATACGGCTGTACCCAGATGCTCTGCAGGTGCTCCAGGCCAACCTTCAGGCCGCTCTCCGTCTCCAGAATGATCCCCAGGATGTTGGAACCCACATCGAAGCCCTCGTCCTCGCGGGTATTGCGCAGGTGGACGTTCGCGCCGTCCGTGACATTGATCTGATAGTCCCCCCAGTTGCTGCCCGTGACAAGTTCCGCCGTGGCGTCTGTAACCGTGTCGGCAACGTTCCACTCCGTGGCTCCGTATACCGCCTTCCCATCGGCGATGCGGACCGGTTTATACTGTTCCGGGGCAGTGTCCAATTCGGCAAACGTGGGGTTGATCGCCTTGTAGGACTCCACTTCGCTTTCCGGAACCGCCACGTTGACATTCTGCACGCCGAGAATGTGATAGCCGTCCGCGTTTGTCTCCTCATCCACAAAGTCCGTGGACATGTTTGCCATGATCCCGTATTTGGACGTTGTCGCAGAGGACACCGCATCAAAGCTCTCTGTGCTGGAGACATCGCCGGCATAGAACTCGGCGTATGTCAGTGTCGCCGTGCCGAAAACATAGCTGGTCTCCGGCGTCGCAGTTTCGGTTCCGGGTTCGGTTTCCTCCGGCGTCTCGGTTTCCGTGCCCGCCGGCGTCTCTGCTCCAGCCGGCGTCTCAGTGCCCGCAGCCGTCTCCGTTCCCGCCGGCGTCTCGGTTCCGGCCTTCGTCTCAACAGAAGAGCTGTTGCCGCCGCACGCAGTCAGGGCACTCAGAATGAGCGCCGCCGTCAGCAGCAGGGATAGTACTTTTTTCATGGTCTGTTCCTCCATTATCTTTGTTTCGGCATGAATGCTCATGCCAGAGCGGCGCCCAGCTCTCCGTGCGCCGAGGAGTGTGGCACCGCTATTGCCGCAGGTCTGACCTCAGTTGCGTATCTATCCGCCTCCCCGGCCATAAGACCGGACCGGCAGGCAGCGGCGCACCATGGCGAGCCCACAGCCAATTTCAACTCCAAAACCACCTCCGCCCCATTGGTTAGTTGTGACTAACTTTGCCGGCAAAGGAAAGAGGCTTTTCAGCCTCGCCGAAGTTATATCATTGTCAGAGAGGGTTCTCTACTCCAAGTCTGCACTCTTCCGCTCCAAATCTGCCATGGTCTATCCGGCAGATTTGGAGCGGTTCCGGTATTCATTCGGAGCCATTCCCTTCACATTGCGGAAAGCGCTGGAGAACTTGCTCGCATTTTCGTATCCGTGTGCATTGGCGATTTCCAGGACCGATATGTCTGTCTGTTCCAGCATACGGGCCGCAGACTCTATTTTCTGTTCCAGCATACGGGCCGCAGACTCTATTTTCTGCTCCAGTATGAACACCCGCGGGGTCACGCCGTAGACGCACTGAAAGGTCCTCCTGATGTGGGTCTCAGAAAGATGCAGTTCTCTGGAGATCTCTTTCAGCGTGACGTGTTCGCTGATGTGGTCAGTGAGATACCGCTCGATCTCTCTGGCCAGTCTGACCTGCGCCGCAGAATGCGCACTCTCGATGAACTCATTAGCGCGGATGTCGTAGACGCTCAGAAACAGGAACAGTTCCAGAATCTTGACCTTCAGATACCCATCCCGTATCTTGTCCGGCACAGAATACAGCTCAGAAAAGATGTGCTCTGTCTGCGGGGTTGCCCTGACGATCAAGCCATGGCCGCCAGCGCAGAATTTGGCCTTCAGCTCTCCGGGTTCCACATTCACATCCTCCAGGCAGCAGGAGAGGCAATGGGGCGCGTCCTCCAGATCGATTTGAATCGTGACCCCATGGCAATGGTTCTCCGGAAGCCGTGTGATGCGGGACACCCGGTTTGTCTGTGAGACAGCAAGATCTCCCGGCATCAGGCAGCAGTACGTTCCGTTCAGATCGTATTCCAGTCTGCCCTCCCGGCAGTGGGTGATCTCAAAGATGGTATCCGGCAGCTTCTCACGGCTTTTCAGCGCAAAGAAATCCCCGCGACTTTCAAAGAAGACGATCTCGATCCCGGAGAAGATCCGATCCCTTTTCTCTAGGATGCATGATGCGCAGGCATCCCGTTTCAAGTCCAGCAAGACAGTCTATCCCTCCTTCGAACACCGCGGGTGCAGACACCCATCCGCACAGCATTTCACGGCGTTGTCCGCCGCATCACCATAGGTCATCAGCCAGTCTCCGCCCCCAAAGCACAGGTGGCCCAACAGGCCGCTCAGCAGAGCAGCAACCTGTCTCCCTTGTCCTTGATCCATTTTATCCCATTCCCCGCCTTGCGTTCAGCTTTGGCAGCCGGATCGTCCGGGCCTTTTCCTCGGTGTCGTCAGACTCATCATAGCCGTCATAGGGAGCGGCGGGATCGTGGGGCTCTTGTCTGCGCCATGCGTTACAGACCTCGTCTTTGTGGGCAAAGGCGAAGTCCAGGTCATCCGTCCAACCGGTGTGGCCCGTGATGATGATGGGACGCAGGCCGCGGTCCCGCAGTTTTCTCTCCAGCGCAGCCAGCGAGCGGATGGCCACTTTGTTGTCCTCTGCCAGCACATTGAGGAAGCTCTTTCCGCCGTCCGGCCCAAACCAGATGGTATCCCCGGTGAAGAGATATACTCAACGTCGAAAACATTTGCATGGTATAAAATGGCAATAATTTCACCTGGGCAAGAACTTCGAAAACCGAG
>CANRFN010000094.1 GCA_947629915.1 uncultured Oscillospiraceae bacterium | reverse complement strand
TTGGAGCGCTAAAACGCTTCAATCTGCTTTTTTAAAGGATGGAAAAATATGGGTCACGAACTTTGAACAAGATCCTCTGAAAGGCGATACTCGGCAAAAGCTTCGGGAATGTCACCAAATCTGCGCCATCTTTCGGAAGAAAAAGCAAGAAGAATCCTATTCTGAAGCCACCTATATCGCCAAAAAAGTTCCCTGGGATGTTCTCAAATTTCCAGAAGAATTCCAATATCTTAAGGATATCATTTTGCAATATGAGATACAGCGCGGCAAAACAGCTCAGCAATCCTGATGTATCTCGTGTGCACCAACTGGGTTATTCAACAGAACCAACAAAGCAGCTGCGTCCTTTATCATAAGGACGCAGCTGCTTTTGCTTTTCTGGGGGAGGATTACTTCGCCAGAACCTTCTTCAGGCGAGCGAAGCGGGGCAGACCGTTCTCAGTGGGGTGATGGTTGTCGCCCTGGATGAGAGGCAGAGCATAGTCGATATAGCCCTGGTTCACGCCATTGCCCTCAGCGTTGATCCACTCGAGAGGAACCTTCTTCTCGTAGTTGGCCACTTCAGACAGGTGGAACAGCTTGGTCTTGCAGGTGTACACGCCGTTGTCCCGGGTGCACTCGAAGCCCACCATCTTGTCGGTCTCGCCGGCGACAGCGGCTTCCACGGCGGTCTTGCCGGCCAGGAAGGACTCATCGATGTCGGTCTGAGAGGCCAGGTGAGCGCCGCAGCGCTGGAGCAGGGAGAGCTCGATGCCGCGGACCTTGGCGCCGGTGCGCTCCTTGACGATGTTGGCCAGCAGAGCTGCCAGACCGCCCAGTTGTGCGTGACCGAAGCCATCGGTGGCAGAGGTCTTCGCCTCGGAGACGAAGGAGCCGTCTGCATAGTGGATGCCCTCGGAGACGGCCACGATGCAGTTGCCGTTCTTCTTGTAGATGGCGTCCACATCGGCCAGGAACTTGTCCATGTCGAAGTCGACCTCGGGCAGATAGACCAGGTCGGGACCGCAGCCCACGACACCAGCCAGAGCGGCAGCGCCGGCCAGCCAGCCCGCGTGACGGCCCATGATCTCGATGATGGTCACCATGCCGGTGTCATAGACGCGGGCGTCCTTGTACACCTCTGCGCAGGAGGTGGCGATATACTTGGCGGCAGAGGCGAAGCCGGGGCAGTGGTCTGTGCCGAACAGGTCGTTGTCGATGGTCTTGGGCACGCCCATGACGCGGCACTCCCAGCCGGACTTGGCCATGAAGCGGCTCACCTTGGCACAGGTGTCCATGGAGTCGTTGCCGCCGTTGTAGAAGAAGTAACGGACGTTGTACTTCTTGAAGATCTCCAGAATCCGCTGATAGTCGGTGTCGTCCACATCGGGGTCGGCGATCTTATAGCGGCAGGAGCCCAGTTCGGAGGACGGGGTATTCAGCAGGAGCTCCAGCTCCTTGGCGTCCTCTTCGCCCATATCGTAGAGCTTGTCTTGCAGCACGCCCTTGATGCCGTGTGCGGCACCGTAGACGGCGGTGATGTCGGGGTTATCCAGAGCGGTGCGGATGACACCATAGGCGCTGGCGTTGATCACGGAGGTGGGGCCGCCAGACTGGCCGATGATGCAGGCGCCTTTCAGTTGAGACATAGTGTATTATACTCCTTCGTTGGAAAATCAGGCCTTGCCGGCGCAGCCGAGAACATCGACCAGCTTGTGCTTGACCAGTTCCTTGATGTTGGCGCGGGCGGGCTTCAGGTACTCGCGAGGATCGAACTTCTCCGGGTGCTCAGCGAAGAACTTGCGGATGGAGCCGGTCATGGCGAGACGCAGGTCGGAGTCGATGTTGATCTTGCAGACGGACAGGGTAGCGGCCTTGCGGAGCTGCTCCTCGGGGATACCCACTGCATCGGGCATCTTGCCGCCGTTCTCGTTGATCATCTTCACGAACTCCTGCGGCACGCTGGAGGAGCCATGGAGCACGATGGGGAAGCCGGGCAGGCGCTTGGAGACCTCTTCCAGAACATCGAAGCGGAGCGGCGGGGGAACGAGGATGCCCTGCTCGTTGCGGGTGCACTGATCGGGCGTGAACTTGTATGCGCCGTGGCTGGTGCCGATGGCGATGGCCAGAGAGTCGCAGCCGGTCTTGGACACGAACTCTTCCACCTCTTCGGGGTGGGTGTAGGAGGAGTCCTCAGCGGAGACCTTGACCTCGTCTTCCACGCCGGCCAGAGTGCCCAGCTCGGCCTCGACCACGACACCGTGATCGTGAGCGTACTCCACGACCTTGCGGGTGAGGGCCACGTTCTCCTCGAAGGGCTTGGAGGAGGCATCGATCATGACGGAGGTGAAGCCACCGTCAATGCAGGACTTGCAGAGCTCAAAGCTGTCGCCGTGGTCCAGGTGGAGGGCGATGGGCAGGCCGGTCTCGATGATGGCGGCCTCAACCAGCTTGATGAGGTAGGTGTGGTTAGCATAGGCGCGGGCGCCCTTGGAAACCTGGAGGATCAGGGGAGCGTTGACCTCTTTGGCGGCCTCGGTGATGCCCTGTACGATCTCCATGTTGTTGACGTTGAAAGCGCCGATGGCGTAACCGCCGTCATATGCCTTCGCGAACATTTCCTTGGTAGTTACAGGCTTGGTATACATAATACACAACTCCTTAGAAAGAATGGTTTTATCAAAAACCTCGCTTGTGCGTTGTGATTCTATCAGTTTTTTTCCGCAAAATCAAGGGAAATAGAACTTTTGCAGGTTGAAAAATCGACAAAAGCCAATATAGAATCGGCGCTTTCCGTACGCAAAGTGACGGATTAGCATAGAATGGCTCGGAAAGGGGAGATCAAACATGCGAAAACTGGTCCCATATGACCGCCTGGCAGCCGTTTTGTACGCCCACCGCTGGGCATACAGGCGCAATCCCAGCTATTACGACTTCTCGGAGTTGGGCGGAGACTGCACCAACTTTGCCTCCCAGTGTCTCTACGCCGGCGCTCCGGTGATGAATTTCACCCAGACCTTCGGCTGGTATTACAAGGATCTGACCCATCGGGCACCGGCCTGGACCGGCGTGCCGTACTTCTGGAACTTCCTCACCCGGAAGGAGAAAACCCCAGGGCCGGTGGGTGTCCCGGTGCCGCTCGATCAGGTGGAGCCGGGAGACTTCATCCAGATGCAGTTCCGGGTGCCCCAGGGCGTCTATTCCCACTCACCCATTGTGGTCTCTGTGGGCCCCGTCCCGACCGTTCGCAACATCCTGGTGGCCGCCCATTCGGACGACACAGATTTCCGGCCGCTCAGCTCCTATCGGGGCGTCACGGCCATCCGCTGCATCCACATCGCAGGCGCCATCGCAGAGGACTGAGTGCAACGATTGCAGCCAATTCTCCTGCATCGTTTCGGTGCAAACCCACGGTGGAAAAGGAGAAACCGCGGCAATTTCAGAACAATATTTTCAAAACCACAAGCTTACGTGAATAGGACGCAAATTCGTCCTTGTAAAGATCGGGCCGGAGTGCTATCATGTCCCGCAGGAACTCCATAGGGGAGAGATATCGAAAGGCCGGATCTGCCGGTCTTACAGGCAAATACAGGAGGGACAAAATGGAAGGCATTCCAACGGATTTCGCGCCAAAAGAACCCGCCGCTGAAGAGGAATGGGAGCGCTTCTATGAGAACCTGGTGCAGGACTTCATGGAGCAGAACTACGGCGGCATCGTCAGCCAGGTGGATATCACGGCGTTTGCAGTGAAGTACCTCCACATGCACATCGTCTCGGCTGTCTTTGCAGAAGAGTCTGAGAACCTGACCAGCTTTCTGGGAGATGGCACTTCTGCCGTCATGATCCAGCAGAAAGAGAAGCTATTGCGCAGGGTGTACCCGCCAGGCACCATTGCAGTGAACCGCTCACTCTGCCAGGCCGGCCGGGATGACAACGTGGCCTACTACAAATTTCGGTTTGCTGTGGCGCTGGAGTGCGCCAAATGGATCTGCCGCGGATTTCGAAAGCAGGGACTCACCCAGGCCAAACAAGGCGCATCTCGGCTGCTGATGCCCCGTTTTCTGGTGTTGAACCTCTTGGACAAGTTATTCGATGGCAAAAAGATTACCATCTACGGCCATAACCTGTTTTTCTCCAGACCGGGCGTGCGGACCATGGCCGTTTCCCTGGGTGTGAACATCAGCCCCATGTGCTTCCGCCTCCAGGCGCTGAATCTCCTGGAACACCATCCCATCAGCGAGCTGATCAATAACCTCCTCAAAACTATGCGAGAAGATCTGAAAAATAGTAGGGAGGAGACCTCTCAAACGGAGCCCAATGAAGCGATTGATTTTGCGGAGGAGCCCAATGAAGAGATAGGTTTTGTGAAGGAACCCAATGAAGAGATGGATTTTGACGATTGGCCTTCGTTTCAGTGCGATATCAGAGAGCGCATTCCCTGGCCGACCAGCTACCAGAGCAGGAAGCCCAAACCGAAGCGCTAAGGTCTTCCGAGCCCGCCTCAGAACACACCGGTGATCCGCCACCAACCGGCAAAACCATCCGCAAGAGGGGAGATGTGCCCCTCAATCGTCCTCGGAATCCTCGGGTTCCGGGGACGTTTTCTTGTTTTTACTGCCCGCCGGCCGTCCTCTTTTCCGACTGCCCAGCGGATTGGCAGCTGCCGCGTTTTTCAGTGCGGCGTTGTCCACATGGGTGTAGATCTGGGTGGTGTTCAGGTGCTCGTGACCCAAAACCTCCTGCAGCGTGCGCACATCTACGCCGTTTTGCAGCATGAGGGTGGCCGCGGTATGCCGCAGTTTGTGGGCAGACAGTTTGCTTGCATCCAATCCGGCCTGCTTAAACCGCTGTTTCAGCATGTAGTGCAGCCCGTCTTTCGTGACTCTGGTGTGTTTTCTGGAGATAAAGAGCGCGTATTTGTCCGCCGCACCGGACTGGTCCCGGACCTTCAGCCAGTCCTGAATTGCCTCCTGGCAGGCCACATTCAGGTACAGCATCCGCTCCTTGTTGCCTTTGCCCAACACCCGCAGCCGGTCTCCGCGGACGTCCGTCAGGTTCAAACCCACCATCTCAGAAATACGTAAACCGCAGTTTAAAAACAGCGTGATGATGCAGAAGTCCCGCTCGGCGTTCTCGCCGTCGATGGAATCCAGCAACTGGATGGCCTCATCCAATGTCAGGAACTGGGGCAAAGACCGGCGGGTTTTGGGCGAATCCAGCTCCTGGACGGGGCTTTCGTCCATCAGCTTGGCCTTTACCACCATATATTTATAAAAGGAGCGAATGGTGGCCACTTTGCGGGCCCTGGACGTGGCCATCAGGCCGTAGCCGGCGCTGGGGTCGTGGGCGTTCCTGGCGCGGGCGCGGCTCAGGTAGCTGAGATATGCGTAGATGTCTGTGAGCTTCACAGAGCGCACCAGGCTGAGATCCAAATCATCGATGGAGATCTGGTCCAACTGCGTGCCGCGTGGCACCAGACCTTTTTCCAGCTTGATGTAGCGGAAGAAGTTCCGAAGGTCCAGGAAGTACTCATCCACGGTTTTGCTGGAGTGTCCCTGGATGGTCTCGTGGTATGCGAGAAAGTCCCGCAGAATCGGCGGAGCTTCTGTGCGGTAATCTGTCATAGAAATGCGGATGTGCAGGATTGTCTGGTGAGACGGCTGGAGAAACGGCTCAGGCAGCCCAGCCGGCGGAAAACGGTCCGAACCGGGCTGGAACCCGGAAAATGGCCGCTCCACCTCCCTCCAACTCAACAAAATTTTTATTTTGTTGAGTTGACCCTGTATCCGCACGCACCTCCTCCCATATGGGCAATCCCCGCCGGCCAGCGGTCTCTGGGCCGCCGGCCGGTCCGGGTGTGAACGGCATCTGGATAATCCGCCGCCGTTCAGGTAATGATACTGGTACAACGGCGCTCGATCCGCGCCGCAAGTCCGATGCTGCATCAGGTGATCTCTTTGAGCATGATCCCATGTGTCCAAAACTGCCTGTATCAGACAGACGGTCTCTGCACGCTGTCTCACGCCATCCAGGCTTCAGGCACAGACATCCCGCAAAATGCCTGTCTGCACTTCAAGCCCCATCCGGCTCTGTCAGACGAAAATCGCCAGCGCCTCACGGATATTGGTCACACGTATCAGCTGTAAGCCAGACGGCACGATCACTTTTCCGCTGTTCCTGGCCGGGATGAGACATTTCGTAAATCCCAGCCGCTGCACCTCAGACAGGCGCTGGTTCAGCGCGTGGACCGCCCGCAGCTCTCCGGTCAGGCCCACCTCCCCGATGGCCGCCAGGTCAAACGGCACCGGCTTGTCCCGGAAGCTGGACGCCAGCGCCACCAGCAGCGCCAGATCTGCGGCGGGCTCGTTCACATACAGCCCGCCGATTACATTCACATAGGAATCACAGTTGGAGATCACGAGGCCGCCGCGCTTTTCCAGCACCGCCAGCATCATCATAGACCGGTTGTAGTCGTAGCCGTTGCTGGACCGCCGGGCGTTGCCAAACGCGGACGGGCTCAGCAGCGCCTGGATCTCCGCCAGCACCGGCCGTACGCCCTCCATGACGCAGGTCACACAGGAGCCCGGCATGTTCTCCGGCCGGCCAGACAGCAGCGCCTCGGAGGGATTGGGCACTTCCAGCAACCCCTGGTCCCCCATCTCAAACACGCCGATCTCATTGGTCGCGCCAAAGCGGTTTTTCGCCGCCCGCAGAATCCGGTAGGAGTTGTGCTCCTCCCCTTCAAAGTGCAGCACACAGTCCACCATGTGCTCCAGCACCTTGGGTCCTGCCAGAGAGCCCTCTTTTGTGATGTGTCCCACCACAAAGACGGTCACACCCATGTTCTTTGCGATGTGCATCAGGGTCATGGTGCACTCCTTCACCTGGGCCACACTGCCCGGCGAGGAGCTGGAGTCCCCGTTGTAGATGGTCTGAATGGAGTCCACGATCATGATGTCCGGGGTGTTGTCCTGGACCGCCTGCACGATGTCGTCCAGGTTGGTCTCGGAGTAGAGAGACAGACCATCCCCCTTGATCCCCAGGCGCTGGGCCCGGAGCTTGATCTGCCGCTCAGACTCCTCGCCGGAGACATAGAGCACCTTTGCAAACTTGCAGAGGTTGTCGCAGATCTGCAGCATCAAGGTGGACTTGCCGATGCCGGGGGCGCCGCCCACCAGCACCAGGGACCCCCGGACCGCGCCGCCGCCCAGCACCCGGTCCAGCTCCGCCATGCCGGTCTGGAAGCGGAGCTCATCGGTGGCCTCCACCTCGTCGATGGGGCGGGGCTTGCGGCGGCTCTGCCCCTGGTTCAGGGTGGCCACCGCCGGCACCGCCGTATTCTTCTTCTGCTCCGCTGCAGGCTGCTCCACGATGGTGTTCCACGCCCCGCAGACAGCGCATCTCCCCTGCCATCTGGGGGTCTCATTGCCGCACTCGGTGCAGTAATAGGTAATCTTCGCCTTTGCCAAGCTTTACTCACCTCGCCAAATGTCCGGCTGCATCTGCTGTTGCCAGAGATACGCACCGGTCAGGGCCACGGCGATCTTCTTCTGATAGGTGTCGGTGCGCAGCAATGAGGCCTCTTCCCCGTTGCTGAGAAACCCGCACTCCACCAGGATCGCCGGGCAGCTCACATGCTGAAAGAGATACACGGTATCCGGAATCCGCTTTGCCTTGCGGGTGTTGGCGCGGCCCAGGGTATCCTGCAGCACCCGCTGGGTCAGCTCCCCCCACTGGAGGCTCACTTCCCCGCCGCCGTAGAACACCTGGGCCCCGTGGGAGTCCGGGTCCGGATAGGCGTTCTGATGGACCGAGAGCAGCACCCCGTTGGGATACCGGCCGATCAGTTCCGCCCGATTTTTGAGGTCCGAGACCTTTTTCTCGTGGATCGTCCCGGCGGAGTCATCGTGGATGGAGACGTCCGCATCCCGGGTGAGCTCCGTCTCAATCCCCAAAAGGGCCATCAGCTGCTCGGTGCGCAGGACGATCTCCAGGTTGAGCTCGCTCTCCCTCTTGCCGCTGGCATCGCTGGTGCCCCCGTCCACCCCGCCGTGTCCCGCATCCAGGATCACGACCTGCCGGTCATTGCCCTGCAGCGCCGCGGCTGGGGCAATCTGTCCCAGGCTCAGCCAGACGATGGCGGCGGTCAGGAGCAAGATGGATATGAGAATACAAAGGTCCCGTTTCATAAGGCTGTCCCCTCCTGCCCCAGCCTATGCCGGACAGGCTGGAATCATGCCCTCATACGCCGTAATATACCTCGCAGTGGGACAGGGAGATCATCACGGCCAGATCCGGGAAGGCCTTGGTGAGCCAGCTTTGCAGCACCGGACACACCACGTTCTCCGTGGCAAAGTGGCCGGCATCGATGAGGTTGAGCCCCAGGGCCTCTGCCTCCAGGAAGGTGTGATACTTCACGTCTGCGGTGACAAAGGTGTCGCAGCCCATGGCAATGGCATCCTGCATCATGTCTGAGCAGGCGCCGCCGCCCACGGCAACCCGCCGCACCATCTGCTTTACGTGCACATACCGCATGCTGTTGGAGCCGAGCAATGCTTTCACCGTGGGGGCAAAGCAGCTCAGAGGCATCTCCGGCACGTTGCCCACCCGGCCGATGCCGTAGTGTCTCCCCTCCGCATCGATACCGGCGGGGGCCAGCATCTCGATATCCTGCAGTCCCAGCTTTTTGGCCAATGCGGTGTTCACCCCGCCTTCGATGGCGTCCAGATTGGTGTGGGCGCAGATGGCGGCGATGTGCTTCTCTGCCAGCGCCAGTACATTGCTGCCGGTGACGGTCTCATCGGTGGCGGACTTGATCCCCCCGAAGATCACCGGGTGGTGGGCCACAATCAGCTCACAGCCCAGGGACTCCGCCTCCTCGATCACCTGCTTGGTGATGTCCAGGGAGACCAGGACGGCGCTCACCGGGGCGTCCCTGTGTCCCACCAGAAAGCCGGCGTTGTCAAAGCCCTCCTGGATGGAAAAGGGGGCCAGTTTGTCCAGTGCATTGTATACGTCTTTTACCGTTGTCATGAGTCAAGTTCCTTTCGCATGGTGCGGATTCCCTCCGCCACCTCTTCCAGGCCGCGGATCGCCGTCTCGTCCGGCACCGCAGCCGCCCGGTGTCCCTCCAACTGTCGGTTCACCTTGGCCAGCATATAGTCCAGCCAGGGGGCTCGCAGCACGTCACTGCTCTGTCTGCCCACCCACAGCTCTGCGGGCGTCTGGGCGGGCATCGCTCCCCCGGTGACGTTGAGAATCGTGTAATACCGCTTTCCCTCGCAGGCGATCCGCTCAGAGTTGATGCGATAGCCGTTCTCCCCCAGCCACTGCCTGAGGTCCTCCCCCGCCGTCATGGGCTGGAGCAGGAGCCTGCACTGCCGGGTCCAGGGCGCCGCGGCCAAAATCATGGCGATGGTCTCCCCTCCCATGCCGGCGATGGCGATGGTGTCCACCTCATCCGGGGCAATCCCGGCGAGGCCATCGCAGAGGCGAAAGTCCATCTGTGCTGCGGTGCCGTACTGGGCCGCCGTCTCCCGGGCCCGCTGGAGCGGGCCCGCCCGGAGGTCTGAGGCGATGGCGTGCTGGATTCTCCCCTGCAGGAGAAGCCATACCGGCAGATATCCGTGGTCTGTGCCCACATCGGCAAACCGGGCGCCGGCGGGCACCTGGTCTGCGATCCCCTGCAGTCTTGGAGACAAATCCATGTGCGGATCCCCCTTGGGCGTTGTTTTGGGTAAACGAAAAGAGCGGAGATTCCGCTCTTTTCGCTGTTTGCTTGCTTAGGCGATGCAGTCGTTCAACTGCTCCAGAAGTGCATCGCAATCCACACCGTGCACCATGCAGGCCATCTCCACCGTCTCGCCGCGGGAGGACGGGCAGCCCAGGCAGTGCATGCCGATGGACAGGAAGATGGGAGCGGCGTTGGGGGCGATGTCCAGGATATCACCGATCACGGTATCTTTCGTGATTTGCATTGTGAGAACCTCCTTGCTCGTGCAGATAGCCTCTTTTCAGGCCTTCATAGTATACCCAACGGGTTGGCGGTTTGCAAGACTTTTCCGCCAATTTTCCCCTCACATCTGCAAAAATGCCTCCAGCCGATCCATACCCTTCTTGATGTTCTCCATGGAGGTGGCATAGGACCAGCGGACGAAGTCCGGGGCGCCGAAGCCGCTGCAGGGCACGGTGGCCACCAGGGCGTACTTCAGGAAGGCGGAACAGAAGTCATCGGAGGTCTTGATCTTGAAGCCGTTGATCACTTTGCCCTTGATCTTGCTCATGTTCATCATCACGTAGAAGGCGCCCTGGGGCTTGATGCAGCTCACGCCCTCGATGGCGTTCATCCGCTCCACGAGGTAGTTGCGCCGCTCCTCAAAAGCCTGGCGCATCTTCTCCACGCTGTACTGATCCCCGGTGAGGGCCGTCACCGCTGCCGCCTGAGACACGGAGCAGGGAGAGCCGGTGGAGTGGCTCACGTAGCTGCTCATCACCTTGGCGATGTGCAGGTTGGCCATGGCGTAGCCAATGCGCCAGCCGGTCATGGCATAGGCCTTGGACACGCCGTTGATCAGCACGGTGATGTCCTTGACGTCATCGCCCAGGCTGGCCACGGAGGTGAAGGGCACTCCATCATACAGCAGGGTGTAGTAGATCTCATCGGCGATGATATAGATGTCATGCTTCAGGCACACGGCGGCCAGGGCCTCCAGCTCCTCCTTGGAGTACACCATGCCGGTGGGGTTGGAGGGGTTATTGAGGATGAACGCCTTGGTGTTGGGGGTGATAGCCGCCTCCAGCTGCTCTGCGGTGATTTTGAAGTCCTGCTCCTCCCCTGCGGTCACCACCACAGGCTTGCCGCCCACCATCTTGATGAGCTCCAGATAGCTCACCCAGTACGGTGCCGGCAGGATGACCTCTTCGCCCGGGTCCACCAGGGCCTGCAGGGCCAGATAGACGCAGTGCTTGGCGCCGTTGGACACCACCACCTGGCCCGTGACGTAGTCCAGGTCCAGGTCCAGCTTCATGCGGTCGCAGATGGCCTGCTTCAGGGCCACGGTGCCGGAGGCCGGGGTGTAGCGGGTGAAGTTTTCCTCAATGGCTTTCATGCCGGCTTCCTTGATGTTGTCCGGGGTGTTGAAATCCGGTTCACCGGCGCCGAATCCTACTACATCGATCCCGTCAGCCTTCATCTGCTTTGCCATGGCATCGATGGCCATGGTGGTGGATGCCTGTACAGCAGCGGCTATCGTAGACAGTTTTTTCAAGACAGATCCTCCTCTTAGATGTCCGCAACGATATGTGCGATTTCGAACTAGCCTCTCCGGCTCCGCTCCGTGTTCTTCCGGTACAGGAGCCAAAGCCCCTTTACCAGCAGATCCCGGTCATAGCGGATGTCCCGCCGGCAGAGGCGGTATAACTCTGGGTACTCTCCCCCTGTCGCCAGGACGGTGGCCGCATTGGCACCGGCCGTCTCTTCCAACTCCTCGATGAGCCGGTCAAAGGCGCCGCTGTAGCCGTAGAGCAGCCCCGCCCGCATGGAGTCCACCGTGTTGCGGCCCAGCGGATTCTCCACGCGCTCCAGGGAGATTTGGGGCAGCTGCGCCCCGTTTCGGGAGAGGGCATCCAGGGCGATGTCGATGCCGGGCATAATGGCACAGCCCTGAAAGACCTCCCTGTTCAGATAGGAAAATGTCACCGCCGTGCGGCAGTGGATCACCACCACCGGCGAGGGATAGAGGGCAGCGGCCGCCACCGCAGTGGCCACAATGTCGCTGCCCAGCTGATTGTGCACCTCCGCCCGGATGTTGAGCCCGGTGCGGATGCCGGCGCCCACCACCAGCGGCGGGCGCCCCACCATGTTGCGCAGGGTGCGGACGTATACCCCCTGGATGGGCGGCACCACGCAGGAGAGCACCGAGCCCTCGATCTGCTTTGGGTCCGCCCCGTGGAGATGGCACACGGCGTAGAGATCGATGGCACAGCGGTCATCGGTCATCTTGGGGTCGGTGTTCAGGATCGAGCGGAATACCGGCTCCCCCTGGGGGTTGAGCAAGGCGATGGTGGTGCTGATATTGCCCACATCGATGGCCAGAATCATACGCTCGCCTCTCTCCTTATGATATGGGAAGCACTTCCCCGTCCGCACTCACCTGTTGGATCGTGCCGTCCTGGATGCGCCAGGCCGCACCTCGGATCTCCTGGCGGGCAGCGTCCACGTAGAGGTAGCTGCCGTCCGGGATAGACCAGAACGCATGGCCGTAGCTGTCTCCGAAGGTGATGTCCTCAAAGAGCCGCATGCCGTCCAGCCAGCGCTCTTTTGCCGTGTGATGGTGGGGCAGAATCATCACGGGAACGAGACCCAGGCCCTCTGTGAAGCGCTCAAAGGCGGGGTCCAGCGCCTCTCCCGGCAGTTCCGGCTGCACGTAGACCACCTCGGCGCTGTTCATGGAGCCGGCGCTGATGCCCAGCACTACCCCTTGATAGTTCTGCAGCAGTTCCCGGAGGCGGATCTCGTGAAAGAACCGGATCTGGGTGGGCACATGGCCGCCCATCAGCACGATGCAGTTCGCCCACTGCACCAGCGCCGCCGCCTGGCTCTGGGTCCTGCGGTCCATGAGGCGGACCTCCGCCAAGGCCACTCCCCCGCTCTGGAAATCCCGGCACATGTTTCCCACGTTGCCGTCCGTCTCCCCCGGCGCATCCGGATCGGACGCCACAAAGAGCATGCGGCAGGGCTGGGGCACAGCGGCCCGAAAGGCGTCCGCAAAGCCGTTGGCGGGATTCAGATCAGACTGGCCCGGGGTGTTGTGGCTGCTGGTGAGAAAGACGGTCTTTCGGCCGGTTGCCCGCTCCATGGCTGCGCTCAGATGTTGTTGCAGATGACCTCACCCATCTTGCGGGTGCCGATCACGGCCTCGCCGGGGTGGGCGATGTCTGCAGTGCGGTATCCATCCGCCAGCGCCTTGTCCACAGCGGCCTCAATGGCATCGGCCTCGGCGGCCAGCTTGAAGCTGTACCGGAACATCATGGCGGCGGAGAGAATGGTGGCGATGGGGTTGGCCTTGTCCTGGCCGGCGATGTCCGGGGCGGAGCCGTGGATGGGCTCATAGAGGGCCGGCGCCGTGCTGCCCAGAGAGGCAGAGGGCAGAAGGCCGATGGAGCCGGTGATCATAGAGGCCTCATCGGAGAGGATGTCGCCGAACATGTTCTCCGTCACCACCACGTCAAACTGGCCGGGATCCCGGACCAGCTGCATGGCGCAGTTGTCTACGAGGACGTCCTCATACTGTACCTCGGGGTACTCGGCGGCCAGCCGGTGCATGGTGGCCCGCCAGAGACGGCTGGTCTCCAGCACATTGGCCTTGTCCACGCTGGACACCTTCTTCTTGCGGAGCATGGCCATCTCAAAGGCCCTCCGGCCGATGCGCTCGATCTCCATCTCGGAGTATGCCATGAGGTCTGTGGCCTCAACGCCACGATCCTCTGTCTGGTACTTGTCCCGTTTGCCGAAGTAGATGCCGCCGGTGAGCTCCCGGACCATCAGGAGGTCTATGCCCTTCTCGGCGGTCTCCTTCTTCAGGGGGCAGGCGTCTGCCAGGGCCGGACGGAGGGCCGCCGGTCTCAGGTTGGCATACAGGCCCAGATCCTTGCGGATGGCCAGCAGAGCGGTCTCAGGGCGCTGCTCGGCGGGCTTGTCGCTGCCCCACTTCGGGCCGCCCACCGCCCCCAGCAGAACGGCGTCACAGGACCTGCACAGTTCGGCGGTGCCGTCCGGGTAGCTCTTGCCCACAGTGTCTGTGGCACAGCCGCCCATGAGCACGTCCACATAGGTGAAGGTGTGGCCGAACTTCTCCCCCACCCTGTCGATGACCTTTACGGTCTCATTCACGATCTCGGGGCCGATGCCATCGCCGCGGATCAGTGCGATTTTAAAATTCATTTCCAATCACGCCTCTGTTCTCGGATGATATTGCTTGCTCAGCAGGCCACGCCCCGGGCCTTCAGGGCGTTCAGCAGGCCGCCGTGCTCGATGATGCCGTTCACGAATGCCGGGAACGGCGCCGCCTGGAAGGTCTCGCCGGTGGTCTCGTTGCAGATCACGCCGGTCTGGAAGTCCACGGACACGGTGTCCCCGGGATGGATGCCATCCACAGCCGCCGGGCACTCCATGATGGGAAAGCCGATGTTGATGGCGTTGCGGTAGAAGATGCGGGCAAAGCTCTTGGCGATGACGCACTTCACCCCGCAGGTCTTGATGGCCAGAGGCGCGTGCTCCCGGCTGGAGCCGCAGCCGAAGTTGGCGCCGCCGATGACGATGTCGCCGGGCTCTACGCTGCCGGCGAAGTTGGCATCGATGTCCTCCATGCAGTGGGATGCCAGGGATTTGGCATCCGGGTTGTTGAGATAGCGGGCGGGAATGATCACATCGGTGTCCACATTGTCCCCGTACTTATATACCTTCATATCCCTCTGCCTCCTCCTTTAGATGTTTGCCGGATCTGTCACCACGCCGGTGAGGGCTGTGGCGGCCGCCACTGCGGGGCTGGCCAGAATGATTTTGGAACTGGTGGGACCCATGCGGCCCACAAAGTTGCGGTTGGTGGTGGAGATGGCCCACTCGTTGTCGCTGAGAACGCCCATGTGTCCGCCGAGACAGGGGCCGCAGGTGGGGGTGGAGACCACCGCGCCGGCCTTGATAAAGTCTGCCAGCAGGCCCTCTGCCATGGCGTCCAGGTAGATCTGCTGGGTGGCGGGGATCACGATGCAGCGGACCCCGTCTGCCACGGTCTTTCCCCGCAGGATGGCAGCTGCCTCCCGGAGGTCCTTCAGGCGGCCGTTGGTGCAGGACCCGATCACCACCTGCTGGACCGGCATGCCGGCCACCTCGTCCACCGGCTTGGTGTTGGAGGGAAGGTGCGGCAGGGCCACGGTGGGCCGGAGGGTGCTGAGGTCGATCTCCACGGTACGGGTGTACGCCGCATCGGGATCGGCGGTGAAGGCCTTCCACGGGCGGTTCACTCTCCCCTGCAGATAGGCCTCGGTCTTCTCGTCCACCGGGAAGATGCCGTTCTTGGCGCCGGCCTCAATGGCCATGTTGCAGATGGTGAAGCGGTCGTCCATCTCCAGGGCGGCCACGCCGTCTCCGGTGAACTCCAGGGACTGATAGAGGGCGCCGTCCACGCCGATCATGCCGATCAGGTGGAGGATCACGTCCTTGCCGGAGACATAGGGCTGCAGCTTGCCGGTGAGCTTCACCTGGATGGCTGAGGGGACCTTGAACCAGGCGAGGCCGGTGGCCATGCCGGCGGCCATATCGGTGGATCCCACGCCGGTGGAGAAGGCGCCCAGAGCGCCATAGGTGCAGGTGTGTGAGTCCGCGCCGATGATGGCCTCACCGGGGGCGGCGAGCCCCTTCTCGGGGACCAGCGCGTGCTCTACCCCCATCTTGCCCACGTCATAGAAGTGGGCGATGTTGTGCTCCTTGGCAAAATCCCGGCACACGGCACAGAGCTGCGCGGACTTGATGTCCTTGCACGGCGTGGAGTGGTCCAGGATGATGGCGATCTTGTTGTTGTCAAAAACGGATGAAAGACCGGCCTTCCGGAATTCGGTGATGGCCACCGGGGTGGTGATGTCATTGCCGAGCACCAGGTTCAGCTTGCCTTCAATGAGCTGTCCGGCCTCTACCGTGTCCAATCCGGCGGAACAGGCCAGAATCTTCTGGGTCATGGTCATGCCCAAGGGAAACTCCTCCTTCTGGTCTCCTGCAGAGGGCGGGATTCCCCTGTCCCCTGCGGTGCTGTGATGCCTGAGATTATAAAGCATGCCGGAAAATGTGTCAACGGTCCAAGAAACAGGATTGAGACAGTTTTGCCACTGCAATTTAAGGATTTTCCACGAAAAACCAACCATTTTAGACGGCCTGCCATGGTGGATACAGCCGAACGTCCACCATTTTGTGGAAGGTCAAAAGGGCAGGTGTGGGCATAAAAGAAGATCCATCTCCTCGCGGAGATGGATCTTGGTTGACATATACGGCAGAAGGGACTCGAACCCCCGACCTTTTGGTTCGTAGCCAAACACTCTATCCAGCTGAGCTACTGCCGCATATCGCCTTCGCCTGACGGCTCCGCTATATTAGCACCATCGCCCGGCAATTGCAAGCCTTTTTTCAAAAAAAATTTCATCCTTTTTCTGGGATTTTCACCATCCCGTGACACATTCCAGGGACCCAGAGCCCCAGGATCTGCAAGGGCTTGGGCCACTCCCCCGCCAGCTCTCCGCACCTGTCCGCGCCCCAGCCCACAGAAAATCCCGCCGCAGGTCTCCCTGCGGCGGGATGATTGGGTCTGGTTTGGGCTCAGCTGCGCAGGTCGCTCCAGTTCAGGTAGTTGCGGATGATGGCCGCCAGCTCCGCCCTGGTACAGCCCTCCATCGGCCGCAGCATGCCATCGCTGCCGGAGACAATGTTCTCGCTCACGGCCCACTGCACGCTCTCCAGTGCCCAGTCGGACACCTTCTCCGCATCCGCATAGCCCTCCAGCGTCCCGGACGGTGCGGCGATGTATCCACAGTACTGGGCGTAGTTCCGGATCATGGCGATCATCTCCTGGCGGGTGATGATGTCCGCCGGGCGGAACTTGCCGTCTCCAGCACCGGTGAGCAAATCGTGCTGGTTCCCCCACACGATGGCGGTGCTGTACCACTTGCCCTCGGGGACATCGGAGAACACCGGCTCATAGGGCACCTGGGGCTGGCCCTCCATGTTCCAGAGAAGCGTGGCCATCTCGCCGCGGGTGGTGGTGTTGTTGGGGGCGAATTCGGTCTCGCTGATGCCGCTGAAGATATGCCGCTCCGTGACCACGTTCACCGCCTCATAGAACCAGTCCGTCTCCTTCACATCGGTGAAGCGGCTGGCGGCCACCGTGTTGTGCTGGACGGAGTGCCACACGCCCTCTACCATCCAGGATGCGCTGGCGGAGGTGACCTTCACCACGCTCTGGCCGTCTGCCACGTACCGGTGCCCGGCGGTGAGACCGCTGCCAGCCAGGACCTCGGTGCCGCCGGTGATGTCCACCATCACACCGCTGTCCACGCTGCAGGTGCCGGATTCCCAGAGGATACCGGAGCCAGAGCTCAGGGTGATGAGCTCAGACTTCACCCCGTTGGCGGCGGTGTACCGGGCTGCGGTCTGCCAGGTGGCATCGCTGTCCGGCGCCGCCTGGGCGGTGAGGCCAGCGATGATGAGGTCGTAGACCGGCTGGAAGACGCCGCGCAATACCGCCGCCGCGTCCGCCAGAATCGTGCTCTGGAAGGATCCGGTGAGATAGCTCAGAGAGACGAGGGAGTCGTCTGCGGCCAGGGCCACACTGGAGAGCAGCAGCACCGCTGCCAGCACCACCGCTAAAATTCGTTTTTTCATACCTGCTCCTCTGCAACGTCCGTGATTTTATAGCTCAGGGTCAAAAGGCTGTCTGCGAAGTGGATGTTCTCCACCATGACGCCGGGCATCTGCTGCTCCGGCATCTCCACGTTGGTAAAGTTCCAGATGCCGCGGATGCCGCTGTGATAGAGCCGCAGGGCCACATCCCTGGCGGCGCTGGCGGTGACGGCGATCCCCGCCACATCCACGGTGTTCTCCTGGAGATAGGCCTCCAGGTTGTCTGCATGCTGTACGATCACATCCCCCAGGGTGGTGCCCACCACTGCGGGCTCCACGTCAAAGGCGGCCAGAAGGCGGAATCCGTTCTGCGCAAAGGGGAAGTTCTCCACCAGCGCCCTTCCGATGTTGCCAACACCTACGATCACCGCTGTATGGTTGCGGTTCATTCCTAGGATCTCCGCGATGGCCTCCCGGAGCCTTGTTACATTATACCCATATCCTTGCTGCCCAAACCCGCCGAAACAGGAGAGATCCTGTCTGATCTGGGAGGCG
Organism: uncultured Oscillospiraceae bacterium; assembly: GCA_947629915.1. Taxonomy (GTDB): domain Bacteria; phylum Bacillota; class Clostridia; order Oscillospirales; family Oscillospiraceae; genus Enterenecus. Next base: position 4,263 of record CANRFN010000094.1, on the reverse strand, counting down.
GTAAGGCCCATATTCTTTCCAAGCATGCTGGAGGAGATCCGCTCTGTTCCCGCTTTTTCCAGGTCCACCAGGTGCCGATAGTACCGCGGCAGCCGGCGGATCACAGCAGTTGAAATGTTCTCCTTGTGCAAAGTTTGGCCCCCTGTCCTTTGCCCCGCCCGATGCGGCGCAAATTCGGCATTCTTCTGCCGGTCTCCTATTCTATCGTGTTTTCTCGCGGTTGTCAATTTTTTTGAAGACCTTTTCACAAAAATTCACGTTTGGGCATAGGATATCCCAAACTCTTCCAGGAGGTATGTCCATGCCCCAAAAAGGAACCCTTGTGGTGCGGGTCTTCACGTCCCGGGCCCAGCTGCCGGTGGAGGGCGCCATCGCCGCCGTGGCCACTCCGTCCCCGGACGGCCGTCAAAGCCTGGTGTCCGTGATGCGCACCAACGCCAGCGGCGTCACCCAGCGCATCGCCCTGGACGCCCCGGACAACAATCTCAGTACGGACCCCGGCAGCACCCGCCCCTTTGCCCAGTACAATCTGGTGGTGGAGCACCCCAACTACCTGGTGGCGCAGTACACGGACCTGCAGATCTTCGCAGGCATTGAGACGGTGCAGGAGGTCTCCCTGATCCCGGCGCCCCTGCCCGAGGGCTCCGTATCCCCGGGCACGGTGACCATCCCGCCCCAGTCCCTGTGAGGTGCCCCTATGCCCATCACAGTGACACCCTACATCCCCCAGTACATCACCGTCCACACGGCTCCGGCGGACACCCCGGCGGAGAACGTCACGGTGTCCTTTCTGGACTACATCAAAAACGTGGCCTCCAGCGAGATCTACCCCACCTGGGAGGAGTCCGCCCTCCGGGCCAACATCCTGGCCCAGGTCTCCTTTGCCCTGAATCGGGTGTACACGGAGTACTACCCCAGCCGGGGCTACCCCTTCGACATCACCGGCTCCACCCAGAACGACCAGCGGTTCATCTACGGCCGCTCCACCTTTGAGAACGTGGACCGGCTGGTGGAGCAGCTCTTCACCACCTACATCCGCCGGATCGGCTTTGTGGAGCCCCTGGCGGCCAAGTTCTGCAACGGCACCACCGTCACCTGCGATGGCCTCTCCCAGTGGGGCAGCCAGGGAATGGCCCAACAGGGGTACAACTCGGTGCAGATCCTCCGCCACTACTACGGGGACAACATCGAGCTGGTGGCCAACGCCCCCATCCGGGACATCGTATACAGCTACCCCGGCGTGGCCCTGCGGCGGGGCTCCTCCGGCAGCTACGTGCGCATCATGCAGTTCATGCTGGCCCGGATCGCCCAGAGCTACCCCGCCATCCCCGTGATCGTGCCGGACGGGATCTTCGGCAGCCAGACCGAGGCGGCGGTGCGGAAGTTCCAGGACATCTTCGCCCTCACGGTGGACGGCATCGTGGGCCGGGCCACCTGGTACCAGCTGGTGTACCTCTACGTGGGAGTGCTGAAGCTCTCGGAGCTGGTGAGCGAGGGCCAGATCTACACCCAGATCACCCAGTTGGGACCCAACACCGTGCTGAAAGAGGGCAACTCCGGCACCGCGGTGTCCTCCCTGCAGTACTTCATCTCGGTGGTGGGCCAGTTCTACAGCGCCATCCCCACACTCACCATAGACGGCTCCTTTGGCCCGGGGACCAGAGAGGCGGTGCTGTCCGTCCAGCGGGAGTTCGGACTCCCCGAGACCGGGATTGTGGACCAGGCCACCTGGACCCGGCTCTATGACGAGTATCTCGGCATCGTGAACACCGCCCTCTCTGAGCTGGGCCTACCCGCCGCCCCGGAGGAGCTCCACGAGCAGGTGGTGAACAGCCAGTACCCCGGCTACGACCTCAACTATCAGCCCAACCCGTGAAAGGAGACCAGAGGATGCAAGAAACCACGGAATCGCGCACGCAGACCGGGCCGGTGCTCTCTCTGCAGCGCATGCTGAACTACATCAGCCGCTTCCGCCCCGAGATCCCCCGCCTTACGGCGGACGGGGTCTTTGGGGAGCGCACCTTGGAGGCGGTGATGATCTTCCAGCGGGACCACGACCTGCCCGTCACAGGGGTGGTGGACCTCGCCACCTGGACCGCCATCGCGGACCTCTATCAGCAGATGCAGTTCACCTACGGTCCCCCGCCTATGCTGGCGGTGCTCCCCTGCGGCACCTACACCTGCTGCCAGGGGCAGCAGAGCGCCTCCCTCTACGTGGTGCAGGCCATGTTCAACGCCCTCTGCACGGTGGCGGACAACTTTCACGCCGCAGACCCCGGGGACAAAAACGATGGGGACACCTGGGACAATCTCTGCACCCTGCAAAAGCTCTGCGGGCTGCCGGTAAACGGGACACTGGACCGGTCCACCTGGGCGTACCTGGCCCAGCTCTACGCCGCCATGGTGACCCGGTCTCTGCTGCCGTGAGGACCCCGGCAAACCTTCCAGAAATCGCGTGAAGGCCGGCCAATTGGGATATATTTATAGAACAATTGGAAGAAATTTCGCTTGGGGTGTTGACATACCCGCCCCCAGGGGTTATACTTCAGCCGTAAGAGGTCTTCCGTCCTGAACCATCTTACGTGAAGAAGCGGCCGTCTGTTCGGCGGCACTTCCCATAGAGGCCGTTCCGATTGGAACCGCCCAGATGCCTCCGCATTTCCCCACGCACAGCGTTTTCCCCATACGAAATGAGAATCAGAAGTCATTGAGTGAGGAGTTGGTTTCCATGCCAGGGTTTATTCACGACAAACTGGACATCAAGCTGCTGTTGATCTATGTCGCCGCCCACTTGGCCGCGCCGGTAGATCTGGACACCATGGCCGATCTCTGTCTCTGCGACAGCGGCATCAACTACTTCTCCTTCTCTCAGAACTTTCAGGAAATGGTGTCCCAGGGTCTGATGGACAAGACCGAGGACGACAAGTACATCGCCTCCGCCAAGGGCAAAGAGATCTGTGTCAACGCGGAGAGCAGCCTGGCCCTCACCATCCGCACCAAGTGCGACCGCCAGCTCAAGATCCTCAACGAGACGCTGCTGCGGCAGAAGCAGATTCGGGCCGATGTGAGGCCCACAGACCTGGGCGCAGACGTCTACCTCGCCATGGACGATGACACCGGCCATGTGTTCACCCTCACCATGATCGTGCCCAGCGAGGCCGAGGGCCATCGGATCGCCCGGCGCTACCTGGACCAGCCCAGCCGGATCTTCAACCGAATCCTGGCCGCCGTTCTGGATGAGGACCGGGAGGACGAGGCGGAGGGCGATCCAAAGTCCGGGACCAAGAAGCCCAGGAAGGACGGCAAAAAGGCCGCCGGCAAGAAGTGATCTGCCATTCCCGATATCCACTGGAAGCACCCTGCACCCGCCGTGCAGGGTGCTTTTGTAAAGCGTTTTTCCCTCACAGCTTTCCCCGGCTGATCCCAGATTCCCCACAGCAAATTGGGCGATCAGACGGATGTCCTGCATATCCGCACCGGGAGCCCATCCTGGATCCCAATTTCCCGCAGGCTCTCACCGTTCCGCCGCAGCCCGTGATGTTGGCTCACCTGGGATGCCCCCTGGGAGGCCGTTGGCGCACGCTCCCGGTCAAAAAGCACAGGACATGCTGAGATAGAGTGCCTGTAAAGGGCATGAGCTTGTCTGATGGTTATAAGTGGCTCATCCATATTCAAGGGGGATCCGCCCTCTCATGGCAGCCATTTCCCGGGAAATCTGCCCCGCGCAACCGCCGGTTGTCTGATTGGCCAGAGTAGTTGGTTGTGCGGGGTCCCCGGCTCTGCTAGACTGGACCCGCCGGAAAACGGCAAATACCCTTTCCGTAGGAGGCATTGCATATGGAATTTCCCCAGCGTCTCTATCAGCTCCGGCGCCAGGCGGGCATGTCCCAGGAGGAACTGGCCAACGTGCTGAACCTCAGCAGACAGGCAGTTCAAAAGTGGGAGGCCGGGACCTCCAGGCCAGACATGGACAACCTCATCGCCCTGGCGGAGTACTTTCACGTCTCCCTGGACTGGCTGATCCGGGGCACAGAGGCGCCAGACACGGCGGTCCAGCCGGCAAAAGAGGTCCAGGTGGTCCAGGAGATCCACCACTACCACGAGGGCTGGCACTACGAGTACCGCAGCGAGAAGACCCTCTGGGGCGTGCCGCTGGTCCATATCAACGTGGGCTCCCACGTTCGGGTGGTGTTATCCGACTGATTAAACCGGCCTGATTTGCCGGTTTTAGCACCGAATTGGGGTCGGACATTGGTAATGAGC
>CANRFN010000093.1 GCA_947629915.1 uncultured Oscillospiraceae bacterium | reverse complement strand
CAGTTCACAGGGGGGTGACTCTGGGCCGCAACAGGGATGCCCTGCTATTTGACCTGCACTTTTGTTACCCAAATCATCCATATCGTAAATCCGCTCCCGAAGGCCCGCATCCAAGGTGATCCGAGGCCTGAATCTCTCTACCAGTTCCTCTGGCCAGACGTTCTTGAACGTGATGAATCTGTGGTCGTCGAATTCGATTCCCGAACTGCCGTACAGCTGACCCGCCAGGCGGAGTATTCCCAGACGGTGCAGCAAGTTCAGCTGCTCTTCAAGGTCTCGGCCGCATGAGACCGCCGTACACCTTGTACCGGTCTTCGTCCTTTCTGGAGGTGTCGACAAGCTTGCTCAGCACCTCCTGACAGGCCTGATCCTGCAGAAGATGGGCCCGAATGGTCCGGAACCACCGATGGCCGTAGTTCAGGCGGTCGAAAACCTCGAGACTGATGGGACCGGGCAGAACCGGTGCGGGATTCGGACCTGCCAGCTGATGCTCTACCACCAGTTCTGCGACGTCCCCATTCATCTCCCTCAGGGCTATCTCACCCGGGTACCGCATCCAGGAGACATCCCCATCCGGGCTGGTCTCAAAGTGGCTGATCTGCCGGTTTGGAATGTATTCCTCAATTCCATCTGGCAGCATGAACCACGCCATGTGACGATGCATCGTATCGATCCGCATCTCCGGCTTGTTCAGAGCCAGCATCAGAAGCAATATTTGTTCCAAAGATGAGAGCATGCTGTTCTTCTCCTCCTTGTCCGCGGATACCTGGCTTCTTCTCGCACATTGTACCAGAAATCTGCCAAAAGGCAAGTGCTCCATTGGTACCAGATACTCCATATCCCCAGACGTCATGTCCGCGCACACTTCCCACAATTCTCCCCAACCAGAGCAGCAATCCCCAATATACTGTAAAGGTCAGGCCCTGTACTTGGTACCAGGCCTGCCCATTTGCAGTGTGTGTTCTGTTGTCCAGCAGAAGCTGCTGTTCGGAGGGAGAAAGAGGTAAAGAAGATCCGAGGTACTGAAGCCTCTATGTGGCAATTAAGATGGATTACATAGCCCTAATTCTTCTCAGCGCCTCTTCACGGGAACACCATTCCGGAATCTTAAAATTCTGAATTAAGACCTCAACTGGCAAGCCGGTTTGGGAAGCAGTATCCCGCAGACCCTGTAGAAGATCATTCAGCATGTCCTCCTGACAATCTTTTTTCCAGTTTTTCACTGCAGCATCCTTTGCAGCAACAAACTCGGGGAAAAGTGTTCTGCACATTTGTTCCTGACTCATTATTTTCGCCTCACTTATTTGTTTGATAATATTATTCATAATCTTTGGTTTCTTGTCATATAACATATTGAGAAGTACATTGAATTGGTTATTTCTATCTATATCATCAGACTGTATGTAGGTCTCTTTGTAGTTTATGAGATCAACCACATGTTTGGTCTCAAGTTTTTTTTGCGAATATATTAAGAGGAGCATACTCGTTGTTCCTACCAACCAGATTTCCAACTACTACAATCTGCATTTTGATGTCTTCATAGAGATCCACGTATATGATATTGGGATCATTGCTTTTATTTACAATGAAACCATGGTCTTTCATATTTCGTAAAGCTTTTCTCGGATAACGAGAACAGAAAACCGTCAGAGCACAATCAGAGAAACGCAATTCAGAATGTTGACTCTTAAACGCAAAAACATAGGTAAGTTCCTTAAATACATCGCCAATTTCAAATGTACTTGTTGTACCCTTGAACTGGATGAAATTATAGGTACGAAAAAAGCTTCCAATTATATCCGTAAATTCTGTGTTTGGGTCTTGCTTTACAATGAGAAGATCTGTCCTTATTGGCTCCACAGTAACTGCATGTTCTTCGAAAAAGAGCGCCTTTCCCTTTTCGAAGTCCCAGATCAGTCTATCTGCAACACGATATGCAGGGTGGTATTCACGATCTTTGACTTCTCTTACAGCTATAGAAAGTTTTAAAGGCGGTTTGCTCCCATCATTTCCTTCAACCGCTGCAGGCGTCGATTTTGCAACATCATTTTCCTGATCTGTTTTTTCTGTCGGAATGACTTCAGCATTTTTGCTTTCATTCCCCTCTGCCCCACCTTGGCCAGCCGTATCTCCATCAAACCCTGGAACCATATTGTAGCACAAAAGCTCACTTCTTACAAGTGCCATTTTTTGTTTTTTTCTACGGTCTATATTGATGATAAGAAGCGTTGCAAAGCCAAAGAAGAGAACGGAAAACGCTGGGTGGTTCAGACAGAAGACGAGAGGAAAAACCACAGTGGAACTGAGATGCCCTCCTGTGTACCGAAAGCAGTACTGAAGGTAGCTGAAGTCAGTTGAGGTTTGATCCAGCAGGAGAGAAGTCTTGCTGTTGTTGCTCGCCAAGACCAGCAAATCAAGCTGCGAGAAGCTGATGATGAGGAGAAGCAGGCTGAAGAATGCCACAGTGACTTTGTTTACTTGGTTTTTTCTCATATTAGATACCTCCTCTAATGAAATATTATCTGTAATTATTTGTTATATCATTTCTACACTTACTGATTGGCGTTCTGCTTGCTTTCCTCGTCCAGCAAATTTCAGTTTAAAATCTACTGATGTATATTAGACAGGGTTTCTGGAATTCTGAGTTCAACAGCTCTAAACAGTTTAGCAATTGGCTTCGGAACCTTATTGATAAGCACTTTTCCTGGATACTCAAGACACTGCAAATCATGTGCGCCCCTTATGATATTCTCGGGTGTGTACTCTGAATCGGACAATGCAAAAGCAAGGAGATGGCGATATACTGCTGAGAGAAAAGTGAGAAACAAATATCCACAATGTACTGCTTCAGGTTGGTTGGCTAGAAACTGGTCATCCGCAGTCTTTCTTGATGCTTCCAGCGTCTTGCAAACTTGGTCACGGGTGAAATAGAGCGGCAGAACGTCCTCTTTTTTGAGCTTCCGGGAGCTGATCAACAAGAACAGTCCATTGCGCTCCAGCTGTTCCAGTGCTTTTGTGGTAAGGACCCCAGCGTATTCTCCTTGGACAATGCCCTGTTTCAAAGCTGCTTGGTATATGTCTTCGTCCAGGCACAGATACCCATAGACTTTGTGGTCCTCTTCATCTCCAACCACACAATCAACGTTGATCATGTAATAGAGCTTTCCCTCATGCACCAATTCATTTTCTCTTTTTCGAATCATTACCAAGTTCTTTAGCACAGCATCCCTGGACAGCTTTCTGCTCGGGGTAACTCTAGCCACAAACGGAATATCTTCGGCGAACAATGTATCCGCATTCGACCCAGTGCAATGTTCTTCGTGAAGGAGCGCCCATTTGGGATTTACTCCACTGTCTTGCAGCGTCTTGATCGTTGTTACAATGCTGGATATATCGTGCTTACCTGCATTAACATACTGGTAAAACAGTGGAAAACCAGTTTCTTGTTGCACAACATATAGGAGTTTGTGCTGCTCAATGCTATTATTCTCCGTCTTTGTGGAAGTAGAATAGGGCAAATCACAGTCATCAATGAGGATACTGTTCTCAAGTGCCTTCTTGATTGGCTTAATATTTTTTGCAGCATCACTCTTCAGAAATTCAAAGTAGCATTCAAAGAAATTACGCTTATAGAACTCAGAACCTATTTCAGCAAGCACACTAATCAGGGATGACTGCTCCATCGCTGCTTGCGGATACAAGAGTTTGGCGTATGATGTATCCCACCATTCGGCAGCATCCGAAGTAGAACGATCACTGATACAACGAAACAAAATCAACGAATTGAGCGTGTCCATGTGCGGATAGTCTGTTTCTTCAATCACATTTTGAATTCCACCCCTTTTAGCTATCTCTGAGATGAGAAAAGCATCTCCGAAAGAAAGACCGGTACATTTTCTGATCTCTGGTGCATTCTTGCGTACGATATTGGGTATGTCACTTTCTGGGGGAAGCGGATAGACGGTGTCGTCTTCGAGGGAGTACCGATAGAATCCATACTCTTTGTTCTTGTAGATTCCTTTTTCCTTGTCGATTACGCGTCCGAGATAGCGTATGCGTTCCTTCGTAACGGTCTCGCCTTTTCGAACCGTGTTGCAGACAGTTGCATACTGAACCCCGTTGCTTCCGGTGTAGTCTATGTGCATTGCCAAACCTCCTCAGGTAGATATGGAGCTGGTGAGAGGCCATTCTTTTTTTCAATAAGAATGGTCTCTAACAGCTTTTCCATTCTACCATATCGTTTGGACAAGCACAATATAAAACTCGAATATCCGCAAAAATTATTCGGTTACAAAGAGCTGCTGTATTAGGTAATTCAATCCTATTTCTGTGGATACCGGCACCAAATCACCATGGTGAGAAGATGTCTTACTTTGAACTTATGAAATAGAAATCTAAAACATACTATTAAATAAAAATATATTTTTAAATCAAATATAATTATTATAATTACATAAAGTATTCTTCAACTGCAAAGGTAATCTCATCCATACAAGTCCTTTGAAATCGCTTAAAGTGTGTCAGCCATAGCTGGTCTAGAACCATGAAAATCAACTGCCACACTGATATTAGCACAGAATGAGACAGAATGCAATAGGAATTTAGGAAAATTCCTAAAATATTTTTCAGCTCAAGCTTCCTTGCAACGTGAGAGCCCCCAGCGACATTGGTACATTTGCTTCAATGGGCCGTAGACAATGTGTCCACGTTGCTCCACACAGTTGCTCCCCATCCAGTCCAGCAATCTTCTCCAAGTACACTGGTAAAGGACAGGCCCTGTACTTGGTACCAGGCCTGCCCTTTTGCAGTGGTGTTCTGCTGTCCAACAGAAGCAGCTGTTCGGAGATAGCAAGAAGGTAACGGCAACGAGAATCCGAGTACGGAAGACTCAAGTCTTCCCACAGCAGGTTCTCATGAGATGTGTGTCTCAGGTGTAGAACGGAAAGGTCACATGGCCTCCATTCTTCTCAGCGCCTCTTCAGGGGAGCACCATTCGGGGAGCTCAACATCCAAAAGTGCATCCTTAAAAGAATAGCCATGTCTTAGGGCAGAATTCCGTGCAGTCTTCAGCAAGCCATTTAAATAGGCCTCATCCTTTTCAGCATCCTTTGCAGCAACAAAATCGGGGAAAAGTGTTCTGCACCATTGTTCCTGACTCATATTACCCGCCTCCAGTATATACTTGCACGATCTCTGGATTGTCAAACATCAGCTTGAGAATCATTTTATACTGTTTCAACCGATTCTCATCACTAGGCTGAATATAGACCTTTTTGAACTATTTTCGATCGAGTAAGCGCTTTTTGTTAAGCTGTCTGAAAAATATTGAAAGGGACAAATTCGTTGTCCACCCCTACCGCAATCGTCCAGATCTATTTTTCTTCTGCGACGGTGGGGAGACGTCAGAACTTGCGGCTCTCAGCCACGGCCATCTCATCACACCGGTTGTTATACGGGTTGGTGGCGTGGCCCTTCACCCAGTGGTAGTGCATCTCGTGGGTGGCGGTGAGCTGCAGCAGGATCTCCCAGAGATCGGGATTCAAGGCGGGGTCTTTCTTGTTGCGCATCCATCCTTTGCGCTTCCAGCTCACCGCCCAGCCCTTCTCCAGGGCGTCGATCACATAGCGGGAGTCAGACCAGAGCTCCACCACACAGGGCTCTTTCAGTGCCTTCAGTCCCTCGATCACCGCGGTGAGTTCCATGCGGTTGTTGGTGGTCGAGGGTTCTCCGCCGGAGAGCTCCCGCTTGTGTTCGCCGTACAGCAGGATGGCGCCCCAGCCCCCGGGTCCCGGGTTGCCGGAACAGGCGCCGTCTGTGTACAGAGTGATTACCTTCATGGTACCTCCCTTTCTGCCCCGCACAGACAGGGCAGCAAGATTGCGGCCAATGCCGCATGGTCTTTCATTATGGTTAACTTATAGATTACATTCTGTATCAATTACACTTGTTAATACAGATTGTACCGAACTTAACACATAATTTATTTCAAATAATGAATCATATCGGCCAGGGCTTCCCAAGGCATCCACCCCATGGGTATCCCCGGCACCAGCAGAGCAGCCATACCCATCGGGACTCCACCCCGTATCAGGCACCGCCTGGACACAGATATCAGCCCATACAAGTCCTCTCAAGGCCGCATACAGGCCTGCAAAGCCCCTCCATGCCGGGCCAGTGCCCTATTTCCCGGGAAACCTTCCCCAGAGACTGCATGGCACCGCTGGGAATTCCCCAGGTTGATACCAAATTCTGGACTCCTGTACAAGTAGAAAAACCAGAGGGTCCCCAAAATGTCGAAAACCCTCTGTTTAATACCATTTCCCGGTGTGGAAAGCCGGTATAATATCTGTGAAGGATATCTCCTTCACAGTCTTGAAACTGCAAGGAAAAAAGCCTGTCTGGTGCAGCCGTTTCCCGGGGGTGCAGATCATCTCCGGCTGTCCCTGCTGATCATACTGCCCGGCAGGAGAAATCACCTCTCCCCTGCCCTGCTGATTCCAAGACAGTAGGCTCTTCAGCGCCTCTGCTGCGCCTGGTTTTGGGTCTGTTTTCGGATCCGCTCCAGGCGCTCCTGATACTCCTTGTTGTCTATGAGCCCCGCTTCCAGCATGGTGTCCAGCTGCTGCATCTCGTGGGACTTGTCATGGCCGATGGATGCCATGGTGATGTGCTCGTGGTCCTTGGAATTGGAGCGGAAGCTGGGGGTGCCGGTGGGCTTCTTCTTTCCCTGGCTTTCCTTCCTCTTCGCACCGAAGATGGTGCCCACCACCCCTACCACAAACAGAATGGGTAGGATGCCCCCAATCAGGTTGGTGATCAGATACACGTCCGTACCGTCGCCCGCCATGGAGAGAAACATGGTGATTACCATCAGCGCTACGATGATCACCGTCAAAACAGTCTGCTTGTCCCGTCTCATGAAACATCCCCCTCTCCCATGATCTGCCGGCGGCGAAATGATGCACACCGCCGTCCTGTTGTCTGCCCGTACCCGCAGACCAGTCCTCAGGGCTTGATCCGCTTCCGCCGCTCCCGGTACTCCTCTTCCGTGATAAGCCCCGCCTCCAGCATGGTGTCCAGCTGCTGCAGTTCGTGGGGCTTGTCGTGGTTGAGGGAGGCGGCGGTGATGTGCTCGTGGTCCCTGGCGTCCGCCTGGAATCCAGGGGTGCCCTTGGACATACCAGCGCGGCCCTTGCCCTTGTTCACAATGGAGACGCAGAGCCCAATCGCTCCCGCAACCGCACCGGTGATGGCAGCCACCGCCACGAATTTGCCAAGCACCTGCATCGGAGAGGGACCGGGGTCAAAGGGAATCTCTTCGATCTCTGTGCCGAACTGCACCAGCAAATTGCCGTCTGCATCCACGAGATCGCTCTGCTTCACCTCGTGGAACAGGTCCGGCCAGAACACCACCAGGACCAGCTCCACCAACAGGATGAGGAGAATCAGCGGCGTCCATTTTCTGCGGTCGGACACGGTACCTCCCCCTTTCCCGGGATGCGGGGATCCCCGGCGGTGAGGGACACCTCACCGCCGGGTTCTCCTGTCTTCTCAGGCGTTGTCCTCGTCTGTGTCTTCCTCGGACTCGGCGGCAGCCTCATCATCGTCCGGGATCTCGTCCGGCTGGTTCTCCGCCGCCTCGTCTTCCGCCTTCTCAGCGGAGACCTCGGCCAACTCTTCCGGGGTGAGGTCCGGCTCTTCGTTCAGGATCTCCTGGACCTCCTCGTCCGGCTCCCGGTCTGTGAGGGCCAGGGCGATCACCCGGTCTCCCTCCTCCTTGAAGCGCATCACGATCACGCCGATGGCGGCGCGGCTGGTGAGGCGGATCTGGTCTGTGTGGGTGCGGATCACGGTGCCGGAGGAGGTGGCGATCATCAGGTCCTCGCTGCCGTCCACCACCTTCACGCCGGCCACTTTGCCGGTGCGGTCCGTGATGATATAGTTCTTCATGCCGAAGCCGCCCCGCTTGTGCACGGAGTACTCAGACACCGCCGTGCGCTTGCCGAAGCCGTTCTCGGTGATGGTGAGGGCCGCCATGCCGGGCTTGGCCCTCGCCGCGCCCACCACGTAGTCCCCGTCCCGGAGCTTGATGCCCCGGACGCCGGCGGCGGTGCGGCCCATGGAGCGGACATCGTTCTCATCGAAGCAGATGGCATAGCCGTCCCGGGTGCACATCAGGAGGTTCATGTTGCCGTCTGTCTCTTTCACGGTGATGAGTTCGTCCCCCGGGGTCAGGCTGATCACCCGCAGGCCGTTGTTCCGGAGGTTCTTCAGCAGGGAGGCGTCCAGGCGCTTCACCCTGCCGTTTCTGGTAAAGAGGGTGAGGTAGCGGTCCCCGGCGGTGGTGATGTCCCGGGTGTGGAGCATCACAGACACCTTCTCGCCGGCATCGATCTGCAGGAGGTTTACGATGTTGCCGCCCCGGGCGGTGCGCCCCGCCTCGGGGATGCGGTATCCCTTGGTGCGGAAGACCCGGCCCTGGTTGGTGAAGAAGAGGATATAGTCGTGGGTGGAGGCGGTGAACACCGTGTTCACGTAGTCCTCCTCCCGGGTGGACATGCCCTTGCGTCCCATGCCGCCCTTGCCCTGGACTGCGTACTCGTTCACCGGGGTGCGCTTGATATATCCGCCGGCTGTCATGGTAAAGACAGACTGCTCCTCGGCGATGAGGTCCTCGATGTCGATCTCGTTTTCCACCACGCCGATCTCGGTGCGGCGCTCATCGCTGTACTTGTCCCGGATCTCGATAAGCTCGTCTTTCAACACCTGGCGCTGCATGGCCTCGTCCACCAGCAGCTGGTTGTAGTAGTCGATCTTGCCCTTGAGCTCCTGGTACTCATTCTCCAGCTTCTCCCGGTTCAGGCCCTGGAGGGAGATGAGCCGCATGTCGCAGATGGCCTGGGCCTGGATGTCGTCCAGACCGAAGCGGGCCATCAGGTTCTCCTTGGCGTTGTCGTAGGACTCCCGGATGATCTTGATGACCTCATCGATATTGTCCTGGGCGATGAGCAAACCCTCGATCAGGTGGGCCCGCTCCTGGGCCTTGCGGAGGTCGTAACGGGTGCGGCGGATGAGCACATCCTCCTGGAAGGCGATGTACTCGTCCAGGTACTCCCGGAGGGTGAGGATCTTGGGCTGGCGCTGGTTGTTCACCAGGGCCAGCATGATGATGGAGAAGCTGGACTGCAGGGCCGTCTGGGCGTACAGCCGGTTCAGCACCACCTGGGGATTGGCGTCCTTCTTGAGCTCGATCACCACCCGCATGCCGTTGCGGTCCGTCTCATCCCGCATGTCCGAGATGCCGTCCAGCTTCTTGTCCTTCACCTGCTCGGCGATGTTCTTCAAGAGCTGGCGCTTGTTCACCTGGTACGGCAGCTCGGTCACAATGATCCGCACCCGGTCCTTGCCGTGCTCCTCAAAGTTGGCCCTGGCCCGGACCACGATCTTGCCACGGCCGGTGGCATAGGCCGCCCGGATGCCGCTGCGGCCCATGATGATGCCCCTTGTGGGGAAGTCCGGGCCCTTGATGTGCTCCATGAGGTCGTCCAGGGTGGCGTTCTCGTTGTCCAGCACGCACACCACGGCATCGATCACTTCCCGGAGGTTGTGGGGCGGGATATTGGTGGCCATGCCCACTGCGATGCCGCTGGAGCCGTTCACCAGCAGGTTGGGGAACCGGCTGGGCAGTACCCGGGGCTCCTTGCGGGTCTCATCGAAGTTGGGATCCCAGTCCACCGTCTCCTTGTCGATGTCCCGGAGCATCTCGTTGGCGATCTTGGACATTCTGGCCTCGGTGTACCGGTACGCGGCCGGGGGATCCCCGTCCACGCTGCCGAAGTTGCCGTGGCCGTCCACCAGCATGTAACGCATGGAGAAGTTCTGGGCCATGCGCACCATGGCATCGTAGACGGAGGCGTCTCCGTGGGGGTGGTAGTGGCCCAGCACGTCGCCGACACAGGTGGCGGACTTCTTAAAGGGTTTCTCGCTGGTGAGGCCGCCCTCGTACATGGTGTACAGGATGCGGCGGTGCACCGGCTTCAGGCCGTCCCGGACGTCCGGCAGGGCCCGCCCCACGATGACAGACATGGCGTAGTCCTTGTAGCTCTCCTGCATCTCGTGGACCAGTTCCGATTCCGTGATAACCTGATTGGGGAAGGCGATGTCTTCCGGTTTGTAGTCTCTGTTATGAGCCATAGGATGGCACCTCAGTAATCCAGATTGGCGGCGAACTGGGCATTGGCCTCAATCCAATCCCGCCGGGGCTCCACCTGTTCTCCCATGAGAATGGTGAAAATGGAGTCTGCCGCTACCGCATCCGCCAGGGTGATCCGGCGCAGCGTGCGGCGCTCCGGGTCCATGGTGGTCTCCCAGAGCTCGTGGGGGTCCATCTCGCCGAGGCCTTTGTACCGGTTGATGTCCACTTTGGCGTTGGGGTTGTCCTTGCGCATCTCCATGGAGATCTTGTCCCGCTCCTGATCGGAGTAGGCCACACGGGTGGTCTTGCCCCGGGTGAGCTTATAGAGGGGCGGCACGGCGGAATAGACGTAGCCCCGCTCGATGAGAGGACGCATATAGCGGAAGAAGAAGGTGAGCAGCAGGGTGCGGATGTGGGAGCCGTCCACATCGGCATCCGCCATGATGATGATCTTGTGATACCGGAGCTTGTCGATGTTGAACTCGTCCCCGATGCCGGCACCGAGGGCCACGATCATGGGATAGAGCTTGTCGTTACCGTAGATCTTGTCCGCCCGGGCCTTCTCCACGTTCAGCATCTTGCCCCACATGGAGAGGATGGCCTGGAACCGGGAGTCCCGGCCCTGAATGGCGGAACCGGCTGCGGAGTCTCCCTCCACGATATAGATCTCGCAGAGGGCGGGATCTCTCTCGTTGCAGTCCTGGAGTTTATCTGGCATCTGTCCGGACTCCAGACCGGTCTTCCGCCGGACAGACTCTCTGGCCTTCCGGGCGGCCTCTCTCGCCCGGGAGGCGGTGAGGGCCTTGTCCAGGATGGCCTTGCCTACGGCGGGGTTCTCCTCCAGGAACTGCTCCAGCTTATCCGAGACGATGTTGTTCACCAGGGTGCGCATCTCGCTGTTGCCCAGCTTCGCCTTGGTCTGGCCCTCAAACTGGGCCTCGGTGAGCTTCACCGCGATGACGCACGTTAAACCCTCGCGGCAGTCGTCTCCGGACACCTTCTCCTCGCCCTTCAGCACGTTCATCTTCTTGCCGTACGCGTTCAGCACGTTGGTGAGGGCCCGCTTGAAGCCCTCCTCGTGCATGCCGCCCTCAGGGGTGTGCACGTTGTTGGCAAAGGAGACCATGATCTCGTTGTAGCTGTCTGAGCTGTACTGCATGGCGATCTCGGCCATGGAGTCGTCCTTGGCCCCGGACATGTAGATCACGTTCTCGTGGAGCGGGGTCTTGTTCCGGTTGATATAGGTGACGAACTCCCGGATGCCGCCCTCATACCGCATGGACTCGTGGGTCTCCTTCCCCGGCCGGCGGTCTGCCATGTCGATGCGGATGCCGGCGTTCAGGAAGGCCTGCTCCCGCATGCGGCGGTGCAGGGTCTCGTAGTCGTACTCGGTGGTCTCGAACATCTCCGGGTCCGGCTTGAACACCACTTCCGTGCCGGTGTGGTCCGTGGTCCCGATGACGGTCATGTTCTGGACGATGTCGCCCCGGGCGAACTTCACCTCATAGATCTGGCCGTTCTTGTGCACCCGGACCTCCATCCACTCCGAGAGGGCGTTCACCACGCTGCCGCCCACGCCGTGGAGGCCGCCGGAAACCTTGTATCCGCCGCCGCCGAACTTGCCGCCGGCGTGGAGGACGGTGTACACCACTTCCAGTGCGGGCTTGCCGGTCTGGGGCTGGATGTCCACCGGGACACCGCGGCCGTTGTCCACCACCCGGATGGCATTGCCCTCCAGGATCTCCACCGTGATGTGATTGCAGAACCCCGCCAATGCCTCGTCGATGGCGTTGTCCACAATCTCATACACCAGATGATGGAGTCCGGAGGAAGAGGTGGAGCCGATATACATGCCCGGACGCTTCCGGACAGGCTCCAGGCCCTCCAGCACCTCGATCTCCGATCCGCCGTATTCATGATCCACCTGGGTGGGATTCAAATTCGTATCTTCAGACATAAAATGCCTCCAAAAGTCTGTGCTGTTGTGTGACCCGGCCTACTGCAGCCGGTCGTCGATGCCGTCTCCGTTGGCATCCAAAAAGCCGTCGTCATCGCCGCCCACGATCTCCATGGAGCGCATCCGGCGCTTGTCCTTGGCCTGCTCCACCATCTGGTGGATCTGTTCCTTCACCTCTCTGGGGTTCTTGATGTTCTCCAGAGCCAGGTGCGGGGTGCTCTTGTCTGTGGAGTGGACCACCACGGTCCCCACCCCGCAGATCCGCTGGCCGAGGGAGATGGAGAGCTCCAGGTCCTGGACCCGGTACAGGAGAACCTCTTCGGCCTTCAGGTTCATCAGGCCCTTCTCACAGAAAATGCGGTCCTCCCCCAGCATATACCGGGTGAAGGTGAGCGGCATGCCCAGCACGCGCTTGCGGTCTTCCCACAGATAGGTCAGCGGGGTGGTACCCTGTTTGGCCATGATAATTAACCCCCTAAAACATACTCTCCTCCATCCGCCGCTGCAAGGCCGCAGATGAGAGGGATGTGATATGGATCTGGGCGGGCGCCTGTCCCTCCTGGCTCAGGATGAACGAGCGGGGCAGGTCCACGCCCAGTGCGGTAACCCGGCCCTCCGCCTCCGCCTGGTCCAGAAACTTGCGGGTGCGGAAGGACCATGTGGTGTTGTCCAGATCAAAAATGCCCACCAGGGCGCGGTTGGGGAGGATCAGGTTCTGCCCCAGGTCGCTGTACATCAGAGGGTCCCCCCTGTCTCCCGGATCCTGCCCGCCTGGATCGTGAACACCTTGCCGCTGCGGAGCCGGGCGGACTTCTCCTCTTCGCAGCAGGTGATAAAGACCTGTCCGTTGGTGATGCGGTTCAGCACGAACTCCTGCCGGTGGTTGTCCAGCTCGGAGAGCACATCGTCCAGGAGTAAGACGGGCCACTCCCCCGTCTCCTGGTACATGATCTCCCGGGCCGCCAGCTTGAGGGACAGGGCCGCCGTGCGGGTCTGTCCCTGGGAGGCGTAGGACTTGGCGGAGTTGCCGTCGATCTCCACCACCAGGTCGTCCTTGTGGGGCCCGGAGAGGCACATCTTGGAGGCGATCTCCGCCTGGCGGTGGCTCTCCTGGTGGGCCAGCAGCTCTGGCAGCAGCACCTTGGGCAGTGCCTCCGGGTCCCGGACCGTGGACACCGTCTCATACCGGAAGCTCAGCTGCTCCCGGCCGCCGGAGCAGTCCCGGTGGATCAGCGGGGCGGTCTCCCGGAGCCGGCGGATGAAGTGGGCCCGGTAGTGGATGAGGATGGCGCCGCACTGGGCCATCCGCAGGGAGTAGTCGTCCAGGGTGTCCAGGAGAGAGGGATTCGTCTCCCAGTCTTTCAAAATCCGGGTCTTGCTCTGGTGCAGCCGCTTATACTCCGCCAGGGCATCTGCGTACCGGGGCCGCAGCTGGCCGATGCAGTCGTCCAGATACCGCCGCCTGGCCTCGGCGCCCTCCCGGATGAGATAGAGGTCCTCCGGGCAGAAGAGCACGGTGCGGAGAATGCCGGAGAGCTCGGCGGCGGACTTCAAGGGCACCCCGTTGCTCCGAAGGCGCCGGCGGGCCGCCCGGTGCAGCTCCGCCTCCAGGGTGTAGTCCCGGCTCTGGGTGGAGACCACACCCTTCAGAAAGGCATCGTTGATACCGTGCTGGATCATCTCGCGGTCGTAGCGGGCCCGGTGGCTGGAGGCTGAGGACAGGTAGTTCACCGCCTCCAACAGGTTGGTCTTCCCCTGGGCGTTCTCCCCGATGACCACGTTGGCCCCGGGACAGAAGGACGCCTCCAGGTGGAGGTAGTTGCGGAAGTAGTCCAGCTCAATGCTGCGGAGGATCATTGTACCGTGACCGTTACTCCGTCCAGGGAGGCCCTGTCCCCGGGACGGAGCTTCTTGCCCCGCATGGTGCAGGTCTCACCGTTCACCGAGACCTCCCCGTTCTGGATGGCCAGCTTGGCCTCTCCCCCGGTCTCCGTGAGGCCGGCGAATTTCAGCAGATCCTGCAGCTTGATATACTCGGTCTCGATTTTGCAGGTTTGCTCTCTCATAGCCTCTCCTTACTCTCCCGCCCGGAGCCGCACCGGCAGCACCATGTAGATGAAGTTGTCTGGGTCCTCCGCCACCGGTAGCATCATGCAGGGCGCTGTGGAGCCGGTGAGCTCGATGCGCACCTTCTCGGCCGGGCAGGCCTTGATGGCGTCCTGGAGGTACTTGTTGTTAAAGCCGATCTCCGTGTCCTTGCCGTCCCCTTCGATGGGGCACACGTCCAATGCGGTGCCGAGGGCGGTGCGGCTTGTCATGGTAAGGGAGCCGTCCGAGCCGAACCGGCATCGGATGGGGCTCTTCATGCGCTCGTTGATGATGAGGGAGGTGCGGGTGATGGACCGGGTGAGATCCTCGCAGGTGGCGATCACGGACACCGCAGAGCTCTTGGGCAGTGTCTTGCGGTAGTCCAGGAACTCCCCCTCCAGCCGGCGGGCCACGAGACAGGCGTTGCCCACCTGGAAGGTGCAGTGGCTGTTGCCCAGGGTGATCACCACCGGGTCGTCCACATCGTTGCAGATCTTCTCCACCTCGCTGAGGGCGTTGCCAGGTACCACAAAGTGGAAGGGCGCCGCCTCGATGGTCTCTGCCAGCTTCTCCCGGCGGAGGGCCAGCCGGAAGCCGTCCACCGCCACCATGGTGAGCTGATCCCCCTCCGCCTCAAAGAGGGCGCCGGACTGGATGGGCCGAGTCTCCAGGGAGGCCACGCAGAAGATCACCTGGGGGATCATGACCTTCAAGGTCTTCTGGGCGATGGTGAAGCTGCGGCCCTCCGTGACATTGGGCAGGTCCGGATAGTCCTCGGCGTTGGTGCCCAGGATGTCGAAGACGGTGTCGCCGCAGGCGATGCGCACGTTAAAGCTGCTGTCGCAGGTGACCGTCACCATGTCGTCTGGCATCTGGCGGAGAATGTCCCCGAAGAGCCGGGCGGAGAGCACGACATCGCCGGTCTCAGCCACGTCTGCCTCCACGGTGGTCATGATGCCGGTGTCCAGGTTGTATCCGCTGAGGCGCACATCGTTGGTGCCGGCCTCCACCAGGATGCCCTCCAGCGCGGGAATGGTGCTCTTGGCCGCTGTTACCCGACCGACGATGTTGACCGCATTTTGCAGGATTGCTTTTTCACAGGAAAATCTCATGCTGAACTTGCCGCCCGCCCGGGGATGGACGGCATCCTCCTTTCGATGATTGGCTTTGCTCGGCCGAAAGGCCGAGAAGAGAGTGGGCTGCGAGAGACTGATAGGAGAGGAAGTTTTTAAAGGCAGGAGAAGCAGTAGGGGATGTGGAAGTTGTGGAAAACCGGCGAAAACCGTTGCAGCGCAAGGCTTTGCACTTCCACAGAGGTTCCACAAAACTTCCACAGGGTTCCACAGTGCCGGGGGCCGCTGGGAAGGTTCCACAGAGTTTCCACACCGACTTCCACAAAACTGTGGAAGTTTGGGACGGGCGGTAGATGATCAGTAGGTGGCGTTCACCGCGTTGGTGATATCCCGGATCATCTCCACCAGATCCGGCTGCTCTTTCATCTGCCGCTCCACCCGGTTGATGGCGTTGAGCACGGTGGAGTAGTGGCGGTTTCCAAACTCCTGGCCGATCTCCTCCAGGCTGAGCTGGGTCATCTCGCGGATGATGTACATGGCCACGTTTCTGGGCAGGACCAATTCCTTGCTCTGGCCCTTGCCCCGGATGGCGGCGGGGTCCTGCTCATAGCACCGGGCCACCTCCTGGATGATCACGTCCGCCGAGGGCAGGAAGTTCTCCTTGGCCCGCAGGATGTCCCGGACGGCCCGGATGATGGTGTCCTTGTTCACGGTGTCTCCCATGAGCTCCGTGAAGGCCATGATCTTGTTCACAACCCCTTCGATCTGCCGGACGTTGGAGGTGATGTTCTCGGCCACGTAGGCCAGTACCTCGTCCGGGACCTGGATGCCCCGCTCCAGGGACTTGTTCTTCAGCAGCGCCACCCTGGTCTCGTAGTCCGGGGGCTGGATGTCTGCCGGCAGGCCCTGTTCGAAGCGGGTGCGCAGCCGCTGCTCCAGCCGCAGCATCTCGTGGGGCGGCCGGTCTGCGGTGAAGACGATCTGCTTTTTCTGCTCATAGAGCTCGTTGAAGGTGTGGAACAGCTCCTCCTCGCTGGAGTCCTTCCCCGCGATGAACTGCACATCGTCCATGAGGAAGATGTCCACGTTGCGGTACTTGTCCCGGAAGGGCTGCATGTCCGTCTTGTACCGGAGGTTGTTGATGAGCTCGTTGACAAAGTACTCGCTCTGGGTGTACACGATGCGGTATCCGGGGTGCTTGCGCTTCACTCGGTTGGCGATGGCGTGGAGCAGGTGGGTCTTGCCCAGGCCGGAGGGGCCGTAGATGAACAGCGGGTTGTACGATCCGCCGGGCTCGTCTGCCACCTTCATGGCGGCGGTGAAGGCGAACTTGTTGGTGGGGCCCACCACAAAGCGCTCGAAGGTGTACCGGTCCAGGTCTGCGGAGGCGGAGATGGGGGTGGCCTTCAGGTAGTTCTCCCGCTCCTCCGGCAGCAGCAGGATGACCTCGATGTCCGCGGAGAAGAGCTCCTTCAGGGCGGACTGGATGATCGGCAGATACTTGGTGCGGATGATGGTGAGCTTAAACTCGGTGGGGACGCAGAGAACGAGGCGGCTCTCCTCCAGGGCTACGGCTTCGGTGTCTCCGAACCAGGTGTCTATTGTGACGGCAGTCATGGAAGACTGCATCATGGTCTTCAATTTTTCCCATACATCAGCTGCGGAATTCACTTTCTTTCTCTCCTTCTCTAAGACTGCGCTAGTCCAAGACATTCTATCAGATTTCGGGCCTTTAGACAAGCTTTATTTTCCTCCTGGGCAAGACAAAGAGAGATGGGAATGTGGAGTTCCGGCGGTTAAATGGGTTAAAGTCCGAACTTTTTGGATCGAAAATGGCGGTTTTCCGGGGATTTCGGGGAGAATGGTGAAACGGCGCAAAACCGGGGTGGAAAAGGCCTTAAATTTTGGCACCTTGCCGGCGGCTTATCCGCCAGTTCTGGAAAGGACTGGGGTGAGAAAAGGGGGCTTTTCAGAGCCTTTGGGTGTGGCGGAGAGAGTGGAGTTAAGGGGATCTGGGGAGCAGGGTTGCCGACACATCTACAAGGTCTTGCTCTCATCGGTGCGGATGGGGAAGACGGACTGCTACAGACAATGCCCGGAGACCGCGTCTGCGGATCTAGCGAGACTGTGATCCACCCTGCCCGCTGCCGGGAGAGAGCGCACCTCGGGTGACCCTTGGAAAGGCGGTGAGGACTGCGGGGGTGCATCATGGACGGCAAGGCAAATCGGGGGTACAGAAAAAAACAAATCTCCTTCTGACTATCCCCACAGATGAGGGAAAATCGTATGACAAAGTACGGTGAAAACAGCAGATTTGATTTGTTTAGCGCGATTTTGCTTGCAGATTGCAATATGTCTCCCGCGTAAATCTGATTACGAGGCAGCGGACCGATGAAAAAACGTTCTATAATCGGTATTTCAAAAGATGCTGCGCCTTCAAACGGAATTCCTGAAAAAATTATTGAAACCCTCTTGACACAGCGCAGGAGAAGGAGTACGGTTAGGGAGAGATGAGGAAGCGCTCCAATTCGGAAGAGAAATGCTTTTCTATCGGTTCTGGTTGCGAGAGACGTCTTGCAGCGGTATGATGAGTAATAAAAATATGTGTTTTTATTGATAAGAAGAAAGGGAGGAGGATCCTTTTGAATATGGAGATGTATCGGGATTTATCCCAATATTTTGGAGGAAACACAACTGCGGTCTACAAAATGATGTTGCAGGCGAGGGACTATGAGATTGCGAAATCGCTGCTCTCTCAGGGAGTCTCTGAAAGGATCGTTGCCACAACGATGGAGCTCACCCCACCGGAATTGACGATACTGAAAAGGGAAGCGGGCCTCATGTGACCACAGCCGGACGAAAGAGAGCTGTGATGATGCGATAGAACTGGATCACAGGCGAGGCTACCTGAGATGGTACAAAGACCGGTGAGAAACCGTATGGAGCAGCTATAGGTGGGAAGGAGGTGAATAGATTGGACGAGAGAACCTATGAATTGTATAAGGATTTTTCTCAACATATTGATTTTGAGAGTGAATTGCTCGAAAAATACGAAATAATAAAAAAGTTGCATGACTATGAGATTGTGAGAAAGCAGCTCTCTCTGGGAGTGCCTGAAAAGGTAATTGCAAAGGCGTTTCAATTGACTGCGAAGGAATTGAAAATATTGAAAAAGTAGGGCTTGCAGCTCGCGAGACTACGTAGCCCCTGTGGCCCATCATGCGTTTGGTGATCCGTGCTGGACAAGAGCGGTGCAGCGAATACTAAGATTGGCTATGAGGTGTACCATCTGGATTCGAAAGATATCGAGAACAGGAAACTGTACAACGATATGCAGACTGTCGTCTAGGGAGGCCAACGACCTTCAAGACAGAAAATCGCGATCAGTCTGTATTGGTAAAGTGGGTGAAATGATGAAAGTAGCGGGATACATTGAACGAAAGAGTATGCTCTATCAAACGGGAGTTGAGTACGGAGATCAGCAGATGAGTCTTGATGCCATACGGCGATTGAATGCAGACAGCATCAAGTGTTGTGTCCTGACAAAGGGATTGTTGCCGTTGGAACTGAAGGACTATTCCAAAGAGAATGAATATGGGATTACGCTGATCTCACTCAATGAAGAATATCGAGAGCAGGTAGAGCCTGGTGCTGCCCCATATGAAGCAAGGCTGGCTGCATTGAAAGATCTTCACGATGCTGGCTGTATGACATGGGTGAGCATCGAACCCTACCCGACACCAAATTTGATACAGCAGGACCTTGGTGAGATTCTCAAATCTGTTAGCTTTGTTGATAAAATTATATTTGGAAGGACTAATTATAATAAGATTGTATCTGAATACAAAAACAACAAGCAATTCTATAATGAATGTTCCGAGAATGTTATTTCATTTTGCAAAGAAAGTGACATTAATTGTCATATCAAAAATAGAACACAGACCAAGGTTAAAACCAGCTAACGTGGCAGATCTGTTAATAGAAAGTAGCTGAGTGATTGTTTCTGTTCCGCTCCAATTACAAGAACATCAATGTACGGAAGAAGAAATGAATTGTTCAGAAAAGCGCCGAAAAATGGATGAAACCCATCGATACTGGTTTCCGGATGAAAGCGCCAATGCCCGTAATGATCCCGAGTGTCGTTGTCCATCTTGAACATTATACTGTCCCGAAACCGGCGGGCCGTGGGAGAACGAAAAGAGCGGCAGACCAGACACCTGCAGGTGTCTGGTCTGCCGCTCTCAATGGTCTGTCCTGTTTATCATGTGATGGAGATGTTGTGTCTACACCAGGCTGGGAGATGACGCCCGAGGCGTGGCTTCAGAGATTGCCGAACACCTGTTCCAGATCTATCACACAGCCCGACAGGACCGACACCGGTACCTTATCTTTCTCCCGGTATACGCGAATGACGGTGAAGCCATTTTCATCGCGCACGCAGACGTGGACTCGTTTCGGCGCCGGGTACACCATCCAGTACTCCCGCACGCCTGCCTTCTCATAGAGGTCAAACTTTCGATCTTCATCATTCTCCCGATTGGACGAGGAGAGAATCTCAATCACGAGATCCGGTGCACCTTTGCAGCTCTTCGAATCCAGCTTGTCCCGATCACAAACTACCATGATGTCTGGACAGACAGGTCTCTTGTATTCCGCTGGGA
This sequence comes from uncultured Oscillospiraceae bacterium, assembly GCA_947629915.1. Lineage (GTDB taxonomy): Bacteria > Bacillota > Clostridia > Oscillospirales > Oscillospiraceae > Enterenecus. The sequence goes on along the minus strand of CANRFN010000093.1, from coordinate 2,341 downwards.
CGTCCTCTCTGCCGTAGAAGAGGTACACCGGAAACGTTGTACCAAGCAAACGGCACGTTTTGCCCATCAGGAAAGTATCGAGCATTCTCACCAGAGTAAAATGGATTCTTGAATGTTCATAAGATACATCTTTTACCGGGACGAGAATTCCATCTTGCAGCTCATACCGCTCCTCTTCCGAAGTGGAGCGGTCTTCGAAAGCATGCTGCCTATCTTCCAAAGCGTCCGACATTTCTGTTCCCTCCTATCATTGCAGTCACTCTAGAAAACTGGTAGGCCCTCTGCCAAAGCAAAACGGATCTGGTCTTTCCCTGACAGCTCACCTACAAGCCTTATGGCTTAAGACATTCCTATTATAAACAAACAGCGTCCGTTTTGCAAGTACCGTTTTGCTCTAGTTTACTTGAAATTATCTTCCTTGTGAAGCAAGGATCTGTTGGACCTGGGACTCCGGACTGCCTCCTGGGGGTTCCGGGGCTAAGGGCGGAGCTTTACAACACCGTTTCAGACAAACACCTTCCGAGAAGAATCAAACAGTCTGGCATCCCTTGACACATTGCCCCGGAGAGGAGTACATTTCAAGAGAGATGGAGATGAGTTCCATTTCCGATGGGGCACCGTTGGACAGTATACAACCCACGGGATATCCTGAAGACACAGAGGGACAGGAGAGCAGCGAATGCCGATCCCTCTGGAGGCGGTGCATCCGAGATACAGCGCTCCAGACGAGAGGAACCCATCACAAAAACAGTCAAGGGAGGCAAGAATATGTGCAAGAGAATCTCTTCGGAAGACGAGGGAAAGAAAGTGCTGGGTGTGCAGTCCTGCACTGGCCTGTCTGCGTACTAATCGAGAGACTTTACTCTTAGAGCATTGAACAGCGGGAATCCGTTTCTACTGACTGAAGGCATGTGCACACTTCATGTTGCCCCGGAACAAAAGAAAACGCCCCATGAGGGAGTGCAGTTACGGAGATAATTGCAGGGATTGGCAGGAAGGAACCCCGTGGGCAACAGAAATTGAAACACCGGGGATTCCAGAAGAGGAATCCCCGGTGCCTTCTCTGTCTAGGACAGCAATATCTTGTCCAGATCTTTGGATGATAGCCCTGTCGCCACCAGGACTTTGTCATAGTGCATGCCCATGGACAAAAGATTTCTTGCGATCTCGATTGCCCTGTTCTTACTTCCTCGATCCTCGGCGGTTGCCAGGTTCGACTGGAGATCTGTCTGGAACATCCTCCGGCTCCGGTACACGGCGCGTTCCACTTCATCCTGACTGATGGACATTAAAGCGCTTCCAGCCACTTTCAACGCCTCCTTCGATTCTATAACCTTATTAACCGTTTCACGAAATTGTGACTCGTTGGCATAGCGGAAGAAAATAGCCCACTTCTCAAGGTCTGTCATATCAGAAACGTCCTTGGCCATAATTTGCTTTAGTTTGGTGAGCTCTACAAACACAACATTGAGCGCATCTGACAGCTGTTCATAGTTCTTGTTGTTCCGGAAGGAAAAAGAATTGACATAGTCCGGCGAATTGGGGAACACTGTATAAGAGCAGAATGTCACCTGATATGTCTTGGCCAGCTTGTCGTATCTCCGAATTCCCTTAGATGGCTGGGAGGAATGGAGATCTGTCAGGTAATACAGGCTCTTGCCTTTCAAATTGAGGTGCTCTCCGCCCGGATCTTCTTCGATGCTGCTGGCCTGCATCTCAAGGTCAACCTGTGACTCATCATCGGTGCGGACGTTTACATCCAGACGCTCTGCTTTCTCGTTGTTGTCTTCCGGTGGTATCTCACTGTTACGAATAATGACATCCTTCACCGGCTTCTCAATGATGGCAGAGACCAGGTCAATTAACGCAGGTTTTACATCCGGCGTGGTCAGGATCCGTTTGAATACCCGGTCGTCAGATGGTGGCAAAATCTCTAAGCACAATCATTGCGATTTCCGCCCATATGTATCATGCATGTACAGGCATATCGTGTACAGACTGAGCATTAGATGCTGCGCCAAGCTTCCCTCATGGCAACGCTGAGATACTCGGAACTGTGTTTGTAGATTGATTTTGATACCTGATACAGCGGGAATGAGGGGGTGGTGCTCCTATAGGATCAAAAATTTCTTGAAAGGCTCCCAAAAAGTGCTTGAAAACCCTTTCGAAATGGTGTATAATCCGCCCATATGGGTTTGTGTTTCCGCCCATATGGTTTTGCTGGACATTACATGCATTTTGAGAGGTGATCCTTAATGGCAAATCAGTCATCCATCCCCAGCGACATACTTCAATATGTCCCGTGCAAGTGCTGCCGTGTTAAAAACGACAGAGGCATATA
>CANRFN010000092.1 GCA_947629915.1 uncultured Oscillospiraceae bacterium | reverse complement strand
CCGGAGAGAGCACAAATGTGTGAGAGTATTACACGAAATCCTCGTTTTTGGGTATGACTATAATTCGCAGTATCATTTGTCTGCTTGATGATAGACGACACCATACACCACCTCAAACATAGCCGTATCTTAGCACTTTTAGAATTTCAGATCAAGCCGTAATTTTCAACAAAAAATCGCCTTAAAAATTGGCACTATCACCAAAAATCGGGGGCAGCTACACTCGAAACTGGTAGCTGCCCCCGGCGTTAGGAGGGTGGGATTTAAAAATCGAGGTGGCCCGAATTTGTGCATTTCGACAAACTCAGGTCACCTCGCTGAATACTTACGCTGAGGAGATCAAAGAACGTATGGAGAAAGAGAGCAAGACAGACGATCCGAAATCTTGATGATATTGCTTCCAAGCGCCCTTGCTTTTTCAGGCGGGTACGATCAGACGAAATTCACGTTGGCAACGCATTGCTCCGTCTGATACGCTGGAGTCTGATAGGTCCCATAGCCAACCATCGGCATGGATACGCCATTGTTCAGGATCACCGTCTCCACTGCTCTTCCCCCTTTCCGATTACGCTGGTATTGTAGCGGAAATGAGATTGACAGAGAAGATACCAACGCGTTAAAATGGCTTTTAGAATAGATAAAAGCGAGGTGTTGTCATGTACATCCGGGAACTGACCACTTTCATCAAAGTGGCCGAACAGGGCAGTTTTCTGAAGGCATCCAAGGAGCTCTATCTCACGCCGGCATCCGTCATGAATCAGATCAACAAGTTGGAGTCGCTCGTCGGTGTAAAACTGATGGAACGTACCAACCAGGGTGCACAGCTAACCGCCGCTGGCCGCTCTCTCTGCAAAGACGCCAAGAAGATCATCAAGCAATCGGAGCAGGCGATTCTCCGGGCCCACCAGATTGCGAAAAAAGAACAGCAGGCAATTCGCATTGGCACATCCATTCTGCGGCCCTGCAAGCCTCTGGTCGACCTGTGGTCCAAGATCGATGACGGGACCCTTCCCGTCACGATTCGCATGATTCCCTTTGACGATGACCCGGCCAGCATGGAAGTCATGTTGGACTCTCTGGGGCGTGAGATCGACTGCTTTGCCGGGCCCTGTGACTCGCTGACATGGAACGAGCGGTACAATATTCTCCCCCTTGCCCCACTTGATTGCCGCATCGCAGTTCCGCGAAAGCACAGGCTGTCCAAAAAGGACCTGCTTTTGTGGAGCGATCTGGATGGGGAAACTTTTATGCTTGTAAAACGGGGAGATTCTCCCGTTCTGAACCGAATGCGGGATGAGATTGAAGCAAAGCATCCGCAGATCACGCTGTTGGACACGCCGCACTTTTACGACATCAACGTCTTTAATGACTGCGTACAGATGGGCTGTGTGATGGAAACGCTGGAGATCTGGAAAGACGTCCATCCCTCCATTGTTACCATTCCCATGGCATGGGATTACAAGATGCCCTATGGGATCGTATACGCCAAAAAGCCATCTGATCCAACAAAGGCCTTTATCCAGATACTTCAAGATTGGTTGTGCACAGGGCAGATAGAGTATTCATAATCCAAACCAGACTGCCGCCTGTCAAATTGTTGTGCAATAGGTGCATCCCTTTTCATTCTCAGCAGGTATCGAATTCAACAAGCATTTCTTGTATCGGCCAGCAGCAGGTTGAAACACACCAGGCGCTGTCTGCTGCGCTCTTTTCACGCTCGATGCAGATCTCCGTTTTCCGCCTTGCCGATGCGGAAGTGTTCATTGTTCTCGCTAATCACCACTGGTCCCTTGGTGCCAACCCGGCCATCCCCCGCATAGACCACAGCGATCTTGCGCACCGTGCCGTCCCACGCGATCTCCAGGATACAGCGGCGCATACCGGCGCTGTAGTCCAGGCAGAGGCTGTACTGCGTCAACACAGCCTCCGAACAGGCGGCAGGTTCCCCTTCAATCCGGAGCAGGTCCCGGTATGGGGCAATCAGGTCCTCTGAGATCTCCTGCCATTCCGATCCCGCCAGCTCAGCCGCGGCGCGAATCGCCGAATCCTCTGCGATCTCCCGGGCCAGGCGGAATTCCTCGCCGGTGATCACCACAAAGGGAACGGCCTTCACCGCCTCACCGATAGACACCTCCCGCTCCTCGTAGTGCATCACAGGCCAGTCCCCGTACGCCCACCACAGGTAGCTCCCCACAGCCAGCAGGAGCAGAGCTGCAAGGATACATACCGCCGCACGGTATCGGACCATTCCCCGCCGCAGCCGCTCTCCCAGCTGCTGCACCGCACTCCGAGCCGCCCGCTCTGTCTCCGCCGGCGGGATCTCCTCCTGTTTCAGCCGCTCTCCGTTGAGCAGTTCCAGCACGGAAAGGTCCAAAGCATCTGCCAGCGGCTCCAGCAGTGATACATCGGGGAATCCAACAGCCCGCTCCCACTTGGAGACTGTTCGGTCTGATACGTGCAGTCTCTCCCCCAGGTCTTTCTGGGTCCAACCCAGTTCCTTCCGGCGCTGGGCGATCAGTGCGCCTGTCTTTTGGCTGTCCATGAGACCACCTCCTGGCCCTATCCTAGCGCAGCACGGCCCAAAAGGCAACAAACGCTCCGTAGAGTGGGCCTAAACCTGAGTATTTCAGTCAGACAGAGCGGCCTAATTCGCACAGGAAGCCCTCACTACCCTCCGTCAGGGCAGCGATATCTCTACCCGGTTGTAGGAGACTATCAGGCGGCCATTGGGGATAAAAGGATGCGGTGCTTCAAACAGCAAGGCACCGCATAACATTCTGGCATACGCACCTATCCTGCAGTTGGCGCGGTAAGGCCTTTGGTAAGCTCCCCTTTGAACTTTTCATATACATGCGCAGATCCATAGAGGTAGAGACCAGTCTCTGGATCCGTGATCTTGGAAAAGGCCTTTGAGTAATAAACGCGATCCATAGCATCCATCATGGAAAGACCGTAGTCCTCAATCAGAAAACGGATTATATCCATGGTGATAAAATCCACCAGCAGCTGTTGCTGTTTCGTCACGGAAGAACACCTACCTTCCGGAGGTAATGCAAGGCTTCCTCTGTGTGGAAATCTGATTTGTCTGACGCGCAAAAGTGAGTTCCTTAGTCATTTCGTCAACACTCATAACCCCGCGAGCGTACGAACTGATCACTGCTGCGATAGTATCATCCGCAACAGAGCCTGCTACAACATCATACTTACAGTCCTGATTGCATTCAGCGTTAGCGAAGTCCTTAAACTTACGATCACGGTTATTCCGCACGAAAAGTGCCCACTCCGGCCCGGGATGAGATCCGAACACCCGGCACCGCAAGTTGGGGAGCTGCAGCAAATCATCAGGGGCTTCAAAAACAGTAACTGTTGGTATACCGTATTCCTTTAACTTCGTGCGGTTATAGGCCATCTCCCGTGCCTGTTTCACTAGTGTAGTCGTGTAGAAACCAGGTCCAAAGTCCTTATATGGAGCACACATAGAAAGGTCAACTTGGTCGATCTCTACGTAAGACCCATGATACAGTCTCATTCAAGATAACCTCCATTTTTCCGACAATAGGTAGTCATAAAATCAACAACATCAAAGAAGGATATCATGTGCATATGATCGAACCCTTCCACAACAAACTGAATCCCCTGGTACTGACACAGATACCGGTAAGCATCACTCCGAGCAAGCTCATACCTGTCCGCAAACTCGCCAACGCAGAATACGATATACTCCAAGAGTTCCCTTGCCTCAGCAGCCATTTGTGCACCTCCTTATCCCCGCCATCAAAATAGCACAGATGCAAGTCAATTTCAACAAGTAGTTTGACCCACAGCCGAACAAAATTCAGGTGTATCCATCCCAGCAAGAAAGCACCCGTCTTGCGCCGTTTCGGCGCAAGGCAGGTGCTCTATCTGCTCGCACGGTCTCGTCAGACCTCGCCCCGCATGGCCCGGCGGTACTCGGAGGGGGTCATGCCATAGGTCTCCCGGCACTGTTTGATGTAGGACTTCACGTTGGGGAAGCCGTTCTCCAGGGCGATGTTGGCGATGGTGGTGTTGTCGTTGAGAAGCTCCCCATTGGCGTAGTCCAGGCGGATGCGGTTGATATACTGCATCACGCCGATGCCGGTGGCCTTCTTGAAGTACTTGGCCAGGTACTGGGGAGACAGGCCCACCTCTTTGGCCACATCGGTGAGGGTGAGGGGCTGGGTGAAGTTCTGGCGGACGTACTCCATCACCTGTCGGGCATAGGCGTTTCTCTCCGCGCCCTCCACCTCGTATGCCGCGGGGCTGGCGCAGGAGGAGATCAGGATCTGGATGATGTCCAGGATGGCCTTGTTCTTCTCGATGTCCACGTTGAACGCCTGCTCGCCGCCGTGCTCCTCCAGGTACATGAGGTATTGGAGCCGCTCCCCCAGCTGTTCCCGGGGTGCGCCGTCCGGGATGGAGAAGGTGCTCGCCCCGTGGAAGCGCAGGATCTCCTCCTTGGAGAGCAGCAGGACAACGTAGCGGTAGTGGGCGGTGTTGTCTGCCGCGGTGGAGTGGATCACCCCGCTGTTGCAGAAGTAGAACTGGCCGGGGCCCACATCCCGGGTGCCCTCCGGCATAGTAACCCGCAGGGTGCCCTCAAACACGTAGACGAACTCCAGCTCCGGGTGCCAGTGGGGCGTGGTGTTGCACCGCCAGCCGGGCTTGTCCTGCCGCAGGAGCTTGGCCGGGATGTTCTTGTCGTAGCGGACGAACTCGTACATGTACTTCATAAGGCACCTCCGCGGGCCGGGGAGGCTGCCCCGGCGCCCGCCGGCGGCAGCCTCCTGTTCTTTTCTCTCTCAGTCTCTCATGCTGCGTGGGTTCAGCGCACTTCGTATCCCGGCACGCCGGACTCGATGTACACGTCCAGGGTGTCTCCGGTGATAGAGCCGTCTACGTTGATGAACTGGTCGTCCTCGATGTCCTTGCCCCAGCTCTCCGTGCGAATGATGAAGCCCAGGGAGGTCACATCCGGGGCGGCGGTGTACTCCAGGTACACGCCGAAGTCGTCGGTACCGGTGAAGGGGTTGTCCGTGCCGTCTCCGGTGCCCCATAGCCACACGCTCCAGGGCGCATAGTCCCCGTCCTCCCGGTGGTAGTGGATGCGGACCAGGAGGTCCTTCTCCCGCTTGGCCACCTCCGGCTCGGGTTCCGGCACGGAGACCACAAAGTTCCGGCCAGCGGTGAACTCGGCGGCCTGGTGGAGGTATGCGATGGCAAGGCGGATCCGGCTGTATGCCAGCTGCAGCTCCTCGGCGCTCATGGCATCGGTGTCCGCGTCCTTGTATTTGTAGTACCAGCTCTTCAGGGTCTGATACTGGTCATAGGAGGAGAACTCGTAGTAGATGCCCAGCATGCTCTTGGCGTTGGCGATCACAGACCTCAAAGTAGGGGCATCGGCTGTCACATCGGTGTAGAGGGGCTCCTCCGGGGTCTCCTGCTCCTGGAGGGAGGTGCTGCCGGGGATGATGTAGGAGTACGCGGGGAAGATCTTGCCGTACACCAGGTTGGCGCCGCTGAACACGATGGCGTCCTCAAAGACCTGCACGTAGTATCCCTGGGAGTTGTCCTCGTAGAAGGTGTAGTCCAGGCTCCCGTCCGTGACGTGGGTGGGGTTGCCCACAGACGGATTGTGGATCATATAGCAGGACGCGCCATCGTTATTGGTGAAGTTGTACCCCAGGGTGAAGTCCTCGTGGGAGTGTCCAGAGATCCAGATCATATCGGGGTGGGCCTCCAGGATGGAGATGAACCGCTGGGCGGACGCCAGCTCCGGGTTCACCGCGCCGCCGTAGTAGGGGGTGTCCAGGTCATCGCCGGGGCCGTAGCCGCTGATGAGGCCATGCTGGATGAGGTAGACGTTCTTGCCCTGGCCGTAGTACTGGTCCAGAAGACCCTCCACCCAGTCCAGCTGCTCATCTGTGAACTCATCGTACTGGGCCGGGCGGTAGCCGCCCTCCAGGGCCATGAAGATAAAGACGTCTCCGGTGTTGGGCTCGGTGATGTAGTAGTAGGGCTTGGCGGCGGCGAGGGTGTCCAGAGCGCTGTCCAGGCCGCTGCCCGTCACGAAGGCCTGCAGCTCCTCGGAGACCGCCCCGTCCTGGCGGACCTCGTGGTTGCCGCCGGACTCATAGATGGGGTTGCAGTAGTCCGATTGGGCCAGGATGTACTGGTATGCCTTCCACTCCTTGTCCAGGTTCTCCAGCCGTGCGTTGGTCACCTGGTCTCCGGAAGAGACGATGAAGTCCACGCCCTTGGAGACGGCATAGTCCAGTGCATTGGCCCAGTGGGCCTCGGAGAACACCCAATAGAAGGGAGTGGTCTCGCCCACCTTCTCCTCGTCGATGTGGATGTCCGAGAAGGAGTTGAAGGTGTACAGCTCCTCGCCGGGCTTGTGGCCCAGCTGCTTCTCCGCCGGGATGTCCCAGACGGCTGCAGCCTCGTCCACTGCGGGGTACTCGGCCTCGCCAGATGCTGCGATCACCTTGGTGGCCCCGGCGGGGATGGCCACATGGTACCCGAAGCTGTATGCGGCGCTGCCGCCGGACACCGCCAGCTCGGCGATCTCGTAGTAGCCCTCCAGGGCGCCGGCGTCATCTGCCCAGTACAGCCGATAGCTGCCGTCCTCGGCGGTGAGGGTGATGGTGCCCTCGGCGTAGCCCGGGGTGGCGGCATCGCTGCCGGAAAAGGCATAGGCCAGTTCCGCTGCAGGGGCCGGCGGATCTGTGGGCTCTGGGGTGGGTTCCGGGGTGGGCTCCGGCGTGGGTGCCGGGGTGTTGGCCGGGGCTTCTGTCTGAACGGGCGCCTCGGTCTGGGTGTTGGGCTCCGGTGTGTTCGGATTTGCCGGTGCACTGCCCTGGCAGCCCGCCAACAGCAGCGCCAGGACACAGCACAGTGCGATCCATACTTTCCCGTTTTTCATCATGTCTTCTCCCTTTCCTTCTGCCATGGCCTGGCAGTTCTCACCCCGAGTGTACCATCAGCCCACACAAAGGAAAAGGCGAAAAGGAGGGTTGTTTTTGTCGATTTTTAACCTTCTTGTCTCTCGCACGGCCGTGGAGGCGCCTCTTCCGGCGGCAGTGCGCTGTCCATCGGAGCCCCGGTCGCAGGCATGCCCAACCGGCCCCTCCGGCGCTTGCTTTTTTCACGGTCTTCTAATTTTTTCATTGACAGTTTTGCCATTTTCTGATAGTCTATTCTCATCCAATACACGGCAGAATCAGGAGGAGACCATGGACATCTGGATGGGCGATCGAGCACTTGCAAACCGTCTCCTGGAGGCGCGGCCGGAGCAAAAGATGAGGCTTGCGGCGGCATACCTGCAGGGGCTTTCCGAGGCAGTCCTGCAGCGGGATGCGTTCTGCCTGGCGGGAGGCATGCCCGGGCAAGCGGTTGCAGGCGGGCACAATATGGGTCACCTGCTCAGTGATGCGATCCTGTTCTAGCAGGCCGCACCAGATCTCAGGGGCGTACGATAAAGGGGGCGAAGAATCATCGTCAGGCAGGCCATAGCACACACCACAGGTATCACTTACACACAGAGCAAAGGAAATTGGTTTCAGGACAGGCACGGAACGAATCAAGAGGAGGTCTTTTCATTGTACACCAGAAAAATGATGCGTGAAGCGGTACAGGAATTCCAGGACTTCTCCTGGGGAGAGTACTACGAGACCGCCCCCTCTGAGGCCTGCAAGGACAGAATTGCATTCATGTTCTGCTTCAGCAGGTACGGGGACGAGGGCTACTTCAAGGATCCAGAGGAGTTCAAGCGGGAGCGGGACAAGCTGGAGGCCCGGTTGGACCTGGCAGACTGGCAGCACCTGCTGAAGTGCTCCGGCAAGAACCAGTGGAGCACCAAGTGCAGATCCATGGTGGAGAAGCTGCAGGCCGAGCAGGACACGAGAGTGGCGGCCGCCATGTGAGGGAGCATCCATCTCCCGGGCACGGCCTTTCCATAGACAATTCAGCGGGGCGCCCTCCGGCGCCCCGCTTTTTGCTGCCCGTGTTATAATTGTGCTCCGCAGACGGCGATGTTCTTGCCCCCGCTCTCCTCCATGCCCAGCCGGTCCTTCTCCATGGAAGACCAGAAGGAGAATCCGCCGGAGAGGTCATAGACATCGGCGGCGCCGTGCTGCAGGAGAATCCGGCAGGCCAGATAGCCCCGCAGACCCACCTGGCAGGTGACGTAGATCTTCTTCGTGAGGTCGATCTCGTCCAGCCGGTCCCGGAGGTCGTCCAGCGGGATGTTCCGGAAGCCGGGGATCCCGCCCAGGCGCTGGAGCTCCCGGGGATTGCGGACATCGATTTTCACCGCGTCCTCCGGCAGATGGGCCACGTCCTCCACGTAGAAGTGCCGGAACATGCCCTGCAGGGCGTTCTGGGCCACAAAGCCGGCCATGTTCACCGGGTCCTTGGCGCTGGAGAATGGCGGGGCATAGGCCAGCTCCATCTCGGCGAGGTCGTCCACGGTGAGGCCAAAGCGGATGGCGATGGCGAGATCATCGATGCGCTTGTCCACGCCCTCTCCCCCTACGATCTGGGCGCCCAGAAGCCTGCCGCTGTCCTGGTACAGCAGCTTCACGGTCATCTGGGTGCCGCCGGGGTAGTAGCTTGCGTGGCTGGGGGAGACGGTGATGGTCTTGCGGTACGGGGTGCCCGCCGCCCGAAGAGACGCCTCGCTCTCCCCGGCGCTGGCGGCGGTGAGGTCATAGAACTTCAGGATGGAGGTGCCGATGTTGCCCTTGTACGCGGCCTCTTTCCCGCAGATCACGTCCGCCACGATGCGGGCCTGCTTGTTGGCAGGGCCTGCCAGGGGGATGCGCTGCTGTCTGCCCGTCACAAGGTTCTCCACCGTGGCGGCGTCTCCCAGGGCATACACATCCGGGGCGCTGGTGCGCAGCTGTTTGTCCACCAAAATCTCGCCCCGGGCACCCAGGGCGATACCGCTGTCCCGGAGAAAGCCGGTCTCAGGGGCCACCCCGATGGACAGGATCACCATGTCCGCCGGCACCGCGGTGCCGTCCTCCAGCAGGACGCTGTCCTTCGTGAAGCCCGTCACCTTGCGGTTCAGCCAGAGGCCCATGCCGGCGGCGCGGACCCGGTTGTGGACGGCGTGGGCCATATCCGTGTCCAGGTTGGCCATCACATGGGGCGTCGCCTCCACCACGGAGACCTGCAGCCCCCGCCGGGCCAGGTTCTCCGCCATCTCCAGGCCGATGAATCCTCCGCCGATCACCGCCGCAGTCCTGGGCTTCGCCGCGGCGATGTGCGCATAGATGGCGTCTGTGTCCGGGATGTTCCGCAAGGTGAAGACGGCGTTGTCCTCCATGCCGGGCATCTTCGGCCGGATGGGGGAGGCCCCGGGGGAGAGCACCAGGGCGTCATAGGACTCCTGATAGATCTCACCGGTGCTGTGGTTCAAGACAGAGACCATCTTGGCAGCGGTGTCCACGGCGGTCACCTCATGGCACACCCGCACATCCACCTGGAAGCGCTTCCGGAATGCCTCCGGGGTCTGCAGCTGCAAGGCAGCCCGGTCCAGGATCTCCCCGCCGATGTAGTACGGCAGGCCGCAGTTGGCAAAGGAGATATAGGGGCCCTTCTCCAGGAGAACAATCTTTGCGAACTCATCGTTGCGGCGCAGCCGGGCGGCGGCGCCGGCTCCGCCGGCCACGCCGCCTACAATCAGGACTTTCATCGCGTATCCCGCTCCTCTCAGGCAATCTGAAACCCGCTCAGTTCTCGATATAGTACTGGACCTTCTCCGTCTCCGTGAGGGCTCTGCCGTCCAGGATCTCGTTGGCCATGGACACCAGCTCGTCCAGGGTGTACAGCGGATAGAACCGCACGGCGGTGATGTTGGTGTCCGCCACGGTGTTTACCCCGTATGCATCGTAAAAGCTGAGCACCTCGGAGCCGGCGATGCTCACCACCCCGTAGGGCAGCGTGAGATAGCGGGCAAAGCTGCCGTCCTCATCGTAGGTGTACACGCTGGGCCGGGTACCCCCCACCTGGAAGTACCCCTTCCCCCGAAAGATCTGGGATCCATCGGTGATGTCATCGTAGAGGTCCTCCGTCACGATGGACTGGGTGTCCAGATCCCAGGAGGTGAGGTGGCCGGTGTCCCCGTACACCAGGAGGATGTGGTCGTTGAGAAACACACTGTACCCGTTGTGCCGGCAGGGGATCTGGACGCGCTGGGAGACTGTGAGGGTGCTCAGGTCCAGAATCACGATCTCGGTCCCCGTCCAGACGGCCAGCTTGCTACTGTCCCGAGAGAAGCTCACAGACCCGGGATAAGACAGCCCGGACACCGGCAGCTTCTGCAGCTCCGCCGGCAGCTCCAGCCAGGTCCACTGCTCCACGTCCAGCAGCCACAGTTGGACCAGGTTCTCCCCCCACTCGTGGGTTACCAACGCGGCATACTTCTCATCCGGGCTGACATCGCTGGTATACCTGGCCTCTCCCGCCTCGATCACCTGCTCCGTCTTGCTCTCCGGGTGGAGCCGGCGGATCTGCACCGGACTGCCGCCCCGGTACAGGATATCCCCCTCCGGGAATCCGAGGATCTCCACGGAATAGAGGTCCGTGTCGTACGAAAAGACCTTCTGGTCGCGCTCCATGCCCCAGCCGCAGATGGTGTAGTCTGTTATATCGTGTACCGTTGCGTAATAGCAGATGTCCTCCCCCTCATCGGCGAAATACATCCGCAAAGAGTCGATTTTCTCCTCCGGATCGGAGACGGCAACCGGCGTCTCAGAGAGGGGCCTGTAGAAGAGAATCCGCTTTGGATCCCGGGTCTCACTGTCTCCATCGTCCAGGGTCTCCCGCAGGATGCGGTACTCGCTGCCGTCGTGGTTGTTATAGGACACGCCTTCCAGATTCAAATCCACGGTGGTACCGCCGGCGGCCTCCAGCTGATTGCTCATCACCACGATGTTCTTGGACTGGTCCACCCCCAGCAGGTATTCCCCCAGGGCGGCGCTGAACCCGGCGTTGCGCAGCTGCCCGGAGATGCTGCCCATCTCGTTGTACACCCGACTCACCGGGAGATAGAGCATCACCTTGCCGTTTCGCAGGGCCAGGAAGATGCGGCCGTTGTCGTAGATGGCGGCGTCCATGATGTCTGTGGGGAAGGAGGCGCTGCGGATCGTATGGCCGTCTTCCGGGCTCAGCATCATGAGCTCGCCGCCGAATTGGGCCATGATCACGTCCTGGGTGCCCCCATCGCTGAGCTTCCGGTGCCAGAACTGCATGGAGCTGGTGGGGACGGCCTCATCCCCCACCTCTCGGGTCACCGCCGCCTCCCCCTCCACAGACCAGACCAGGGAGGCGTCCTCAAAGCGGTACAGCTCCACCGCGTAGGGGAAGCTGCAGTGCAGGTAGTCTGCGATGGTGGTGTCTGTGGTGAAGAGGCAGACCTGGCCGTCCGGCAGGAAGGTGAGGGAGACCACATCGTCATACTGGGGGGCAACGGTCTGGTACGTCCCGCCCTCCAGGTCCGCCAGCATCAGAAGGGCCGTGGGGGGATCCTCGTCCTCTGCGCTCCGGTTCACGCTGTCCAGGCCAACCGCCGCCCGGGTGCCGTCCGAAGACAGCGCCAGGTGGCAGTTGTACCCGTACAGGACCATCTTGGGCAGCTCCAGGTTGGAGATGGCGGTCTGCACGGCGCCGGTGGCGGCATCGAACCGATATACGCTGAGCTCGTCATCGTCCACCACAAAGGCCGCCACCAGGGCCTGGTGCTCCCCGTCCACGCGGGAGTCCGCGTACCGAAATTCATCGTAGTGGATGGCATCCTCCGGGTTGTATTCCGTGGTCCAGACGGCGCGGTTCGCCTGGATGTCCCAGCACACCGCCCCGCTCCCCAGGTACAGGACCACCTGGTCTTCAGACACAAAATCGGCGCTGAGGAAGGTGTCTCCGAACCCCTCCGGCGCCACATCCCGGGGTGCGAGAACCCCGATCCGGCTGTCCGTGTTCAGGTCGAAGAGATAGATCAGCCCGGCATCGTCCAGCACCAGCCACCGGGTCCCGCTGGGGCTGAACCGCTGCTCCAGGTTCCGGTTTACTTTATATCTTCCTTTGCCATCGATCTTCAGGGCACACTTGGGCAAAAACTCGTCCATCTGGGCCAGGTGATAGGGGTAGACCGCGTTGTTCAGGGCGTAGAGGGCTTCCGTCACGAGGGGGCGGGAGTCGTCCTTCTCGCTGGCGGGGAGGGCGGCCAGTGCCACCTGTATGGCCCCCATCCGGTCCCCCTGTTCCAGCAGCTCGCCGGACTTCTCCGCCAGATACCGGGACTGGTTGATGAGGTTGTTGCGGTATTCCTCTTCGATCTGCTCCGCCTGCCGGGCGATCACCAGCGCCCGATTGATGGCAAAGGCCGCGATGGCGGTAACCAGCAGCAGGGCCGCGGAAAAGCCGGAGACCAGCTGCCGGATCCTCCGCCGCCTCTGTCTCTGCCGGAGCTCGTCATAGGGGCAGCCCAGGATGGCGGCGGCGAGGCGGGGCAATTCCTCCCGCCGCGCCGCGCCCCGCTTCCCGCGGTAGTCGCAGGAGAGGGGCTCCATGTTCCGGGTCTCGATGCGAACCGTGCCGTCCGGGTCCCGCACCTCCACCTCCTCGTGGCACAGGATGTCCGGGATCACATCCTGGGGCTCTCCGTCTGCCAGGACCGTCAGGACGTGCTGCCTGTCGTGGTCCCGGAGGAAGGTCTCGATCTCCCGCTGCACCCAGATGGACTCACCGGTATGGGTGGAGCAGATCACGATCAAGTAGTCTGAGTTCTTCAGGGCCCTCTCGATGTCATCGTTCAGGTCGCTGCTGGTGGGCAGCTCCTCCTTGTCCCGAAAGATGGGCCCGATGCGCTTTTTGTTGCGGCTCCTCTGCAGCGCCCTGGGTATGGGGAACCGCTCCAGGCTGCTCTGAATGTCCGCGGCCACCTTCAGGTCCAGCGGCGCGTGCCGATATGAGATGAATGCATCGTAGTGGCGCTCCACAGGCGTCCCTCCCCATAGCCTCATGTTTCCGCTGGCCGGTATCATGTTGTGGTAGTATACGGTTCGCCGGCAGAACCCCTGGGGCATGATGCACGCCCAGGTCCTGCAGGCCAGCTCAGTACGGGAAGAACTCGTGGGCCATCTCCTCCGGGACATCGTCCACAAGGCCGTTTTCCCGCAGGCGCTTGAGCCGCTCCAGCTCGTCCATGTATTCCTCCTGTGTCTTCGGATACCGCTTCACGATCTCATCCGCCTGATCCAGATAGGCATAGCCCTCCTGGGGCCTTCCCAGCCGGCCGCAGACCTCCGCCCTGCAGGCGAGGGACATGCACTCGATGAAGGCCGTGTATGATGGGCTGATCAGCTCCCGCTCGTCCTCCGTTTCAGCCCCCCACAGGGAGGCGATGTACTGGAGCGTCTCCTGCGCCGTGGCATCCGCCTCCTCGTAGCGCCCCGCCCGGCGGTACAGGACCTGGAGGCTGCAGAGGAACCGCAGGCTCTCCATGGGCAGCCCTCTGTAGAGCCCGTCTTCGTACATAATGCTCTGGAGGGCCAGCATGTACGGCAGCCACTTCTGCGCCTTCTCCTGATCGGTGGTCTCGTCCGAGAGGAAGCACAGGAACCCCATGGCGATTATATTCCGCGGGACGTTCCCCCCCATTTTATCCGTCATCTGGAAGACCTGCCGGGAGAAGAGCGGCTTCTCCTGCAGATAGCCGATGATTAGAAGCGCCTGCGCCGCTATGCTGTATACGGTCTCCAGGGTGGTACAGGTGTCCTTCGGATCCCACCAGCACTCATTTCGTCTCCACATGATCTCCAATGCTCTGGAGATCATGGTGGTGTAGAGGGCCAGCCGCTCCGGGCCGGCTACCACGTCCGTGAAGAGGATGAGGTCGTACAGGGGCCGCACCAGAGAGGGGGCCACCTGAGGACACCGGCGAAGCCCCTCTACGAACATGTTTGAGACCTCCTCCAGTCTCCCCGCGATCATCTCGTGGATCCCCTGCTCGGTCTTCGCCTCTTCCTCCACCATCTGGAGATAGTGCAGGGCGTATTCCGCGGCTCCCTTCCCATCTCCGGGGGTTATCATATAGAGGCAGTCATAGGCGGCGATATCATAGCCCATGGCGCACTGCCAGTGGCCGTCATAGGTGTGGTTCAGGACATAGATCTGGTCGGAGTAGTACACCATGCCCTCGATGTACTGGGGAACCAGCCCCAACTTACCCACCGCTGCCGCGGCATTGATGAGCCCGATATATACGAACACCAGCTTCACCGTGCACTGGAGGGAGATGTCCTTTTGAAACGCCTCACCGCACAGTCCGCTCTCGGTGCAGGTGTCGTCGAAAAGGCCTTGCTTGCCGTCCCACAAAATGTTCTCCAGGTCCTGGCGGCTGCTGGCCAGCATGTCGTAGCCCTTTGCCATATCTGCGGTGCTGCTCTTGCCTGTCGGGCCCCCTTTCCCCCAATTCTGCACGAGGGACAGCCCATCGTCTGCCTTTTTGCAGGCCGCAGCCAGCGGCCGCTCCGGGTTGTACCGCTGGAGATGGCCGCCTCCTTCCAGTCTCTCGTAGTTCAGAAAATCCAAAATGTCTTCCCGCCCTTTCGCAATTTACTAAATTTGCCAGCACGCATCCCCTGGCTTTTCCCGATTGTACCCCAAATGGCGCCGCAAGGCAATCTCTTGCACAGATTTTTTCGTTTCTCTCTCCGGTCTTTTGAAATTAGTGCTTTCTATTTTCTCTTCTATCCTTTATACTGTCTGAGGAACCACCGGCCGCAGCCCGTCTGTCCGGCCGTCTTGAAAGGAGTGCGGTTCGATTGCCCCCCATCCAGCCCAACCCCCAGGACAGCATCGCAGCTTTGCAGCGCGTCCTCACCCAGCACGCCGCCCGATACCCCGCCATGGAGGCCCAGGACTACGGGAAGCTGCTCTTCCAGAGCGCGTTCGGCCCGGAGCACCTTCTCACCGATCCAGACCAGGCGGCCTCCTGGATCCTCCGGGAGAAGCAGGAGGCGGTCCCGGGCAAGTCCCCGGAGGACATCGGGAACGGCCTCTGCCGCATGTACCTGGACCCCGCCTGGTCTGCGGCGGCGGCAGACATCCTGGCCAGGCTGATGGTCCGCACCGCAGCAGAGGTCCGCGGCACCCGGGAGGACCTGGAGGCCGGGATCCCCCTTCTCCTGGCCCTGGATGTCCCCGGCATGCCGGCGTGGGTCGCCCAGTGGCGGGCGGCCGGCTGTCCGGCGGTGCACCACAGTGAGGCGTACCGGCAGGCCTATCACCCCCATTACCGCCTCCTCCGCCGGTGCTATGCCGCCGTCTTTTCCCTGCTGCTGGAGGTATCCGCCCTCCTCTTGCTGCAGCAGCCCCTGGTACTGGCCATAGACGGCCGGTGCGGCAGCGGAAAGACCTGGCTGGCGTCTGTCCTCCAGGATGTCTTCCCCTGCCGGGTGATCCACATGGACGACTTCTACCTCCCCATGGAGCAGCGCAATCCCCGCTGGAAGGAGATCCCCGCCGGGAATATGGACCTGCAGCGGCTGCGGTCTGAGGTGCTTCTCTCCGCCCGAAGAGGAGAGGAGATCCCATACCGGGCATACCGCTGCAGCGAGGGCTCCTATCTCCCCACAGAGCTGCTGCCGGCACAGCCCCTCACCGTTGTGGAGGGCAGCTACAGCCTGCACCCCTCCCTCCGGGACTGCTACCACAAGACGGCGTTTCTCTCCTGCGCCCCGGATGTCCAGGCCCGGCGCCTTGCAAAGCGGGAGGGCGCCCACTACTTCGCCTTTGCGGACACCTGGGTTCCCCTGGAGGAGCAGTATATCCGGGCCTGCGCCCCGGACCAGTTCTGCACCCACGTCATCAACACATCCGCCTTTTTCTGAGAGAGGCGCTGCACTGGAGGTATCCCCGCATGCAGTATCAGAATCCCATTCTCTACGCAGACTACTCCGATCCTGATGTGATCCGGGTGGGCAAGGACTACTACATGGTGGCCTCGTCCTTCACCTATCTCCCGGGGGTACCCCTGCTCCACTCCGAGGACCTGGTGCACTGGGAGATCATCAACCACTGCGTCCCCTCCCTGCCCTTTGCAAAGTACAATCAGCCGTCCCACGGCTCCGGCACATGGGCGCCCTCCATCCGCTATCACGAGGGCACCTTCTATGTGTTTGTCCCCCTGCCGGACGAGGGCATCTTCGTGGCCCGCTCCCAGGACCCCCGCGGGACCTTTGTGCTGAACCAGCTCTGTGCATCCGTTGGCTGGATCGATCCCTGTCCCCTCTGGGACGATGACGGCAGGGCCTATATGGTCTTCGCCTACGCCAGGAGCCGCTGCGGCATCAAGCACCGCCTCTCCGTGGTGGAGATCGACCCGGACTGCACGAAGCTGCTGGGAGAGCCGGTGGAGATCTTCAACGGCGAGCAGATCGCCCCCACCACCGAGGGCCCCAAGTTCTACAAGTACAACGGCCTCTACTACATCCTCGCCCCCTCCGGCGGCGTGGCCACCGGCTGGCAGTCCTGTCTCCGCAGCGAGCACGTATTCGGCCCCTATGCGTACAAGATCGTGATGCACCAGGGAGACAGCGCCGTAAACGGGCCCCACCAGGGCGGCTGGGTCTCCGGAGAGGACGGCCGGCACTGGTTTGTCCACTTCCAGGACGTGATCGAGCTGGGGCGGATCACCCACCTCCAGCCCATGTGCTTCCTGGACGGCTGGCCCTTTCTCGGCCAGGACACCAACGGGGACGGCATCGGCGAGCCGGTCTCCGCCTGGGATCTCCCCGCCGCGGGAAAGCCCCCGTACCGGATCGCCACCTCAGACAGCTTCCCCAGCGGCCGCCCGGGGCTCCAGTGGCAGTGGCAGGCCAATCCCCAGACAGCGCTCTTCCTGGACGGCAAAACCGTGCCCGGCAGTCTGCGGCTGCGCTGCCTCGCCAACCGGCAGCGGGAGAACCTGCTCTGGTATGCCCCCAACGCCCTCACCCAGATTCCCCAGGCCCCGGCCTTCACCGCAGCGGTGCAGGCGGCGCTCTCCCCCGAGGGCGAGCCGGGGGACATGGCGGCGCTGGGCATGATCGGCCACGCCTATGCCTTTCTGGGGCTGCAGCGCACCGAGAACGGCTTCCGGCTGGCCCTGTACCGCGGCGCGGTGTCTGTGGACACCTATGCCGGAGAGGCGGAGGAGACATTGGATGTGTCCTTCCCCGTCTCAAGCGGCGCCCTCTTTCTCCAGCTGCAGCTCACCGAGGACAAGCGGTATCGGTTCCTCTGGTCTCTGGACGGGGCGTCCTATCAGCCCATCGGAGGCGCCTATCCCCTGCAGCGGGCCACCTGGACCGGCGCCAAGCTCGCCCTCTGGGGCTGCAACCGGGACAACCGCTCCTCCCAGGGGGTGGCCAGCTTCCTGCGCTTCCAGGTGGAGATCCCGGGGCGGGAGGACATGGACGAAGGGCCGGAACAGACAAGTGGCCTCCCCTCTGTGGAGGGCGGCGCGGCAGAGGAGGGTGCGGACCTGGACACCAGCCTGGAGTCCCTCCAGCACGCAGCCCCGCAATCCCTGTTCATCACAGGATCCGCCCAGGGGCCCCGCTCCACCATGTCATTTGCGTCTCTGGACCCGGAGCACACAGACGAGGATGGGGTTGTATGGGCCCTGGAACTGGAGATCACATTGGATTTGGAGCGGTATACCGCCCGGCGCACCATCGTGGTCCCCGAAACCACCACCTTCCGCGGCCTCCACAACTTCATCCAGGCCGCCTTCCGCTGGAAGGACTACCATCTCCACATGTTTGTCCTCCCGCCCGCATTAGACCGGAGGGAGACGCTCCACATTCTGGGCGAGGCTATGGATGATGAGGACAACGAGAACCTGGCCCCCTTTGCATGGGACTCCATGGAGACCATGATCCAGCAGCTGGGGGAGGGCATGACATTCCAGTACTACTACGATTTCGGAGACAACTGGCGCCTGGACATCAAGGCGGTCCGCTATCACTGGGTACGGAAAGAGGACCTGCCCATCTGCACCCTGTATGAGGGCGCCGCCCCGCCGGAAGATGTGGGCGGGGTGGGCGGCTACCTGGATTTCTGCGATATCCTCTCAGACCCGGACAATGAGGCGTACAGGGACAAGCGGAGATGGGCTGGGAAGGGCTGGTTCTACCCGTACAGCGCCGAGAAAATCACCCGCAAACTCCGGGCCTTTCCCAAACGGGACCGGTAGGGCGGACAACGGAAAGGAGTGCTGAATCACCTCATGAAGCTCTTTTTATCCACCAAGCTGCAGAAGGAGCTGGGATACAAGTGCGAAAAGGTCCCCACCCCGGAGGATCTGCTGGACCGCTGGTACGCCAACCTGATCGAACTGAACGGCGCAGACACCGTTGTGGCCATTCTCCCGGATTTCCGCTTCTGCGTCATCCTCTGGGACATCCCGTTAGGCCCGTCCACAGACCTCACCAAGCTGCTGGTGCCCGCCATCCGAAAGGCCCTCCAGGACCCGTACTACGGGATTCCGCTGTCTGCGATAGACCAGTACATGCCGGAGGACACCCGGTTTGAACCCTGCGCCACAGGGGACCGGTCTTTCACGTCCAGGATGGGCGCCGCCACCATGCTGGTTCTCAACGACCAGACCTGCCGGTTTGCCTCCCTCGATGCCTTCGACCCCCTCCAGACCCAGCGCATCGTGAACGGAGGCTATTTGGATCGGCCGGGCCAGGAGACCTGTACCCGCTGGGAGGCGGTGAAGGAACAGCTGCAGCTGCAGTACGGCGGAAATGCCGCTGCCCTGGAACTGGAGATCTCTCTGGATCTGCGGCAGTATGTCATGCGGCGCACGCTGCTCGTCTCGGAGGACATCTCCTTCGGCACCCTCCACCTCTACCTGAAAAAGGCCTGCTTCTATCCCGCCGATTCCCTCCCCCGCCTTGTTCTTCGGCGCATGGAGAAGAATTGGGACGACACGCGCCACGCTTTCAAGCCCCTGGACGGCCAGAACGGATCTTCCAAGGGGAAGTCCTGGAAAGACGAAGACCGCCTTTCAGACCGCGTCCGGGCGGGAGACATGTTCCGCTATTGCTATGCCCCCGCCGGCGCCAAGCACCAGTGGGAGCTGGTTATCCGGGTGCGCCATCGCCTCACCACCGAGGAAAAACTGCCCGTCTGCACCCTGTGCGAGGGCCAGGAGCCGCCGGATTGTGTGGACGGCGTAGAGGGCTATCAGGCGTTCCGCAAGGTCCTGGAGGACCCGGAAGACCCCAGGTATGAGGAGTATGCACGTGCAGTGGGGGTTGGATGGTTTTTTCCGGCGAGGCCAGAGAGCGTCACCAAAGGCCTCCGCCTCATAGGGATATTCCCATAGGGCGCATCCGGCGCTCTCCCCTCCCCAACCCATTCTGAAAGGTGTGTGATTCCCCCGTGAAGCTCTTTTGTTCCACCAAACTCCAGAAGAAGATGCGGATCAAGTGCGAAAAGGTTCCCACCCCGGAGGATCCGCTGGACCGGTGGTATGCCAACCTGATCGACATCCACGGCTACAACCTCATCGCAGCTGTCCTCCCGGATTATCGGTTCTGCGCCATCGTCTGGGACGTCCCGGTGGACCCCTCCACAGACCTCACCCAGCTGCTGGTGCCCGCCATCCGCAGCGCCCTCCGGGATCCCCACTACGGCATTCCCCAGTCTCTGGTAGACCGGTACATGCCGGAGGACACCCGGTTCGAGCTCTGCGCCACAGGGGACTCGAAGTGCATCAACGGGATGGGCGCCGCCACGAAGGACTTGCAGGACAGCGCCGAATCCTATTTCTCATACATCGAAGGCCTGGACGTGGCAAAGGCGCAGCGCCGGGTGAACACATACTTGGAACCCCATAAGCCTGGAGAGGGCAAGCTCCTCTACCGCTGGGAGGCGGTGAAGGAGCAGCTGCTGCAGCGGTATGGAGAGGGCGTCCCCGCCATGGAGCTGGAGGTCTCCCTGGATCTCCGGGAGTATGTGGCCCGGCGCACGCTGATCGTCCCGGAGGAGATCACCTTTGATGTCCTCCACAGGTACCTCAAAGCGGCTTTCTACTGGGAACACTATGTAATCCACCAGTTCATCCTGCCGCCTGTGGAGGACCGGCACGCCCCGCTCCACATCTTCGGGCCCCTGGCGCACATCGATGCGCTTCCCGAGGGAGACCACTACCTCTGGGGAGAGGACGTCCGCCTCTCGGAGCAGCTCCAGGAGGGAGACCGTTTTCAGTATCTGTACCACTCCCAGTACTCGGACAAACCGTGGACGGTGGACATTCTGGTGCGCCGTTGCATTCCATCGTACAAGGCGGATCTGCCGGTATGCACTTTCTGTGAGGGCAAGGCGCCGCCGGAACGGGTGAAGGATGTAGACGGCTACCTGGCGTTCCGCAAGGCGCTCAGCAACCCCCAGGATCCCAAACGCCGGGAATACATCCTCTGGGCGGGGCTGGAGTGGTTCTTCCCGGACAGCCCCGATCAGATCACGCGCTGGATACACGCCACCGGCTATGAACAGTAGGGCGGTATTGGAGCACGCATTTCACAGGAAAGGAGGGCCAGACCCGCGATGAAGCTCTACTGTTCCCCCAGGCTGCAGCAGAAGATGGGCTGGACCTGCGCAAAAGCCCCCGCCCCAACGGACCCGCTGGACGGCTGGTACGTCACGAACACCATTCTGAACAGGACGGAGGCCGTGGTGGCGCTTCTCCCGGCGTTCCGGTTCTGCGTGCTCCTCTGGGACATCCAGGAGGCGGGCTGGGACGATTTCCATCGGCGGCTGGTGAAGGGGATCCGCGCCACCCTGGATGACCCCTATTACCGCATTCCTTTGTCCCTGATCAACCGCTACCTCCCGGCAGACACGGTCCTGGAGCCGTGCACCCCGGCGTGGGCGCTGGAAGACCAGACACGCGGCATCCTGCGGAGCGTCTTAGACAGCACCTCCCTCTCCCCGTTGGACCACTGGAACGGCACCGGTAACGGCCCGGCAAAGGCGCTGCTGCTTCTAAACCACAAGCCCTTCTTCCCCGCAGGGGGCGAGGACGGCGTGGCCCCGTGGAGGGCGCTGCGCACCCAGCTGCAGCAGAGATACGGCAAGGCCGCCCCGGCCATCGAGCTGGAGGTCTCCCTGGGGCCGGCGTACTACGATGCCCGCCGCACCCTGATCGTATCCGCCGACACCTCTTTCTACTTTCTCTCCGCCTACCTGCACGCCGCCTTTCACTGGAGATACGGCAGCCACCACCAATTCGTCCTGCCGCCCACCCAGGAGGAGGAGCGCCAGTTGGTTCTCCTGGGGGACGGAATGGATGTGCTCGCCCTTCCCCCGGATACCCCCTGGCTCTGGGACCGGGAACCCCGCCTCGGCGAGCTTCTCGGCGCGGGGACCGTCTTCCAGTACCAGTACAGAGCCTTTGCAGACTCCGCCCCGTGGAACGTGCAGGGCAAAGTGATCCGGTGCCTCCCGGATTGGGATGAGGAGGTGCCCGTCTGCACGGTCTGCGAGGGCATCGCGCCGTCCGAGTATCTGTCCGGCGAGAACGGATATCAGAGATACCGCACATACCTCCGCCGCATAGAGAGCGGGCAGTACGTCCCGGGCTGGGTGTACGGGGACAGCGCCGAGGCGATCACAGAGCGGCTGGACACCACGGTGCAGTGGCTGCTGGAAAATGTAGACACCTGATTGTGAGACCACCCATGCAACGGAACCAAACGGAAGGAGTGCTGAACCCGCGATGAAGCTCTTTTGTACCGCGCCCCTGCAGCAAACAATGGGCTGGAAGTGTGCCAAAGCCCCCACCCCGCCAGACCCGCTGGACTGCTGGTATGCGGGCCTCGCCTACATGGGCGGGGTAGACACCGTGGTGGCGGCCCTCCCGGCGTTCCGGTTCTGCATTCCCCTCTGGAACTTGCAGGAGACGGACTGGGACCGTTTCAACCACCACCTGGTGCAGCGCATCCGCGCCGTCCTGGACGATCCCCGCTACAACATCCCCCTCTCGGTGATCGACCGATACCTCCCGGAGGACACCGTGTTTGAGCCGTGCGCCTCTGTGGACCCCAGCTTACCCACCCATATGGCCAACACGATGCGGAAACTCCGGAACGGCTGCCGCATGCCCTGGATGTGTTCCTACATTGACTCAGACCAGGCAAGGACGATGCTCGCCATCAACGATGCGCTGTACTTCCCCAAGGGCAGCGAATACGGCCGTGTGCCATGGCGGGAGGTGCGAGCGCAGCTGAGGCGGAGATACGGCAGGGCGGCCCCGGCCATGGAACTGGAGGTCTCCCTGGATGCGGAGCACGATACTGTCCGCCGCACCCTGATCATCTCCCCAGACACCACCCTCTATTATCTCTCTGCCTATCTGCACGCCACGTTTCTCGAGGCAGTGCTGTTGATATCCCAGTCACGATATAATACCGATATTTAGACTTTATAGCAACGCTGAGTGGGAATT
>CANRFN010000091.1 GCA_947629915.1 uncultured Oscillospiraceae bacterium | reverse complement strand
GATTATCAGAAATTATACCCAGCCTCTAGCAGGCTGGTTTATTTTTACAATAATTCTGATAATCTTTCACTAATTGTACCTTGTTCTTGAGGAAGCTGAATGTTAGCATCCAGCCTTTATCCAGGCGGTACTTGTTCAGGTAGCCAACCAGCTGAACCTCTCCGTCAGCATTGTATGCTTGCCCACGCCAGATCTTCATCTCAATGACAAACTGCTCGCCTTTGTAATCTACAACTACGTCTGTCCTGGTGCCATCGCTCAGCACCGCCTCTACATAGTAGTGACCGGTTCCGTTGATAATTGTCTTGAGATACAACAGGAAAATATCTCTCCCGTTATCTTCAAGAAAAGAATCGATCCTATTCCCATACACTTCACCGTAAATTCTCTGAAAAGTAGTAAGAACAAGATCCATGTCGAGGTGCCCGTTCTTTTCAAATCGACTCTTCAAATCTAAAGCGGATCCTTCAAGTTGTCCGTCGAGGTCTTCTTGCTTCAGGAAGTGGTTATACAGTCGGGTTTGAAAGATCCGATTAGCGACACGGATATAATCGCCGTCCCTCTTCAGAAAACCGTATAACTTGCCCAACTGGTACCGATCATCATCCGGGGCATAGCAGAGGGTCTTGCCTTTTAACAGCATGTTGCGAAGAAGTTTGTCCAATTCTGGATGGTCTGATAGCTGTTTTAACATATCGGCGAACAGAGGGTTGTTTTCTTCTTCCAGAATAGCCTTAACGGCGATGAGGAAACCCTCTCTGGACCATGCCTTTGCGCCGCTTTCGAACCCAGGGGTTCCGAGAACATCCTCGTCAATGATCTTGCAGAGGCGCGCCACAAGGACTGGGTAGCCGGAAGTATACTCACGGAGAAGCTCAGCCATTGCAGTGATGTCCATCCCTGTTTGGTGGTCAGCTTCATAGTCACGGAGCATCCCGGCGATTTCCTCTGTGGAGAAACTCATGTCTACATTGAAATCTGCAGCGATATTCCACGGGCTGTTTTGGCTATGCTGATCATCGGGACGAAGCTTCACCTTTAGGTGCTTGATGTCTGTGATACCAGCCAGGATGACGCTTTGAAAACGGCGCTCCTCTTTTTTTCCGGCGGCAATGTAGTTTTCACGGAGTACCCTGAGAAAATTGATCATGATTTGATTGTCCAAGCAGCTGTCTGCCTCGTCAACCATTAGCACAATGCCGCGATCCGATGCGGTGCAAAGCTGTACAATTCTATTTCTCAGACAGGAAAAGGGCAGATCGTATCGTTCGCTGCCCCAGGGTTCTGGGTTGTTCCACAAAGCAATGAGCTCCGCTGGGCAACCGGCCAATGTCATACCCCTCGCAACTTGGCTGTCGAAAAACCTGATGAAATTTGCCTCGCTTGAGAATTCAGCAGTGCCAGCAGCTTGAAGACTCATCGAAAGTACATAATACTTGCCTTTGAGTAGCTGCGCTAATTTTAGAAGCATGTGCGATTTCCCGTATTGACGCGGCCGGTTGATGGTGAAGTATTTCTGCTCGTCGATGAGCCGAATGGTTTTTGCTGCCGAATAATTGCTGGTATCCACCATATAATGAATGTCCGGGTCGCATATTGCCTCGGTATTAAAGCATTTCACAAAGATACCCCCTTTTCTGTGTTTATGCAGAGAAAAGTGTTAATTCTGCTTTGCAAAGACGGCTGTGGACAATAGCAAGCATTCTTTAATTTGCTGCTACATAATATGCTGTGCTACGCGCAAAGAGACATCTATTAAGGTGTGGCGATGCTCGCAGGTTGCCATCAGAGTGGTGAAGCCTACGGACGTGGCCTTGACTCACGTTTCCAAAGAGACAGCTGACTGTTTTGACTCGCTAAGCATCTCTTTCTCAAATAGCATAGCATAGGTTGCGGCGTTAAAAACCCGCACAGATTGTCCCTCAACGACAAAGGTAATGCGGTCGCCACTGCCAACACCGAGTACGTCGCGGACATCCTTTGGGATCGTGACTTGACCTTTGGCCATGAGCTTTGCACTATCTACAAAGACAGAGGTTGCCATATTCAGTGCCCCCGTTCGAAGTAGGGAATTTCCTACTCCAGTATAGGGGAAAGGGTCGCAAAAGTCAACACTGATTTGGTAGGAATGAATGAAAATGTTATGAGAGTTAATTGCCCCCCGCCTTAGCGTGGGTGGCGATGAGATGTCACGGAGAGAAGAAACACGGCACAGGAGTGAGATCCTGTGCTGTAAAAACAGAGGCATTCAGATACAGGTTGTCGGTGTCCTGTCACCTTGAGATGTGCGTTCATAACAGAGGGAGAATGCCAGCGTGTGAGGGTCCGATGGAACTGTGATGATCCGAGCCACGATACACCCAGACGAACTGAATGAGATCGCTGAAGATCCGCGCATCTACAGGGTGGTGAAGACTGCCTTTTTCAAAGCTTCGAGCCAATTGACGTGACCATGCTCATGGATCCGGTGCATTGGAGATCACAACAACATGGGGGATAGAGACAGCGCCCGGACACCGCCAAATGGCGGCGTCCGGGCGCTGCTGGTTTGTATGAGTTTGGGGATCAGGTCTTCCTCAGGGATAGTTGGATCACTTCACGATCAGGGAGACCAGGTTCTGCATGGCGGCTGCCGCCTGTGCCCGGGTGATGCTGTCTTTGGGGATCAGCTGCTGGTTGCCGTTGCCGTTGATGACGCCGGCGCCAACCGCCCAGGTCATGGCATCCTTGGCCCAGGAGGAGACGGTGTCTGCATCGGAGAAGGTCTGCATGCGGTCGCTGCGGGCGGTGTCCAGACCCAGGTATTTCGCGTAGTTGTACAGCATGGTGGCGAACTGCTCCCGGGTGATGGTGTCTGCCGGGGCGAACTCTCCCGTGCTATAGCCGGCCACGATGCCGTTCTCGCTGGCCCACGCCACCGATTCAGCGTACCACTTGTCTGTGGCCACATCCGGGAAGGAGGCCGCGGTCTTGGGGTTCACCTTGGACTCCAGTGCCCAGAGCATGGTGGCCGCCATAGAGCGGTCTACGTCCATATTCGGGGCGAAGACCATCTCAGTCTTGCTGACACCAGAGAAGATCTCATGGGTGGCGGCGAAGGAAACGGCGTCTGCGTACCAGCTGGCGGCCGGGACGTCTTCGAAGACGGCAGACCGGGAGACCACTTTCACAGTGCCGCTGCCGGGGAGAATGGCATAGGTGGTGCCGTCTTCCACCAGGGACTTGGGCAGGACGGTCTCTTTGCCGTCTTTATCCACCAGGACAGCCACTTGGCCGTCTTCCAGTTTCAGGGCGGTCTTTACGCCGCCGGGGACGGTGGTGAGGGCCTTGTCGTCCGCCTTCACGGTGACGGTGACGGAGTCCTCCTCCTTGTGTACGCTCACAGTCACCTGCTTTGCGGTGCCGAGGCTCTCCAGGGCGGCCTCAGGGATGGTGACGTTGCCTACGGGGGTCTCCACCCGGACGTCCACATTGCCCATGTCCGCCAGTTTGTCCATCAGGGCGCCGGACAGGATGACATCGTTGCGGGTGGACTTCTCATCGAACTCCGGTGCCACCACCACGGTGGTGCTCTTGTTCGCCTCAACGTGGTCCAGGATGGCGTCCTGCAAGTTGTCCTTGATCTCAGCGGTGAGCACGCCGTCCTTCATGGCGCTGCCGGGCCGAATGGTGGTCTCAGTGGTGGGCAGGCCGGCCAGCGGCGTGTCGATCTCCGGGAGCTCCTCCAGGGGGGCTGAGGGGGACAGCTGCGGGCTTGCCGGTGTGGTAGAGGGCACGGGTGAGGCCGAAGGCGTGGGAGCCGTGGAAGTGACGGGATTTGACGGCTGCGGGTAATAGGTGGGAGGCGTGGGTTGCTGGGTTGCGGGAGGTGTAGTAGGCTCTTCCGTAGCGGGAGGTGTGGTGGGCTCTTCCGTGGCGGGAGGCGTTGTGGGCTCTTCCGTGGTGGGAGGCGTAGTGGGGTCCTCTGTAGCGGGAGGCGTTGTGGGCTCTTCTGTAGCGGGAGGTGTTGTGGGCTCATCAGAGGGAGCCTGTGTAGGCTGCTCGGTGGGAGTCTGAGTGGGTTCCTCTGTGGGCTCGGTGGTGGGCGGTGTAGAGGGCTCCTGAGAAGGCTCAGTAGAGGGCTCTTCCGTGGGAACCTGAGTGGGCTGCTCGGTGGGCGTATGAGAGGGCTCCTCTGTGGGGTCAGTGGCCGGCGGCGTAGTGGGCTCCTGAGAGGGCTTGGATTCCTCTTCCTTTTCCTTGTCCATGGCTTCGTAGTCTGGCACGGGAATGGGCTTGGGAGGCTCCGGATTGGCCGCATCGCCGGTGAGCACAATGCCGCGGTATGCGGGCACTGTGACATCGATGGCGCCGCCATCCACGGTGACGGTACTGCCGGAGATGAGCTCCTGAAGAGCGGTCTCATCCATGCCGAGGTCTGCCAGGACCAGATGTACGGTCTGCTCGTTATCAGAGTTGTTGGCCAGGACGATGATGGACTGGGCGGTGTCTCTGCGGACAAAGCCGAGGACGGTGCTGCCCAAGCTGTCTATGGGCTCCACAGAGCCGGTGCGGAGGGCGGAGTAATCGGCGCGGAGATTGCCCAGCTGCGTGTACCAGGCCAGAAGGCTGGGATCGGTAACGCTGTCCCAGTCTGCGATGGTGCGGCGGTCGTCCGGATCGTCCGCGCCCACCATGCCGCGCTCATCGCCGTAGTAGATGGTGGGGGCGCCTGCGTAGGTGAACTGCAGGAAGGCCACCAGCTTCTGACGCTCCTTGGCAACCTCACTGGTGCTCGCATATTGCGGGAATGTGTGCTCAGGATCTTTCTGATCGCGGTCATCGTTGACGCCGTCCAGGAAAGAGAGAATGCGGGCGGTGTCGTGGGAGTCCACCAGGTTCATCATGGCGTAGAATGCCTCAGACGGGTAGCGCTCGCGGATCCGCTCCAGGTCCTTAGTGGCCTGTTCCGCGCTGCCGCCCTTGGCGTAATTCGTGACTGCATTACGGAACATATAATTCATGACGGAATCGTACATATCGCCCATGAGGTATTTTGTGGCATCATCCCAGATCTCACCGATGATGACACAGTCTCCGGTGTCTTTCACCACATCGCGGAAGTTCTGCCAGGTCTCATCGGAGACCTCGTTGGCCACGTCCAGACGCCAGCCGTTGCTGCCTTGCTTCAGCCAGTACCGGGTGATGCTGTCCTTGCTGGTGATGACATCCTCAGCCCAGTCCACGGTCTGGAACTCGGAGCCGTTGGTGGACTTGATGACGGGCATGCTGTCATAACCCCACCAGCCCTGGTACGTATAGACGGGCTTGCCGATGCGGTGGCCGATGGTGTCTTTGCCTGTGCCGGTCTGGCTGCTGATATCAAACCAGGTGGTGTAGGAGAAGTCTGTGATGTGGTACTCGGTGCGGAAGTACTCTTCAGCGATTTTTTCTGCTTCGGACTGCGATACGCCGTTGTCCTTCATGTAGTCGTACACATAGGCCCAGTACGGGTATGCGCCGATCTTGGTGGTGCCGGCGTCCAGGTACTTGTAGTAGCGGTCAAAGTAGATGGAGTCGTCAGACACATGGTTGAACACGCCGTCCAGGATGATGTGCATCCCGTTGGCATAGGCGGCTTTTACCAGTTCGCGGAAGTCCTCCAGATCGCCCAGGATCGGGTCGATCTCGGTGTAGTCGCTGGTGTCATAGCGGTGGTTGGAGATGGAGGCGAATACCGGGTTCAGGTAGATCACCGTGACGCCCAGATCCCTCAGGTAGTTCACCTTCTCGGTGATGCCCTTCAGGTCTCCGCCGTAGATCTCGTTGCTCCACTCGCCATCGCCCCAGAAGGCGCCGTAGCTCTCGTATTCACTCTGACCAAGCTCCTTCTGTTCCGGGTTCTCCGGGATCAGGTGCCAGGCGGGGAACTCGTAATTCACAGCGCCGCGGGCAGAGAGCTGCGCTCTGTCGTTGGTGGTGTCTGCGTTGAAGAAGCGGTCCGGGAAGATCTGATAGACGACTGCCTCCTTCATCCAGTCCGGGGTTGTGAATCCTTTCTTATAGACGATGAGATCGTAGGGGTGTAATTCGGTGAGCTCGGTGAGTTTGCCGGTGCCGTAGTAGCCATCGTCATCACAGTAAACTTTGATGCCGCCGGCCTGGCTGACGAGGAAGTAGTACTTCAACTCACCGATGGAATTGAAGGTGACCTCAGTGGACCAGCGCTGCCGTCCTGCCGGAGCGCCGTCTACCGGAACCATCGGATGCTGATCCAAGCCTACCACAAGCTTGACGCCGGTGATGCTGCTGGCGGTATCTACAGCAAAGGTTACCGGGGTGTCTGTGGGTACTGCGCCAAAGGGGCTCTTGTACGTGAGATTCTTGGAGTCATAATAGACTTCAGCGGTGTTATCCCATTCTACTGCATCGTTGTACCAGATGTCGTTGACGGGGGAGTAATAGAAGGTGATGTCTCTATCCGTGTCTAGTGTGAATTCCGGGTATGTGCCGATCATATCCTCGGATATCTGAAGCGCAAGGTTTTCATAGTGGCCTGCTTTCAGAGAGACCTTTCCGGAGTAGATTCCGGTGAGACCGGCATCATTCAGGGCCAGAGGAGTATCCAGACCCTGGCCGGTTACAAAGGGCTTAACAAACCGATAGTTCAGGTTTGTGACGGCGAGATGGGTGACGTCGCTGTAGTACACGGTGACGTTCATCTGCTGGGGAACGGTGACGGAGTAGTTGCTGCCGTCCACTTCGCCGTTTGTGCCGTAGTTCTCCGGATCCCATTCGCCGTTTACGGCGATCTTGAACTCATAGGTGGCCGGGGGAACATTCTCGAAGGTGAAGGCGTAGATCTTGTTTTCCGGATCGAATACCTCCATCTGGTTGGAGGCGGCATCCCAGCTGGGGCCGGGGAAGGTGCCGGGGACAAAGAACTCGCGGCCCTGTTCGGCGGGGAGCACCGGGGGTTTCCCGATGGCGATCTTGTTGTTGTATACGTATACGTTGACCGCCTCGGGACCGTCGCTGTTGATGGACGTGAAATCCTGGGTCTTCCAGGCGTCCCAGG
This sequence comes from uncultured Oscillospiraceae bacterium, assembly GCA_947629915.1. GTDB lineage: Bacteria > Bacillota > Clostridia > Oscillospirales > Oscillospiraceae > Enterenecus. The sequence goes on along the minus strand of CANRFN010000091.1, from coordinate 15,521 downwards.
TGTCCTTGGCGCGTACGATCAGATTGATCGTGGTAACGGGGACCTGAAGGACGGCTTTGAGCCAGGTCTTCCCATCGATGGTCTCTGTGCTGGTGAACGCCTGTGCTGCGCCGCCTTCTCCTGCGTACCAGAGCCAGATGTCTGCGGCACTGGTGTCCACGCGGCTGGAATTCCAGTCGAAGAAGTAGACGTTGTAGGTGTAGAGCTGGGTGAAAACGCCCACGGTGACGTCCACGGTCTCATCGCTGTAGGTCGCGGTGAGCTCAATGCTGGTGCCGTCGAACCTGTCGGGCACTGTGAGCACGTTGCCCTCCAGTTTGACTGCGTCATTTGGCACCTTGAGGGTGTACTCTACCGGAACTTTGCTGGAGTCGCCGTCCGCGGTATAGAGATCCAGGGCCTCCGGGAGCTCGTATGCGGTGCCGGTTTGCGCGTTCAGCCCGGTCGGCGCACGGAGGCCGGTGACGACAACGATGTTGTTGTCTCCCTCAGTCCAAGGGTTCAGGGAGTCCATTGTCCAGGACCCGTTGACGGCAAATTTGTACTGATATTTTCCGGCGGGGACATCCTCTAGGATGATCTCCCAGATGCCAGTTTCCTGGTTCTCTTTGAGCGGGGGATTCTTGTCTATGGTCCAGTCTGCCCCAGGCAGGGTGCCCATCAGCTCCACAGAGGTGGCGGTACCCGGATACCGGATGGTGACCTCGTGACCGGTTACCTCAGGGGAGATGATCTGCTGCTGGGAGCTCTCGGTGACGGTGAACTGGCTGTTCTTATCGTTGCTTACCAGTTCGCTCGGGTTGGATGGATCGGCCACCCACTTGCCGTCGACAATCAGCTTGTACTGGTATGTCCCGTTGGGCAGGTTCTTGAAGGTATAGGTATAGACGCCGTCATCGCCGAGTACCATATCTTTCCCGATCCAATTGCTCTCGGGCATGCTGCCGGCTACCTGTACGGAACTGTCATTATTGTTCTTTGTTTGATACCGGATGGTGACGTTTGAGCCATCAATGATAGGATTCGAATACCCGATGGTTACAAAGGAATTGCCGTTATTGTTGGCGTTGAACGGGTTCTTGGGATCAGCAAGCCAATCGGGTTGATCGTCAACGATGAACTTGTACTGGTATGTGCCGGTCTCAAGGCCTTCGAGGGTAATGGACCAAATGCCAGTGCTATCATCTTTCTTCATTTCTTTGGGGTCGTCTCCCCAGCCTGTCATGGAACCGGCGAGTTTAACACTGCCTGCGGATGGCGCCTCATATCGGAAGGTGACGGTGTTGCCGCTGACCTCCGGGGAGAGGATCGCCGTGGGTTTGGGCGCGGGATCAGGGGCCGGATCAGGTTCCACGCCATTTTCGACGTCGAACGGATTGTTGCCGTCGACCGGTTCCTGCGGGTTTGCCGGATCGAGGAACCACCCTTCATCTCCGGTACCGACGATGTGCAGCTTGTACAGATGCTGGCCTTTCGTGAGGTTCTCAAAGGTGTGAGAACAGAGCCCATCCGCACCGGGAGTCATCTCTACAAATTTCCAATCCGTCATATCACCGGCGATCTCAATGCTTTGGTCACTGGTGTTGTGATAGGTGATGGTGGCGTTGGCCCCATCGACAATCGGACTTTGATAGCCGACGGGGACGAAGTTGTCTCCAGTGCTGCCGGTGAGTTGATACGGGTTCTTCGGGTCGTTTACCCAGCCGTTTTCGATGTCGTTAACCAGGAATTTGTACGTGTATCCGCCGGGCGCAAGTTCTTTGGTAATGGACCAGACGCCATTGTCGCCCGGTGTCATGCGCTCGGGGGCCCAGCCGTTCAGAGAGCCTTTGAGCCAAACGTCGTTGGCACCGCTATCTTCATACCGGAAGGTGACGGCATTGTCGCTGACCTCTGGAGAGATGACCTCTGCCGGTTCAGGAGTGGTTGAGGGTGTCTCAGTGGGGTCTGGAGAAGGAGTCTCTGTGGGACCCGGAGTGGGCGTTGCTGTGGGATCCGTGGAAGGTGTTGCCGTTGGATCCGGAGTGGGAGTTGCCGTTGGATCCGTGGAAGGTGTTGCTGTTGGGTCCGGGGTGGGCGTTGCTGTGGGATCGGGGGTGGTTGTTTCTTCAGGATCGGGTTCTACGACTTCGTTAATCTTGAATTGATTGTTGTTGTATTCGCCTGTTAAAGCCGCTGTATTTGCCGGATCCTGATGCCACGCTTGAGAATCGGAACCGGTAACGATAATGATCTGGTACTGATAATCGCCAGGGGCAAGATCGTCGATCGTGCAAGTAAACAGTCCCTTCCCATCATCGGTCATGAGGACTGCATCAGTCGCCCAGTTTGTCATAGATCCAGCTACTTTCACTGTACCTGGATCGGCAGAGGGGTCGTAGTACGAGATGGTAACACTTGTCCCGTTCACTACAGGACTCTGGTAGCCAACTGGGAGGAACGAGTTTCCACTGCTGGTCAAACGATACGGGTTTTGGGGGTCGGTAGGCCAAGTCCCTGAAACGCTGTCATCAATGAATTTGTACTCATAGTTACCGGTTAGCAAATCCAGGGCCATAGTCCATAGGCCATTTCCGTCGCTGTCCATGAGTACGCCACCCCAGCTTGTCACGGTACCGGCAAGTTTCACTTCTGTGGCGTTCTCGCTGTAGTAGCGGAAGGTGACATGGTTTCCATCGATTTCTGGAGAGATAATGGTCTTCGGATCTACTGGTTCTGGGGTAGAGGTAGCCTCAGGCGATGCTACAAAGGTGAATTGGCTATTGTCGCCGGCCAGAGCATTTTTGTTTGCAGGATCAGATACCCAGATGCCATCAATAATGAATCTGTACTGGTAGTTAGTGTTTGCAATTCCTGTGAAGGTATGGGCGCATACTCCGTTTTTATCTGGCTCCAACGTAATGGTCTTCCAAACATCTGTGCCATCAAAATTGCCGGCTATTTCTACTTTGTTTTCGCCGTTTGTTGGGATGTATCGAATGGTCACGACGTTTTCCTCTATGGAGGGATTCTCATACCCAACAGCTACCAGGGCGTTATTGTCCTTTACCTTGAAGGAATTGTTTTGGTCGGGTGTCCATCCGTTATCGTAGTTAACGAGAAATTTATAATGGTAAGTTCCAGGTGTTGAGACGTGTACTGTTGTAGTCCATACGCCCGGGGAATCCTGATCCATTACCGGGGCGGAGCTTGTACTCCAACCCACCCCAGGCAGGGAACTGCAGAGCCAAACTCTCTCTGCCTCCCCATAGTAGGTGAATGCTACATCGTACGTCCCATCGTCATTGGGTGTAACCACCGGCCCAGTTGCGGGCCATAGGGGTATCGTCCATGGACGCCTCTGCTGCCGAAGCCTGTACGCGCCCAATGGGGGTACATGCCAGGCCGAACAGCATGGCGATGGTCAGAACGAGGGTGATGACTCTTCGGGTGATCCCTTGTCCTTGCTTCATGTGTGTGCTCCTTCCAGATGTTAGATTTTGTCCGCTGCGGATTTCTGTGCCGCAGTCAGACAATGCATACAACGATCCAACCAGTTTCTCCAATCCACATTCTCTTCTACGTTGCCGAGTCTTGATGCGGGGTGTAGCGCTTTGCTCGGGTTGGGCGATCCCTCCTTGATGTATATCCGCGTGTTCTGTCGTTCAGCGCTCGAAGCGGCAGAGCACAAGTGCCTATAGTCATCCTTCTCATCGATCTTATGCCGAAGATGCTCCGAATCCTCTTCCTGCTTCCTGTTCCATACCCGTACACAAGAGAACACGAGGTAACGTGGACCGCCCATGGTCTCCATGGTCTCTGGACAGTCCACAACCTCGTGTTCCTGCTTGGTCCCGCAATAGACACCAACCTGCGCTGTAAACTCTCTCTTTGTATAGAACAGGACGGTCCAATCTCATCGGAAGAGGCGTTGCGGGAATCCCGGTTTAGGGCCTAACCGGCTGATCTTTCCCCGATTTTTGGAAAAGATACCGGACTGATATTACCAGGTTTTCGATATGAATTTCAACGGGTAAACATGCGAAATCGTCCGAGGATTTCGGCAGATTGTTCAAATCTGCTGTAAGATGCTGGTATCTGCTTGCTGCCAGGCGCAAAACATTCGAGAATGTGCTCTGGGGTTTCAAAGCCTTGCTGCCGGAGAACGAAAAAGAGGCGGCGGACCCCTTTGCGGGATCCGCCGCTTCCAACTCTCTCTTTCTGGTTCAGGTCCCGGAGGCAATCCCCCAGATCTGCCTCGAACCTGTTCCATATGGTTTTAGATGGCGTCTGTCCGGAAGATGAACTTCACCTCTCCGTCTGCGCCGTCCGCCAGGCCTGCGTAGTTCTTGTAGCTGTTGGCGGCGTCCCGAACTGCCTCCAGGCGGGGAGACAGACCGGCGAGATCCTCATCCACGGCAGATACCAGTTTCTCGATGGCCTCCTCATTGAACTCCGCGAGACCGTCCGCCAGTTCCTTGGCGCCGTCCTTCAACTGCCCCACGCCGTCCAGAAGATCCGGCATGGCGCTGTTCAGGGTGTCGGTACCGGCTTTCAACGCACCGGCGCCGTCTGCAGCCTGGGCAACCCCTGCTGTGTAGGTCTGAAGGCCGGTGTAGAAGGTGTTGTAGCTGTCCAGGGAGGCCTTCAGGGAGAGCACGGACTTTACACCCTCGGAGGCCGCTGCCATCTGGCTCAGCACTTCCTCGGAACCCATGTTGTCTGTGATGGCCTTCTGTACCTGTTCCTCGGTGTTTGCTGCGATGGCCTCCTGGATGCTGTCCGTGGCCATCTGTTCATCGATGTTGGCGGTTACAAGGGATTGGACATCCTCGGTAGCCATCTGCTCCTCCACGTTCTTGGGGATCAGCGCCTGGACATCTTCCTCGGCCATCTGTTCTTCTACATTGGCCGCGATGGTGGCCTGGATGTCTTCGGTGGCCATCTGGGTCTCTACATTGGACTGGATCAGACCCTGGACCTGCTCGGTCTTCATCTGTTCCTCTACGTTGGTATCGATGAGGGCCTGCACGTCCTTGGTCTTCATCTGTTCCTCTATGTTGGAGGCGATGGTGGCCTGGACGGTCTCACTCTTCATCTGATCGTCTGTGTTGGAGGCGATCAGCTGCTGGACATCAGATGTGGCCATCTGCTCGGTGGTCTTGGCCGCGATGGTGTCAGTGATGGCGGCAGTGCCCATCTGCTGCTGGACGGCTGCATTCACGGCGGCCTGGGTGGTGCTGTCCACCATGCCGGCGGCCACTGCCTGCTGGTATGCATCCAGATCCATATGGGCGGCGCTGCTCACTACCTGTGCCATCACCTGCTCCTGGACAGCTGCCTTCACCTGGGCAGACACCTGTTCCTGGACAGCAGCCGTTACCTGTGCGGTTACCTGTTCCTTCACGGCAGCAGTTACTTTCTCGGTTACCTGCTCTTTTGCAGCGGCAGTGACCTGCTCCAATACCTGGGCCTTGGCGGCCTCGGTAACCTTGGCGGTTACCTGCTCCTGAACAGCGGCAGTAACTTGGGCAGTTACCTGATCCTGGACAGCGGCTGTCACCTTGGCGGTCACCTGTTCCCGGACGGCCTCGTTCACCTTCTCGGAGACCTGCTCCTCCACGGCGGCGGTAACCTGTTGCTCAATATAATCGTGCTGGGCCTCTACAGCTGCGGTCACGGTTTCCAGGGCCTTCTCGTGGACCTTGTCCTCGTCCAGGGATGCCACCACCTGATCCAGCACGGTGCCGTAGTTCTCGATGGTGAGGGTGGGGACTTCCAACCCGGCAGCGGCGAGCTGCGTGTTGGCGGTGGAGAGAAGGGTCTCAAACACCTGCTTTGCCCCGCCGGTGAGGGGGGCATTGTTGGCGGTGAGGGTGTTCAGACCCTCTTGCAGCTGCTTGGCGCCGTCCTGCAGCTGCCCCACGCCGTCTGCCAGCTCATTGGACTTGTCTGCCAGGGTGGAGAGGCCGTCATAGAGCTGGTTGGAGCCGTCCATCAGCTGGGCCATGGCGTCTGTCATGTCATCCATGGAGTCCGAGAGGCCGTCCAGATCGCTGAGGTCGTCCAGGTCCAACTCCTGGAACGGCTGGTTTGTGGCCACGGTCATGGTCATGGCAAGGGCGAAGTCCTGGGCATCTGCGGTGATCTCCACGTAGTCCGGCAGCTCCAGGGTCTCGGAGTCCAGATCCAGGCTCTGCTGCAGCCCCGGGAAGGCCATGCCCACCACAACGCTGCGGTCCCCATCGTTGATGAGCTTGCCGTTTGTCACCTCCACGTTGGAGAAGACCTCGTTGTCCAGCACCACGCCGGTGAGCATGGCGAAGGGGACGAAGATCTGCACCTGTTCGCCATCGATCTCGGCGGTCTGAGCGGCACGGTTGGTGTAGTCGAAGCGGATGGAGACCTTACCGCTCTTGCCGGCGAGATCTGCAGGGGAGACAGTCTTGCCGTCCAAAGTGTAGCTGATCTTCACATCTACCGGCAGTTCCTTGTCTGTGGTGCCCTGGTAGTAGATGTCGCTGCCGGCGGCTTCCCAGGAGAGGTTGGCTCCATTGGCAGACCAGGTCTCATCGCCCTTAACGTTCTCAATGTCCTGGAGATCGCTGCGGTCTTTCAGGGTGGCATCGCCGTTTGCGTTCTTCAGCCAGTCGCTCACGATCCGCTTTTCCACGGACCCGTCTGCGCCGGTGAGAACGTACACGGTTTCATCTTTGTATGCGCTCTTCCCAGTGTTGGCAGAGGCGCCAAGCTGCGCCGTGGCCTGGGTAGAGACGGTGTTCTGAGAATCCTCAGCTGCCCCGCTGTCTTGGGACGGGACAGCCATGGCGGTGAGATGAGCGCCGCCGATAACCAGCGCCGCACACAGGGTGCCGGCCATCACTTTTTTCCAATGCGTTTTCATGCGTGGACAACCTCCTTGTGTTGATGATGATGCCTGCGGGTGTTTTGGGAAGTGGGGCAGTGCCGCATGCCAACTGTGGTGACGCAGACGAGGCGGTCACAGAGGGTGAGCAGGGCAGGCAGTGCCAGGATGACGGACAGCATGCTCACAACGGCGCCTCTGGCCAGAAGCATGCACATGGAGCTGATGAGGTCGATGTCGGAGTAGAGGGCCACGCCGAAGGTTGCGGCGAAGAGCCCGAAGCCAGACACCAGAATGGAGGGGATGGAGGCGGAGAGGGCCGTGCGGACGGCATCCTTTTTCTCAGCCCCTGCGATTCGCTCGGATTTATACCGGGTGGTCATGAGAATGGCGTAGTCCACCGTGGCGCCCAGCTGAATCGTGCTGATACAGATGGGGGCGATGAAGGACAAGCTCTGGCCCAGGTAGTGTGGGAGACCCAAGTTGATGAAGATGGCGAGCTCAATCACGGCGATGAGCAGGAACGGCAGAGAGATGCTCTTCTCCACCAGGGCGATGATCACAAACACGGCCAGGATGGAGATGGCGTTTACCACCTGAAAGTCGTGGGCGGTGGTCTCGATCATGTCCTTCATGCAGGGCGCCTCGCCGATGAGCATGCCGGTGGGATCATAGCGCTTCAGAATGGTGTTCAGCTGCGCCACCTGGCTGTTCACCTCATCGCTGGCCACCTTGTACTCGGAGTTGATGAGCAGCAGCTCCCAGTTCTCCGTCTGGAGCACCTCTGTGAGGGACTCCGGGATGACCTCCTCCGGGATCCGGGAGCCAATGAGGGACTCCAGACCCAGCACGTACTTCACGCCGTCCACTTTCTCCATCTCCCGGGACATGGAGCGGACCTCTTTGGCGGGGAGATCGGCGTCCACCAGCAGCATGTGGGTGGAGGCGATGTCGAAGTCGTCCTGGAGCTTGCTGTTGGCGATCACGTAGTCGATGTCCTGGGGCAGCATCTGGGCCATGTCGTAGTAGACCTCATCGTTGGTCTTCTGATAGCCGTTCAGCGCCGGGGGGATCAGGAGCACGAAGAGCACAAGAAACACCGGGAAGATCCGGACGATGCCCTTGGAGACCTTGGTCATATCGGGAATTAAAGAGCGGTGCCGTGTCTTCTGCAGCGGCTTATCCAGGATGAGGATCAGCGCCGGCAGCACCGTGACACACCCTAACACACCCAGCAGCACGCCCTTTGCCATCACGATGCCGAGATCCCGGCCCATGGTGAAGGACATGAAACAGAGGGCGATGAAGCCCGCCACCGTGGTGATGGAGCTGCCCAATACGGAGGTGAGGGTCTGGTGAATGGCCTGGGCCATGGCCTCTTTGTGGTCTTCGTACTTCTGGAGTTGCTCGTTGTAGCTGTTCCAGAGGAAGATGGAGTAGTCCATGGTAACGGCCAGCTGCAGCACCGCAGAGAGGGCCTTTGTGATATAGGAGATCTCACCCATGAAGTAGTTGGTGCCGAGGTTGAGAAGGATCATCATGCCGATGCTCACAAGGAACACGACAGGCGCCAGCCAGCTGTCCAGAAGGAGCAGCATGGCGGCGCAGGACAGCACCACTGCCATGCCCACATAGATGGGCTCCTCTTTCTCGCAGAGGTCTTTCAGGTCCGTTACCAATGCGGAGAGGCCGGAGACGAAGCACTGCTCTCCTGCGATGCCCCGGATCTCCCGGATGGCGTCCATGGTGACGTCCGCCGAGGTGGCGCTGTCGAAGAAGATGGCCATCATGGTGGCGTTCTCCGTGTTGAAGGCATCGTAGATCTCATCCGGCAGTACCTCCATGGGGAGGGAGAGGTCGGCGAGGGAGTCATACCAGAGCACCGTATCCACATGTTCCACGTTCTGAATCTTCGCCTTCAGGTCTGCGGTGTCCTTCACTGGCATATCCTCTACAATGAGGAAGGAGAAGGCACCCTTGCCGAAGTCCTCCATCAGGGCATCCTGGCCGATCACCGTCTCCATATCGTCCGGCAGATAGTCCAGCATGTCGTAGTTGATCCGGGTCCCCGCCATCCCCAGCACCGAGGGGATCATCAGGAGAATGGTGAGAATGAGAATGGGTACGCGGTACTTCACCACCGCTTTTGCAAAACGCATGGATGTCACCTGTCCTTTCTACTCAATTTCATATTGGTCCGTCTCAATGATGTCGGGCCGCTGATGGCGAGAGATGTACACGGTGGTGAGCACCGTGTACAGGTTCAGGATCCCTTCCGCCAAGAGGGAGACCCCCAGCACCGCCGTGAGCACCTGGGCACTCAGGGCGGAGCGGAACACCAGGAACCCTCCGGCAACCCCGGCGGCGATGGCGATGCCCATCAGCACCGGCCAGCTTTTGATGCCGAACCGGCGGGCGTCCCAGGCGATCTGGACCTTGAAGAGGCCGTCCAGCAGAATGGCCACCCCCAGGGCGATGGCCAGGAACCGCATCAGGTCCGCCGGCCGGATCAGCACCACGATGCCCAGCACCATCAGCAGGACGCCGAACTCCAGGTCGAACTGGAAGGCCAGCCGGAAGAGATCCTTGGAGAAGTACCCCACCAGCCGGATGGCCCCGAATACCACGAGGGCGATGCCCACCGCCATACCGATGGCCTGGGAGGAGATCCCCGGCCGGAGGAGAAAGAGCACGCCCACGCCGCAGAAGACCAGCGCCATCACGATGTAGCCGATCTTGGCGATCCACATGGGCGTTACGCTGCGTGCTTTCACGTTTTTCAACCCCCTTTTCGGTCCCCATCATAGCGCGGTGCCGCCCCCTTGGGTACGGACAGCGAGGGCGTGATGCCCAGTTTTTGGGCGCAGACTTTGGATTGCCTGTTTTTTGGACACTTGGGCCGATTTGCCCAAAATCTCCCTGACGTTTTTCGCTTGCACCGCGGGCAGCGATGCGATAAAATGACCCAAACCATGGACCGGTACCTTGCCCGGCCCGGATCGGAGGGGCACATGGCGAATTTCACCCGGGAGGCCATCAAGGCGTCCTTTATCAAGCTGCTGGAGGAGAGACCTCTGTCCCAGATCTCCGTGAAAGACATCGTCAGCGACTGCGGCGTGAACCGCAACACCTTCTACTATTATTACGAGGACGTCCCCACGCTGCTGGAGAAGATCGTGGAGGAGGACGCGGAGCGGATCATCGAGAAGTACCCAGCCCTGGACTCCATCGAGGCCTGTTTGGACGCCGCCGCGGAGTTCGCCCTGGAACACCGCCGGGCGGTCCTCCACATCTATAACTCCGCCAACCGGGCGGTCTACGAGCAGTACCTCTGGAGGGTCTGCGAGCACACCGTGGGGCGGTACATAGACTCCGTCCTCACCGGACACACCATGTCCCCGGAGGACAGGGAGATCCTCATCAAAAACGAGGTCTGCGCCGCCTTCGGCATCGTGATGTACTGGCTGGACCGGGGGATGAAAGACGAGTTGCGGCTGCCCCTCCGCCGGATCTGCCAGCTGAAGAAGGGCTTTATCGATGAGATCGTCCGCCAGAGCGATGAGAAGTGAATCCCGACAATAGAGAGCGCCCCGTGTCTCCGGTGAGACACGGGGCGCTCTTTGAAGATTTTCCATCGGCAACTGCAATCTATTGCGCTCAATGATATTGACAAAGTGCTTGGCTTGATGTATACTATATAAGAACTCATAATAAATAATTTAATTTGGCTGCGATGCTGCAAGAAATGCTATGCTTGCGTCTCACGAGGATGGACGCAGATAGCCTTGAGCATGTTTCATCCGGATCAACTAGGAGGCGTTTTTGTGGGACGATGGTTGCATTCTGGGGCCTATATTGGGAAGTACTTGGACCCAGATACTGTACAATTTAACGATGCATTGCTATCCGATACCTTTGTCGATAAGACGGAGCTGCTCGCGTTCACGAACAGAAAGATCAATTCCCCGCGCAATCTCATCTGTGCAACGCGGCCCAGGGGCTTTGGAAAGACGGTTGCCGCATCCATGATCGCCAGCTATTACGCCTGCGGAACCGGTAGCGCAGAGCTGTTCCAGGACTTGAGGATTGCCTCTTATCCGGACTATGAGGAGTATGCGAATCAATATCATGTGATCATGATCGATGTTTGCCAGACATCTCAGGATTTGCTGCATGCCCAGACGCAGCAGCGTGAGCTGTCTCCCAAAGAACTGGAACAGCAGGTCTATGACTACTGCTCCATGAGCCTTGTGAGCTATCTCAGCCTCAAGATTGAGGAGGAACTGAAGGAGGCCTTCCCGGAATGCGCAGACTGGGAGGGCGGCCTTGCGGATATTCTGCTCAACGTCCACCTCACGGTTCCCGCGCATCCTCAGTTTGTGTTTGTGATCGATGAGTGGGATGATCTGTTCCGCAGCGATGCTTCGGCGGAGGCCCAAAGGGGATACATTGATTTTCTGTGCAACCTCTTCAAGGGCAGCTCCTACCAGCCCTATATCGCGCTTGCCTACCTAACCGGGATTTATCCGATTGAGAAATATGGGCTGCAAGCATCCATTGGAAACTTCGATGAGTACACGATGATAGACCCGCTGAATCTGGCGGAATTTGTCGGGTTCACAGAGCCTGAGGTAAGGGAACTCTGCAAAAAGCATAACATGCCATTTAAAACGATGAAGAAATGGTATGATGGATATTGGTTTGAACATGTTGGCGCAATCTATAACCCCAGCTCTGTTTTGCGAGCCATTGAGGCGAAAACGTGCAAAAACTACTGGACGCATATCTCGTCTTGTGAATCACTATCGGCCTATATCAACCAGGACAGACGGGGACTCAAACAGGCGATTGCACTCCTGATGCAGGGGGAGACCATCCTGGCGGACACGAGGCCGTCTCCTCAAGATTCCCGCGAAGACGTTCTCGCGCAGCTTGTGCACCTGGGATACTTGCGGTGCCTGTCTGGTCCGGAGAGAGGTTCTGTGTTTCCACGTCAGGAAACGGACATGGGCCACAGCAGAAAACGGTCATGCTCCACAGCAGGAAACGGACATTTTCCACAACAAAAAACGGACATTTTCCACAACAAAAAACGGACATTTTCCACAACAAAAAACGGACATTTTCCACAGTAGAAAATGGACATGATCCTCAACAAAAAATGGGCATGTACCACAGCGGGAAATGGACACGTTCCACATGGAAAACGGACATTCCTGGAAGATGATGTCTACTACGTTATGTATCACCGGCAAGCGAGTTATAAACCTAAATAATATTTAATATAATCAAATCATTCGCTATTTGTCATATAACCAAATATTGATTTGTGCTCGCATACATATTATTCTAATTGTTTGTGAGCACAACAATCAAAGAGGACAAAGAAAGGGCCTCCCCCTAGGGGGAGGCGGGACATAATATCTCATTTTGTAAATATTGAATTTTGAGACTGTACCATGTGTTACCCCCCCACATGGACCTTACCAGCTATTCTTGCATCAACGAAAGCGGAGCTATTGTTATCTGGTACCATCTGGAGAGGTGCAGGCACCAAAAACAGGGCGGTGCCCTTCCGCCCTTATACTTCTTTGATAAACTGCGAGCATCGAGCGGTTTGGAAGCTGCAACGCAGATCTGATCTTGGTGGGGGGACCAAAGGAGTTTTTCCATCAGTATATGGGCATGAAACCGCAATCTCCATCGCTTGGTTAGAACGGCTTGCTTTGTCTAGCGCAGCAACAGAGAAAACCCCAATATGGCAGTGAATTACATGCCACTGCCATATTGGGGTTTTGCCCTTGCACCATTTTTTTCTGGACAAATATGACTGTATGGCTTATGATGAGATTGAGAAACAAAGAGGGAGCGGACAATATGAGAAGAGACTTTTTTCATCTGGATATTGAGGACCGCGAGCAACTGAACAACCTCGTAAAGGCCTACATCACCCCGCCGCACATTCAGAGGAGAGCCAGCATCCTCCTTTTAGCGGATCAGGGCTTAAACAACGCTGAGATCGCCGCAGAAGTGGGAATTCATGAGTCCAAAGTACCCACCTGGATCAAACGGTATCAGGATCGGGAGGAAGGCACGCCCATTAGCGAGGTTCTCAAGACCCTGCCCAAGAACCCCCACCGGGAGATCCCCCTGGAGGACTACAAATGGGTGAAGGATCTGGTGGCAGAGCATGGCTGCAAGACCATGATCGAGGCCACCGAGTTGGTGAATCGCGAAGCAGAAGCCGCAGGCTATCCCAGGTTAGCTACCGCCTGCTATTCGACAATCCGACATATCCTCAAATCCAAATAGAGGCATCAAAGCCTTTACAAGTGTTTTCTTGTGAAGGCCTTTTGCCAATCCGAAGTTTGCTTTAATGCGAAATAACGGAGGTATGATTGACTATGCTTAGGTTACACACTGGCCAAAAGAAGATAGGAATACAATATTTGATCAGGGCTGACTGTGGGAACTTGGCTAATGCGCTTCAGGCTCTATACAATTATATAATAGTGTTAATCAACATAAAAAAGGTGCCTTGTCCTTTTTGTGGAGGGCATATGATATGGTGGGGAAGATATCATCGCATGGTAGAGTTTCTATTCCATGGATCTAAAGAGCGGGAAAAGCTTTATATTCGACGTACTTACTGTCCCCACTGCAAGCATACTCACGCAATGCTCCCAGACTGGCTCATTCCATACCGCCAGGAATCTGCCCTGTGGCAGATCACGATCATAAGTGAATTCTTCAATGAGTTCCCTGGTTTTGAACTGAGCGATAAACTTGAGCAGGCTTTGCGCGAATCACAGGCAGCCAATACAGACGCAGTTAAGAGCGCTCCTGCTTCAATCAAGCAAGCTGCAGAGACCGCTACAGCTTCAACCGAGCACACCGAGAAGGCTGCTCCTGCTTCGACCAAGCAGGCTGAGAAGAACAAAGCCGAGCAGTGCGATGCACCTCATCAGCTGTTGAATAATACCTTTGCAGGCATTGACTTTGTGAATTGCAGAACCGGAGGAAAGCCAGAAGCAATATCTCACCTTATAGGGAGGCTCAGGATAGAACCTTCTCAACTCTATTATGCCATTGGTACATATATTAAAGACAAGAGGGACTGGTTCGGGGAAAAAAAGGCGAAGATAAAGGACGATCTCGAATTCCTGCGAGAACTCAAAGAGGGCAATGCGCCTAAGCCAGTCCAGGACAATAGGCAGCGCTGGAAGGTACCTTATTTGCACACAGGGGAATCAGGCAAAGCATCAGATATGCTACGCGAATTCGCTGAGGCAAATGGCAGATCGCTCTTTACTGGATTCAGGGATATCAGGACAAAAGCAGAGAGGAACGCTCTTACTTACCTCCTGAGGGCCATCACTCCAAAGAATCTGTCTTTGCTCTTCGGGTGACAGGTGCTAAATAGCAATACATCAATCGAGGTTGCGTGCACGAAGGTAAAACTTGGTTTAATCGATATATTAGAATTTGCATTTATAATTAAAATCCAAATTCAAAAACGAAAACCAACATCATGCTTCCTTTGCATCTCCCTCCATGATGTGCTACCCTAAAGACACCAGGCAAGACAGTGTCAATGATAACAGAGTTGGGGAAAGGAGGATCAACGCCAAGGCTACCCTTATTTGCCATTATCGCCTGTTTATTATATACTAATTGAATTTAATTCGCTACCTGTTTTGTTTTGTGTGTGCAGATAATAAGAAAAGTAGCACAAGCAAATGAGAGAAGTGATGTTTTTGGTATGCGATAGTAAAATATTAGCTGCACGAAAAATGGTGTTAGAAGAGGGGTACACCATTTTAGAGACGGCACAGATATTGGAGTTGAACCGAAAGACCGTTGCAAAATATTGCGATATGGACATGTTCGTTCCAAAGAGTGCACAAGCCCCAAAAGGAAAACAGTCCAGGGCATCTAAACTGGACCAATATAAGGAATTTATTGATGAGGTATTAGAAACGGATAGCGATGCCCCAAAGAAGCAGAGACACACAGCAACAAGAATTGCAAATCGTCTCAACGAAGAGCGCGGTGCTGACTTAAGTATCGAAACAGTTCGGCGCTACGTTACCGAAAGGAAACGTGAAATGGGAATAAAAAAAGAATCTGGGTTCATCCCAATTATCCACAAACCAGGTTCAGCCCAAGTTGATTTCGGTACTGCAGACTTCATCATAGATAATGTGAGGCTTCACAAAGCAAAATATCTGGTTCTAAGCTTTCCTTACAGCAATGCAGCTTACGTACAGTTGTGCTATGGAGAAAATCTGGAATGTCTACTAGAAGGATTGACTGCTATCTTCAAGCACATTAAAGGGGTACCGAACGTTATTTGGTTTGATAATGCGTCCGCTATTGTCCAGGAAATTAAACCATTTGGCGAAAGAGGTGTGTCTGATAAATTTGCGGCATTTAGGCACTTTTATCGATTTGAAGCAGTGTATATGAACCCGTATTCTGGAAACGAAAAGGGAAATGTTGAAAACAAGGTGGGTACGGTTCGCCGAAATTTCTTGGTGCCAATACCTGCGTATGCTACCCTCGAAGAAGCAAACAAAGCAATGCTGACAAAAAGCGACGGTGATATTCGACAAATTTGTTGATTGGAACCGACACTAGCCACCCGAGACCCCCCAGGGGGTACCCCCGATGCCCC